>CALWXZ010000005.1 GCA_944385625.1 uncultured Flavonifractor sp. | reverse complement strand
GAGCTGGCCGAGATGCGGGACGAGTTCAACGCCAAGAAGGCCCAGTGGGAGAATGAGAAGAACGCCATCGGCAAGGTTCAGAAGCTGCGGGAGGATTTGGAGGCCGCCAACGCCGAACTGGAAAAGGCCCAGCGGGAGTACGACCTGAATAAGGCCGCCGAGCTGCAGTACGGCAAGATCCCCGAGCTGCGCAAGCAGCTGGAGGCGGAGGAGGCCATCGCCAACGAGGGCAAGGCCAGAAGCCTGCTGCGGGATAAGGTCACCGAGGAGGAGATCGCCCGCATCATCGAGCGCTGGACCGGCATCCCCGTGGCCAAGCTGATGGAGGGCGAGCGGGAGAAGCTGCTCCACCTGGAGGATATTCTCCACCAGCGGGTGGTGGGCCAGGACGAGGCCGTCCGTCTGGTATCCGAAGCCATTCTTCGCAGCCGCGCCGGCATCGCCGACCCCGACCGGCCCATCGGCTCCTTCCTGTTCCTGGGCCCCACCGGCGTGGGCAAGACCGAGCTGGCCAAGACTCTGGCCGAGGCTCTGTTCGACAGCGAGAAAAACATGGTGCGTATCGATATGAGCGAGTATATGGAGAAATTCTCCGTGTCCCGTCTGATCGGCGCCCCTCCGGGATATGTGGGCTATGAGGAGGGCGGTCAGCTCACCGAGGCCGTCCGCCGTCACCCCTACTCCGTGGTCCTCTTCGACGAGGTGGAGAAGGCCCATCCCGACGTATTCAACATCCTGCTCCAGGTGCTGGACGACGGTCGCATCACCGACAGCCAGGGCCGCACCGTGGACTTCAAGAACACCATTATTATCCTGACCTCCAACCTGGGCTCTCAGTATCTGCTGGACGGCATCGACGCCAACGGCGAAATCACCGAGGAGGCCAAGAACCAGGTGCAGGAGCTGCTGCGGCACTCCTTCCGGCCTGAGTTCCTCAACCGTCTGGATGAGATTGTGTTCTACAAGCCTCTGACCAAGGACAACATCACCCACATCATCGACCTGCTGGTGGGTGAGCTCAACCGCCGTCTGGAGGAGAAGCAGCTGAAGGTGGTCCTCACCGACGCCGCCAAGCGCTTCATCATCGACAACGCCTATGATCCGGCCTTCGGCGCCCGCCCCCTGCGCCGCTTTGTGCAGCACGGGGTTGAGACCCTCATCAGCCGGAAGATCATCGCCGACCAGGTCCAGCCCGGCGACACGCTCACCGTGGACTGCGCGGGCGGCGAACTGACCGTGGAGGCCAAGAGCGTCCTCTCCGGCCAGGTGGTGGATCAGGCCTGATCCTATCCAGCCCCAACCAGCCCCTGAACGGGCCCGGAATCGGTTTATCCGGTTCCGGCCCCCGTTCAGGGGCTTTTTTGATAAGAATTCAGGGAAACACCGTCAGGTATTCCGCCTGCGCATCGTACTGTTGGGTGAAAGGGGGGGAAGGCATGGATACCACCATGGACCGGGACCAGGAGGCCCAGCGGGTGCTGGACCAGTACGGCAGACTGCTGCGCACGGTGGCGGACGCCCTGCTGCCCGGATATCCGGAGGAGGCCGAGGAGTGTGTGCAGGACGCTCTATGGGCCTATGTAGACGGCATTCAAAGGTGGGACCCCACCAGAGGGAGCGAAAAAACCTATCTCTGCGTGCTGGTCCGCAGCCGGGCCAGGGACCGCCGCCGCAGTCTGGCCGCCCGACGAGAGGACCCCCTGGAGGACCACCAGGGGGCTCTGTGGGCGGAGGACCACGCCGAGCGCTCCGCCCTCCGGGACGGTCTCCGCCGGGCTCTGGAGACTCTGGGACCGGCGGAACGGCGGCTCTTTACCCTGCGCTTTCTCTATCAGTGGCCCTCCGCCGAGATCGGGCGTACCCTGGGCCTGTCCCCCAACGGGGTGGACGCCCGGGTGACACGCCTGCGGAAGAAGCTGAAGCGGCTGCTGGCCCAGCAGGGACTGGGCTGGGATGGAAAGGAGGATACCAGATGAAAGCCTACCATTGGGATCAGGTGTTGGAAGAGGACGACCTTATTGATCTGACCGAGGAGGCCATGTCCTCCACAGCCACCCGCCACATTCCCTGGAAGGGGCTGGGGACTGCGGCCGCCTGTCTGGCCCTCATCCTGTGCCTGGCCAACTATCAGGCCCTGGCGGCGGGGGTGAAGCGGATCGTGGACTATTTCTCCGGGGTGGGGGCCATGGATGCGCAGCAGGCTATGCTTGTCCAGGATGGAGAAGTGGAGTTCTCCCTGAATGGTCGCACCTATTTGATTTCAGGCTCCTATGTCCGGGACGGCATTTTGTTTATTCCCCTGGAGGTGGTGTCCAAATCGGAGGAGCGTCTGAATGGGTCCACTCATCAGAATCTGTATGTCAAAGTCACCGCACAGCAGAATGGAAAAGTCCTGTCCGGACAAAATCCCTTTACCGATCTGTCAAACAGCGGCTCCTATCCGCAGGGCCAATATACCGCTCTTGAGCGGAAACGCATCCAGTTTTCTTCCCTTTCGGAACATCAATATCTGGGACAGCGCTACCTGGAGCAGGGCTATCAGTCTTACGCCCAGGCCGTCTTTACCTATGAATTGGCGGACACAGGCTCCGGCTGCTGCACCCTTCTGGTGGAGGACTATCTTGCCGACGCCGTGCAGAAAGTGGATCTGCGGCTTTCCTCACCGGAAACCATAGAGTCTGTCAGCAGTGAGCAGAGCGTGGGAGAGATTCTTGTCACAGCTCTGGTATCCAAAGACGGCCGCCGCCTCTCCCTCTTCGGCGCCATACCCAACGAATCAGAGTGGTGGAAATCGCTGGTGGACCTCCAGGCGGAGCCCGTCTGCGGCGTCCAGTTTATCGGGGCGAACGGCGCCTGTTATCAGGGCGTCCCCCGCCGCTCTGACGATATGGCAGGATACCCCCAGGAGATCCTGCTCACTCAGGACACAGGCCCTATTACCGCCATCCGCATCCAGCGCATCTACTACGCCTATGACGATATGGACGAGGGTCTGGTGAGTCAGTGGGTGGATCTGAACTGGGTCATCCCCCTGACCTAGTTCCCCAACGAAAAACGACCGCCTCTCGGCGGTCGTTTTCCCGTTTACCGTTTTCCGTGGATCAGGGGAGACAGGGGTTTATAGATCAAAAAGCAGATCACCGCGTCCAGCAGGCCCTTCAGCAGGGTGAAGGGGGCGTTGAACACCACGAGACACTCCAGCAGGCCGTTGGTGGAGGGGCGGATGGCCTGATACATTCCGATGATGGTTTCGATGGGCATAAAATTGGAGTAAATGGGGTAGGTAATGTAGTAGTTCAGGGGGATGGACAGCAGGGCCATGATAATCGCCCCCACCAGGGCGCCCAGGATGGCCGTCTTGCGGGACTTGTGGAGCTGGTAGATCAGGCCCGCAGGGAACACAAAGCAGGCCCCCAGCAGGAAGTTGCACAGCTCACCCGCGCCGCCGGTGGTGGTGATAAGCAGGTGGAGCAGGTTCTTCACCAGGCACACCACCACGCCGTACACCGGCCCCAGACCGAAGGCGGCCAGCAGGGCGGGCAGCTCGGACACATCCATCTTCACAAAGCTGGGGATGATAGGCAGGGAGAACTCCAGGAACATCAGCACAAAGGCTACGGCCGAAAACATGGCCGTCACCGTAACGGCACGAGCCCCCACCCGCCGCCGGGCGGAAACAGAATTGGTCATAACAAAACACTCCTCATTACCGGATCTGCTGAACCTACTGCCGTTCAGAGTTCCATGCAATGGGAGTGTGCCAATATGCCACACGTCTTCTTCCATCCAGACTTCGCACATTGTGCGTCACTGTCGGTCCCGGAGTTCCACCGGGTCGGCCAAACTGGCTCGCGGACTTTACCGCCGATCGGGATTTTCACCCTGCCCTGAAGACAGTTATTCAGTTTTCATATTCTATTATACACATTCCGGCACAATTTGCAACTGCTTTCTGGGTCAAAAACAAATGTTCGATTTCTCGTTGACTTCCCCCGGCGAATCATTTACAATATGGGACAGAGACAATCCACAGAGAGGGTGGTTTCCATGAGACGGAGCCTTTGTTGCAGCTTTACCGGTCACCGGCCGGAAAAGCTGCCCTGGGGGGACAACGAAGGGGACCCCCGCTGCCTGGAACTGAAGGACAAGCTGGCCCGGTCGCTGGAGGCCGCCTATGGCGCCGGCTACCGACACTTCCTGTGCGGCATGGCCCGGGGGGCGGATTTCTACTTCTGCGAGGCGGTGCTGGCCCTGCGGGAGCGGATGCCCGGCGTCACCCTGGAGGCGGTTATCCCCTGCGAGGAGCAGGCCGCCCGTTGGAGCGAGCGGGACCGGAACCGGTATTACGCCCTGGTGGCCGCCTGCGACCATGAGACCATGGTCCAGCGCCGCTATGACAAGGGGTGTATGCTCCGCCGCAACCGATACCTGGTGGACCACGCCGCCCGGCTGATCGCCGTCTACAACGGGCTGCTGGGGGGCACTATGTACACCATCAGTTACGCCATGAAGCAGGGGCTGGAGCTGGATATTACCTATTTATAAAACAGGGGCTGAGCGGGAAAAGCATCCCGTTCAGCCCCTGTTTTTACAGCTCTTTTCCGGCCCGATAGGCCAGTACGACATATTCCCAGTGCTCCTCCGCCTCCGGACGCAGGGCGCCGTGCTCCTCCAGGTAGCGGCCCATCAGCTCCATCAATTCCCGGCGCTGGGCCGTGTCCAGATGGAGGGCCCCAAACCGCAGCAGGTTGTAGTCGGGCAGCTCCTGTTCCTCATAGCGGTACACGTTGTCCAGCATACTGCGGAAGGTGCTGTCCACCAGGTTGGCCGCCAGCGCCTCCCGCTCCCCCTGGTAAGCGTCCCTCCGGCCCAGACACAGCCGCAGGCGTACCTCCCGCATCTGATAGTAGATGGTCTTGCTGCCGTCCCGCCGGGTCCCCTCCCGGGCCGAGAGCAGCCCCATCTTAACCAGCTTGTTCAAATGGGTGTGGGCCGCGCTGGGCGACAGCTGCATCCGCTCCGCCACCTCATTGGCGGTCAAGGGTCGGGCCACCAGCCTCAGCAGATGGACCATCTCCTGACGTACCGGATTGAGCATCACCCGCAGCTGCTTTTTTTCCACCAATTCAATTGTATGTTCCACCAATGGGGCCCTCCTTTGCCGCAAAGCCGGTGTCAATCATCCTTTGTTATCATGATAACACTTACCCTTTGGTAATGGCAAGGAATTTTAGCCCCACAGGTTCACTTTTCTCCTATTCTGTGCGCGTATGTTCCGCTTCGCTGACCACCAGAGTATCTCCCTGGCAGAGCACGGTTCCTCCCTTGGGCACCGCGGTGGTTCCGTCCGCCCGGCGGACCAGCACGATGAGCACCTCCGCCGGCAGCCCCAGTTCCCGAATGGTGTGGCCGATCCAGTCCTTATGCTCCTCCACCGGCAGCTCCCGCAGGCTGACTCCACCGTCATCCTGGTAGATGGGCGTACTCACCACCAGCAGGTCCCCCGCCTGGACCACGGTGCCGCCGTTGGGGATCAGGCTCTCCTCCCCCCGGCGGATGGTGACCACCAGCGCGTCGGCGGGCAGATTGCACTCCCCCACCGTCTTTCCCTCCCAGGGGTGGCCCGGCTGAATCCGGAAGCGAGTCAGGTGGAGCTGGCGTTGATCCTGATAGTCGTTGAAGGTCCGTCCAATATTTTCCTGTGTATCCACCATGTTCAGCTTGCGGGCCACCAGCGGCAGCAGCGAGCCCTGGATGGCCACCGACAGCAGGGAGATACAGAAGACGATGTGAAACAGATCGTAGCCGGTCTCCGCGCCCCCGGCCAGGGCCATGATGGCGAACACGATGGAGGCCGCCCCTCTCAGCCCCGCCCAGGACACCAGCAGGCTCTGCCGCAGTTTGCAGCGGAAGGGCGCCAGCAGCAGAAATACCGCCGCCGGCCGGGCCACCAGCGTCAGGAACAGGGCGATGGCCACGGCGGGGAGAAGTACGCCGGGAATTTGCGTGGGGTAGGAGAGCAGCCCCAGCAGGAAAAAGATGATAATCTGGGCCAGACCGGTCAATCCGTCAAAAAAGTGGACCAGGGACACCTTGTGGGGAATCTTGGCGTTACCCAGCAGGATGCCCGCCAGATAGGTCCCCAGATAGCCGTTGCCCCCCACCACTGTGGGCAGCGCATAGGACAGCAGGGCGGCCGCCAGCACGAAGATGGAGTCCATCCCGTCGGACAGCCGCAACCGCCGCAGTACAAAGATGGACAGCGCGCCCACCGCCAGCCCCAGGGCGATGCCAAAGGCCACCTGGGCAAAGATCATCCAGAGCAGGTTCCCGCTCTCCCCCACCCCCATCATGGAGAGGGCGATCATAGTCAGCATATAGGACATGGGGTCGTTGCTGCCGCTCTCCAGTTCCAGCAGGGAGGCCGTATGGTAGCGCAGACCCAGCTTTTTGGAGCGCAGGATGGAGAATACCGAGGCCGCGTCGGTGGAGCTGATGACCGCGCCGGTGAGAAAGCTGGCCAGGGGCTGGAAACCCAGTACAAAATGGCAGAAAAGGGCGGTGAGCAGAGCGGTCACCCCAACACCCAGGGTGGAGAGCACCACCGCCCGGACCGCCGCAGGCTTGGCCGCCTCCCACCGGGTACCAAAGCCGCCGTAAAACATGATAAAGATCAAGGCCACCGAACAGATCTGCTCGGCAGTCCTGAAGTCGTCAAAGGGGATGCGCAGCAGCCCGTCAGACCCAAACAGCATACCCATCGCCATAAAGAGCAGCAGCGCCGGCACCCCGGCCCGCTGGGAAAACCGGCTGGCCAGAATACAGGCCACCAGCACCGCGCCGCACAAGAGCAAAATGGTTACCATCTTTTTCCTCCTCCCATATAAAAAGGAGCTCCGGTCCTGGCGGGGCCGGAGCTCGGCAAATCCTTCCATCTCTTTTCAACTGTGAAATCGGGGGTCCAGGGCGTCCCGCAGGCCGTCCCCAATGCCCGCCAGGCAGAGCACCGTCAGTATGATACAAAGGCCCGGCGGCAGCCACACCCAGGGCCTGCTGGTCAGCACCGTCAGATTACTGGCGTACTGGATCATACTGCCCCAGGAGGCCTGAGGAGCCCGGATACCGAACCCCAGAAAGCTGAGGCTGGATTCCGATAAAATGGCCCGCCCCGCCCGCAGGGGGATGGAGCACCACACGGGGGAGACCACATTGGGCAGCACATTCCGCCGCAGAATGGTGCCCGTCCGGGCGCCCAGGGCCCGGACTGCCAACACATATTCCTGCTCCCGTACCGCCAGGGTATTGCCGTACACCAGCCGGGCGATTCCCGTCCACCCCAGCAGGCCCAGCACCAGCACAATATTGAGGGCGGAGGGCCCCACCAGGGTCACCAGGCAGAGCACCAGCACAATGCTGGGGAAGGTCTGAAAGATATCCGCCAGGCGCATGATCCAGAACTCCCAGCCCCCCCGGCGGTAGCCCGCCAGCAGGCCCAGAGGCACCCCCAGGGCGGCGCTGATGGCGGCGGAGCTCAGGCCGATGAAGAGGGAGACCTGTCCCCCGCTGAGCAGCCGGGCCAGCAGATCCCGGCCCACGTCGTCCGTACCCAGCCAGTGCTCCGCCGAGGGCGGAGCCCAAAAGCCGGCCTCCAGATCGCTGGCATTGGGCTCCAGGCCCAGCAGAGACGGCAGCAGCAGCACCGCCAGAATTTCCAAACAGAGTACAAAAAGGCATACCATGGCCCGCCGGTCCGCCCGAAACCGGGCCCAGGGGCTGCGGTCCAATCGCTTTTCCTCCATGGCCCTACCCCTTTCCATAGCGCACCCTGGGGTCCACCAGGCCGTAGACCAGGTCCAGGAGCAGATTGGTCAGAAGTACCGCCAGGGCGATGACCACCGTGACCCCCATCACCACGGCGTAGTCCCGGCCCGAGATGCCGGAAAAGAGAAGGCTGCCCATCCCCGGCCAGCCAAAGATCTGCTCCACCACCACGGAGCCCCCCAGGATGTGGGGGATATGGCTGAGGATGGTGGTGAGCACCGGGATCAGGGAGCCCCGGAAGGCGTGACGAACCATAACAGCCCGGTCGGTAAGACCTTTGGCCCGGGCGGTGCGGATATAGTCCTCCCCCAGGGTCTCCAGGCAGGCAGCCCTGGTCTGCTTCACCAGCTCCCCCACGCTGCTCAGGCACACCACCCCGGCGGGAAGGATCAGATGTCGGAGCAGATCGGGCAGGCCCGCAAACCGCCCGGCGGCATACATCCCATGGGCAGGCAGCCACCCCAGGGTGACGGAAAAGAGAAAGATCCCGGCCAGGCAGAGGAAAAAGCCGGGTACGCCGAAGCTGACCAGACTGAGGGCGGATGCCGCCCGGTCCCAGCCGGACCGGGGCCGCCATGCGGCCAAAACCCCCAGGGGCAGGGCGATGGCCACCGCCAGCACCACGCCGGTACCGGTGAGCAGCAGGGACGGCCCCACCCGCTGGGCAATCAGATCGGTCACCTGCTTGCCGTTTGCATAGGAGGTGCCCAGGTCTCCCCGGAACAGGTCTCCCAGCCAGGCCAGGTAACGCTGGGGCAAGGGGCGGTCCAGCCCCAGGGAGGCCGCCAGGGCCGCCCGGTCGGCGTCGGTGGCGCCGCTTCCCTCCCCCATCAGGTCCAGGATGGAGCCCTGGGCCAGGTTGAGCATACAAAATACCAGAATGGTGATCCCGAAAAAGACCGGGATGGCCGTCAGCAAGCGACGGCGGAGATATCGTCCCATAATGTTCGCTTCCTCCTGCACTTCCGGCCTCCTGGGAGGCACGGGCCGCTATGGGCGGCGGCCCTACGGAGGTTATTTCTGTTTCTTCAGCCCGGGACCCGTCAGGCCCCCTTCATTCTCCAGGCCCAGATGTTCTCATTGGAAAAGCTGGAGGAGGGATAATCGATGTTGTCCACCGTGGGGGACTGGACATGGAGCGTGCGGCCAAACCAGAGGGGAATAAAGGGCCGCTGATCGGCCAGCAGCTCCTGCAGTTTATCCAGCAGCACCTGCCGTTTCTCCCAGCCCGCGGAGGCGCTGATCTGGTCAATGTAATAGGTATAGGGTTCCAGATCGGCGATGTGGAAGATATTGTTACTCTCGCTGAGCCGGCTGGCGGTGAACCACAGGGGCAGAGCGCCGGGGGTATGGCTGGCAATGGCCATATCGTACTTGCCGTCAGCCATGCCGGAGAAGAGGGCGGCCGAGTCCACCGTCTCAATGGTCACGTTTATGCCCACCTCATCCAGCTCCTGCTGCATGAGGGCGGCCAGGCCGGAGCGGTTGGAGGTACAGGCCAGGGAGTAGGTCCTCCCGTCATACCCCCCCTGCTCCAACAGAGTCCGGGCGCCCTCCACGTCCCGCTGCCAGGTGAGGGAGCAGGTGTACTCGGCGCCCGGCGTCACATCGGTGGCGGTGGGCTCCCCCAGCCCCTGGGTGGACTGGAGGCACAGGGCCTCTTTGTCCAGCGCCAGATCGATGGCCCGGCGCACCTGGGCGCTGGGGATGGTCTGGCAGTTGAGCATCAGTTCATAGAAGGTGTTGGGCACCTCGCCCTCCGCCACCTCCAGGCCGGAGGCCCTGGCGGTCTCGGCGTCCTCCACCGACACATTGCCGCCGAAGGCATAGTAGTCCAGGTCCCCGGAGATGAGCGAGGGCAGCAGATTGGACTTGTCGATCACCGTGACCACCAGCCGGTCAAAGTCGGGGCAGCCCAGCTGATAGTCCTGATTGACCTCCAGCACCAGCTGACTGCCCGGGATCTCCTCCACAAACTTGCAGGGGCCGGAACCCACCGGGGCATCCCAAAGATCCAGCTCCATGACCTCCGCCGGGTCGGTGTCCGCCAGCAGATGGGTGGGCAGCACATAGAGCTCCCGATTCTTATCCAGCAAAAAATCCTCCGGGGTGGTGGGGCTTTTGAAGGTGAGCTTCAGGGTGTACTCGTCCACCGCTTCCACCCCCAGCCGCTCCCCCTCCAGGGCGCAGCCGTTGCTGTCGGTGCCCGCCAGCACGGAGAAGGTGCCCCGGCCCAGGGCCGGGCAGTTCGGGTCGGTGATAAGGGAGATGGTGTCCGCCCAGTGCTGGGCGGTCACCGGGGTACCGTCGTGGAACGCGGCCTTCTCATCCAGGTGAAAGAGCACCGCCATACCGTCATCGGCGCTCTCCCAGCCCGTGGCCCCTCTGGGGTCCAGGGTGCCGTCGGCATGGACGTAGGCCAGCCGGTCGTAGATCTTATCACAGATGATGCGGGTATAGTTGCTGCCCGAGGGGCTGTTGTAGGGCATCAGGGAATCCCAGGCATTGGACAGGCCGTAGCGTACCGTAACCGGCTCCGCGGCCTGTTCTTCACCGCCGCAGGCGGTCAGACCCAGGGTGAGGGCGGCTGCCAGCAGCAGGGCGATCAGTCGTCTCATGTTGTTCCTCCGTCTTTTTATTCCACTGTTACCGACTTTGCCAGGTTACGGGGTTTGTCGATGTCGCAGCCCCGCTGGAGGGCGGTATAATAGGCAAACAGCTGCATGGGCACCACCGCCAGGGAGGGCAGCAGCATGGGATGGGTCTCGGGGATGGCGATCACATGGTCCGCCGTCCGGCTCAGGTCCTCCGCCCGGTTGCGGGTGGTAAGACCCAGCACATCGGCCCCCCGGCTCTTGACCTCCACCGCGTTGCTCACCGTCTTTTCAAACAGCGGTCCGCACCCCGCCAGAACCACCACCAGGGTGCCCGGCTCAATGAGGGAGATGGTGCCGTGCTTGAGCTCACCGGCGGCGTAGGCCTCCGAGTGGATGTAGGAGATCTCCTTCAGCTTCAGGGAGCCCTCCAGCCCCACGGCGTAGTCCAGGTTGCGGCCGATAAAGAACATGGAGTGGCGGTTAAAGTACAGGGTGGCGTAATACTGGATGTCCGAGCGATTCTCCAGGATCTCCTCCAGCTTGTCCGGGATGCGCTGGAGTTCGGCCAGAATGGCGTCGTACTCCTCCCGGCTGATGGTCCCCAGCAGATCGGCGCAGTACAGCCCGATGAGATAGATCACCGCCAGCTGGGTGGAATAGGCCTTGGTGGTGGCCACGGCGATCTCCGGGCCCGCCCATGTGTAGAGCACGCTGTCACTCTCCCGGGCGATGGTGGAGCCCACCACGTTGACAATGGACACCACCTTGGCGCCCAGCCGCCGGGCCTCCCGCATGGCGGCCAGGGTGTCGATGGTCTCGCCGGACTGACTGATGACCAAGGCCAGGGTGCGCTCGGTTACAATGGGGTCGCAGTAGCGGAACTCAGAGGCCAGAGTCACCTCCACCGGTTTGCGCAGCAGCTTTTCCAGGATATACTTGGCCGCCACGCCCACATGATAGGAGGAGCCGCAGGCGATGATGTACAGCCGGTCCATGTTCTCCAGATCCCTGGCGGTCAGCTGCCAGTCGTCCAGCACGACACGCCCGTCCTTGATACGGGGGGAGATGGTCTTGCGGAACGCCTCGGGCTGTTCCATAATCTCCTTGGCCATGAAGTGCTCGTAGCCCCCCTTTTCCGCCGCGGAGATCTCCCAATCCACATGGTGGCGCTCCTTCTCCACCGGGCGCAGATAGGAGTCGTATACCCACAGATGGTCGGGGGTCAGCTCGGCGATCTCGCCGTCGTCCAGATAGCACACCTCCCGGGTGTACTTGATGAGGGCGGTGACGTCGCTGGCCAGATAGTGGGCGCCCTGTCCAAAGCCTAAAATCAGCGGGCTGTCCTTCCGGGCGGCGATGAGCCGGTCGGGGCAGTCGGCGCACAGGATACCCAGAGCATAGGCACCCCGGATGGTATGGATGGTGCGCACCACCGCGTCCAGCAGATCCCCCCGATAGTAATACTCCAGCAGCTGGGCGGCCACCTCCGTATCGGTATCCGAAACAAACTGGACCCCCTCCGACTGGAGAAATTCCCGCAGCTCCGCGTAATTTTCAATGATGCCGTTATGGACCACGGCAAACCGCCCGTTCTCACTGACCTGGGGATGGGAATTGACGTCCGACGGGGCGCCGTGGGTGGCCCACCGGGTATGGCCCACGCCGATGGTCCCATGCAGGGTGCTCCCCCCCTTGACCAGCTCGTTAAGCACCTTCAGGCGGCCCTTGGCCTTGGCCACCTGCATACCTTCCTTTTCGCCGTAAACTGCTACGCCGGCGGAGTCATACCCCCTGTACTCCAGCCTGGAAAGGCCGTCCAGCAGTATGGGGGCGGCCTCCTCTTTTCCAACATATCCAACGATCCCGCACATGGTGATCCTCCTGTGTCTGATGTGTTTGATACGGTTGCCTTTGTTACTTGGTACTTTAAAACAAGATTATAGCACGGAAAAGCTGGCAAAACAATGGCATAACACCCGAAATTAGGAGTTTTCCCGCCCTGCTCTCTGTTTGACTTGCGTCCCCTCCACCAAAATGGTATCCGCGCCGAAGCGGCGCACCGCGGACCAGGGAAAAATCGTGTCCGGTTCCCGCCCCAGCAGGCCGAACAGCCGCAGCCGTCCCGGCACCACCAGCGCCCGCACTGTTCCCTCCTCCAGGTCCATCACCACGTCCCCCACATAGCCGATCCGGCTGCCGTCCGTGATGTTGATGATCTCCTTATCCCGCAGCTCCGATCCCCGACACTCCATCATGTCTCCCCTCCTTTTTGCATCCCTATGCGCCGCACTGGTTGACCCATACCACTTACCCCCGGATCATCTTGCGTCACTCTGGTGAAGAGACTATAATAAAATAGATATACATTTTGGAGGGGATCGTCATGCTGGACAATCTGGTCTACTGTCTCAATGGTACCATACCCATTTTTCTGCTCATGCTGCTGGGCGTCTGGTTCCGCAAAATGGGGTTTTTCAGCCAGGCTTTTGCCGATAAGCTCAACAGCTATGTCTTCAAAGTGGGCCTGCCGGTGATGATGTTCAAGGATCTCACCGGCTCCGACTTTTTCCAGGTGTGGGACACCTCCTTCGTGGTGTTCTGCCTGCTGGCCACCATAGCTTCCATCCTGCTCACCGCCCTGCTCAGCCGCCTTTTGAAGGAGCCCCCGCTGCGCGGGGAGTTTATCCAGGTAGGCTACCGCAGCAGCGTGGCTCTGCTGGGCGCCGCCTTCCTGGAAAACCTGTATGGCAGCGCCGGGGCAGCCAGTCTCATCATCATCGGCGCGGTGCCCCTCTATAACGCCGCGGCGGTGGCGGTACTCTCCATCACCAGCCCCAGCCAGCAGGGCCTGTCCAAAAAGGCAGCGAAAAAGGTGGTCAAGGGCATCCTCACCAATCCCATCATTCTGGGCATCATCGTAGGACTGGTCTGGACCCTGCTGCGCATCCCTCAGCCCACCATCCTCACCAAGACGGTAAACAACATCTCCGCCACCGGCACGCCCCTGGGTCTGATGGCGCTGGGCGCCTCCTTTGACTGGAAAAAAGCTGTGGGCCGCATCAAACCCGCCCTCTCCGCCACCGCCCTCAAGCTGGTGGTCTTTGTGGCGATTTTCCTGCCCGTGGCCGTGGCCCTGGGCTTTCGGGACGACAAGCTGGTGGCCACCCTCACCATGCTGGGCAGCCCCACCACCGTCAGCTGCTTCGTTATGGCCCGCAATATGGGCCACGAGGGCACCCTTACCTCCAGCACCGTCATGCTCACCACCGGCCTGAGCGCCTTCACCCTGACGCTGTGGCTCTATGTGCTGAAATCCCTGGCCCTGATCTGAGTTTTTGCCCGAAATGACGGAGAAGCCCCCCGAAACAGGGGAAAAAGACGGCGCTTTTCCCCCTTGCATTTTGCGCGGGAGACACTATACTAGTACGGTAATTTCTTTTTCCCATTTCTGTACCGAAAGGAAGCCGTCCCATGGAACAAAAACCCGCCGCCCGCCGGCGTGAACTGGGCATTCTCTCCCTGACCTGGCCCATTTTTATCGAGCTGCTTCTGCAAATGCTGGTTGGCAACGCCGACCAGGTCATGGTGGGCCACTTTGACCCCAACGGCGTGGGGGCCATCGGCAACGCAAACCAGATTACGAATCTGGTGCTGCTGGTCTTTTCCGTCATCTCCACCGCCTCCACCATCCTCATCTCCCGCTACCTGGGGGCGGAGGACAGGCGGCGGGTCAACGAGACCTACACCCTCTCCCTGCTGGTCAACGCCATCTTCGGTCTGGCGGTGGGGGCCATCCTCATCGGCCTGTGCGGCCCCATCTTCTCCCTGATGCAGGTGCCGGCAGAGATCATGGAGCGCAGCTGCCTTTATCTGCGCATCATCGGCGGGGGCATGGTGTTCCAGGCGGTTTACCTCACCTTCACCGCCTTCTTCCGCTCCAACCAGATGATGAAGGAGAGCATGATCGTGGCGGTCATCATGAACCTGCTCAACATCGGCGGCAACGCGGTGCTCATCGGCGGGGCCTTCGGACTGCCCGCCCTGGGGGTGGCAGGGGCCGCCCTGTCCAGCGACATCTCCCGGGTGGTGGGCGTCATCCTCATTGTGGTGCTCTTCCGCCGGAAATTCGGCCCCGTGCTGTCCCTCAAGCTGCTGCGCCCCTTCCCCACCGACCAGCTGCGGCGGCTGCTGCGCATCGGCATCCCCGCCGGCGGCGAGTCCATCTCCTATAACCTGTCCCAGGTAGCCATCCAGTCCATCTGCAACCTGTTTGCCATCTTCGTCATCAACACCCGGGTGTACGCCAATATGTTCGCCATGCTCACCTATATGTTCGGCTCGGCCATCTCCCAGGCCGCTCAGGTGCTGGTGGCCCACCTGATGGGGGCAGACCGCGTCCCCGACGTGGAGCGGCTGGTCAAGCGCACGCTGCTGGCCGCCATCACCATCTCCGGACTGGTGGCGGTGGTGCTGCTGGTGTTCTGCCAGCCCCTGCTGGGCCTGTTCACTCGGGACCCCCAGGTACTGGAACTTTTCCGCATCATCATGGTGATCGAGATCCCTCTGGAGCTGGGCCGGGCGGTAAATATGGTCATGTGCCGGGCTCTCCAGGCCTGCGGCGACATCCGTTTCCCCATCACCATCTGCATTTTCAGCGCCTGGCTCACCGCGGTGGTGGGCGGCTTTGTACTGGCGGTGCCCCTGGGCCTTGGGCTGGCGGGGCTGTGGATCGCCATGGCCTGCGACGAGTGCCTGCGGGCGGTACTCTTCCTGCTGCGCTGGCGCAGCAGGGTCTGGTGCCGCAAAAATGTCCTGTCCATGTAATCGCTGAGGAAAGGTTGTGGTTTTCATGAAGACCGGAATCGTGCTGGAGGGGGGCGCCATCCGTACCATCTTCTCCTCCGGCGTGTGCGACGCCCTGCTTACTGGCGATATTATGACCGATTATGTCATCGGCGTCTCCGCCGGAATCGCCTATGGCGTCAGCTATGTCTCGAAACAGATCCGCCGCAACCTGGATATTATGGTAAACTACGTCAACGACAAGCGGTATATGGGCATGGGCAACCTGCTCCGGCGGAACAACAGGGCCTATTTCGGGCTGAAATTCGTGTATGACACCATACCCAACCAGCTCATTCCCTTCGACTACGATACCTTCAACGCCTTTCCCGGCCAGGTGGAGGCGGCGGTCACCAACCTGAACACCGGCAAAGCGGAATATCTGCCGGTGGACGGTGACGACAAGAGCTTCACCATCCTCCAGGCCACCTGCGCCCTGCCCTTCCTCTTCCCCATCTTCCACATTGATGGCAAGCCCTACATGGACGGCGGGGCGGCGGACGCCATCCCCTTCGGCCGGGCCTTTGACCAGGGCTGCGACCGGCTCATCGTGGTGCTCACCCGGGAGCGGGACTTCCGGCGGCAGCCGGAGAAGCTCCAGCCCCTGATTGACCGGGCCTACCGGAAGTATCCTAAGTTCTGCGACACCATGCGCCGCCGGGCGGAGACCTATAACGCCGCCCGGGAGCAGCTCTTCCAGCTGGAGCGGGAGGGGAAGGTGCTCCTCTTTGCCCCCCACAACACCCAGGGCTTCAGCCGCACCGAACGGGACGTGGCCAAGATCCGGGCTCTGTGGCAGGACGGCTACGACGAGGGGCTGGCCCGGCTGGATGAGGTACGCGCCTTCCTGGCGGGAGAATAAAAGCCAAAAGCCCCTGCTGCAAGTGAACGGGCAACTTGCAGCAGGGGCTATGCTTATGTCCGAAGCTGATCGGCCATACGGCCCAGGGGCCGGTAGACCGTAACATACATGGTGAGAATACAGGCCAGCCCCCCCAGCACGTTGGAGATGGGCTCGGCCAGGAACACGCCGTCGGCCCCGAAGCCCACCGCCGGCAGGATCAGGGTCAGGGGCGCCACAATGAAGGCCTTGCGGAGCAGGGAGAAAAAGATGGCGTTTTTGGAACGGCCCAGACCCACAAAGATGGACTGGCCGATAAACTGGAAGGCCATACAGAAGAAGGTGGCAAAATAGATGTGGAAGGCCGGGATGCCGGCCTCAATCAGATCAGGCTCATTGTTGAAAATCTGAATCAGGGGACCGGGCAGCAGCATCACCACCGCCCAGATGGCGATGGAATATCCTACCGTCAGCACGGTGGTAAACCGGATGCCCTGGCGCACCCGGTGATATTGACCGGCGCCGTAGTTGTAGCCCAGCACCGGCTGGCAGCCGTTGGTGATGCCCTGGACCGGCATGGTGATGATCTCCCGGACCGAGTTAATGACCGTCATAACGCCCACATACAAGTCGCCGCTGTAGGCCTCCAGGGAGGCGTTGCACAGCACCTGAGCCAGGCTGTTGGTCATGGACATGACAAAGCCGGAGGTACCCAGGCTCAGAATCCGCTTCACCCGGCCCGCCTGGAGGCGGAGGGCAGACAGGCGCAGGCGCAGGATGGCCTTTTTGCCGGTGAGAAATTTCAGCACCCACAGGGCCGAACAGGCCTGGGAGATCACCGTGGCCAGAGCAGCCCCCTGCACCCCCATGTTCAGCAGAAAAATAAAGATGGGGTCCAGCACAATATTGATAGCCGCGCCCACCGCCACCGTCACCATGCCCATGCGGCTGAAGCCCTGGGCGTTGATGAAGGGGTTCATGCCCAAGCTGACCATGACGAACAGCGTCCCCAGAATGTAGATGGTCAAATAGTCGTTGGCGTAGGGGAAGGTCACATCGCTGGCGCCGAACAGGTAGAGGATGGGCCGGCGGAAAATCAGGCACAAAACCGTCAGGGCCGCGCCGAAGAGCAGCAGCAGCGTAAAGGAGTTGCCCATGATCTTCTCCGCCTCTTCGTTCTCCCCCTTGCCCCGGCAGATGGAGCACAGGGGCGAGCCCCCCATGCCGCACAGGTTGGCAAAGCCCATGATGATGGAGATGATGGGCAGGCACAGGCCCAGGCCCGTCAGGGCCAGATGGCCGGGCAGCCGGCCCAGGTACATCCGGTCCACCACGTTGTACAGGATGTTAATAAGCTGGGCCACCGTCATGGGCACCGCCATATAGACAATATTGCGGGCCATGCTGCCCTTGGAAAAGTCGTTCTGGGTCCGGACTTGCGTGGCCGGTCACCTCTTCTCTTGCATTTTATCCGCGTTTGGGGTATACCTATAGGGAACCAAGGATCTGCTGCCGGGGCAGACGCGTATTAATAATTATACTACATACAGAAAAAGCAGGCAATGGAAAGGGAATGATTTCTTTGACACTGTTGGAGCAGGCCCAGGCCCTGGCCCCCCAGCTGCGGGCTATGAAGGACGACCTTCACCGCCACCCTGAACTGAGCTTTCAGGAGGTACGGACCACCGGAATTTTAAAGGAGAAGCTGACCGCCCTGGGGCTGGAGCTCATCGATCTGGGCATGGATACCGGCGTGGTGGCTCTGCTGCGGGGGACCCGCCCCGGCAAGACGGTGGCCCTCCGGGCGGACATCGACGCCATCGCCCAGCAGGAGGCCGGGCACGATGGAGCCATATCTCAGTGCGATGGGGTCATGCACGGCTGCGGCCACGACTTTCACACCGTGGGGCTCTATGGCGCGGCCGCCCTGCTGGCACAGCGGCGGGACCAGCTGGCGGGCAACGTGGTCTTTCTCTTCCAGCCCGCCGAGGAGGTCACTCAGGGCGCCCAGGCCATGATTGACCACGGGCTGTGGAACAAGCTGCCCGCCATGCCGGACTGCCTCTTCGGCCTGCACAACCGGCCCGAGCTGCCCGCCGGACAGATCGCCGTGATGGAGGGGCCGGTGATGGCGGGCAAGAGTCACTTTGTCATCACCCTCCACGGTATCTCCGGCCACGGAGGCTCCCCCCACAAGTGTACCGACGTCATCGTGGCCGGCGCAGCGGTGGTGAACGCCCTGCAAACTGTGGTGAGCCGCAATACCGACCCTCTGGAGAGTCTGGTGTGCTCCGTGCTGTCGGTCCACGCCGGCACCCCGGATAACTTCGTGCCCGATGTACTCACCATGACGGGGAGCATCCGGGCCCACTCCGCCGCCGCCCACCGCCACGCCGAGGCGCGGCTGCGTGAGCTGACTGTGGGGGTATCCGCCGCCTACGGCTGCACGGCGGAGGTGGAGTTCCACCCCGGCGTACCCGCCACCGTCAATTCCCCCGCCATGACCGCCCTGGCCCGGAAGGCCGCCCTGTCCCTGGTGGACGAGGCTCATGTGGTCTCCCCCGCCCCCGATATGGGCTCGGAGGACTTCGCCGTCTTTGGGCAGGACGTGCCCGCCTTCTTCTACTGGCTGGGCTCCGGCTTCCCCGGCCAGTGTAACCCCTGCTGGCACAATGAGCACTTCCGCACCAACGACGACGCCCTGCCTCTGGCCGCCGCCCTGCTGGCCCAGTCCGCTCTGGTGGGGCTGGAATAGACAGGAAAAAGCAGCACGCGCTCCGCAAGATGGAGGGCGTGCTGCTTTTTTATGTGCATTGGATGTACTTCAACGGGCCATATATACCGCACCGATGGCCCGAAACTGGCGGGCTACCGCGCCGCATAGTTCGTTATAGTATTTGAGATAGTCCTTCTTCGCCTGGCGCTCCCGGCTCTTCTGCCGCTGGAAGTCGGCCCACTGGGCACAGCTTTTGTGGCAGCCTTCGCAGTAACTGGAACAGGTCTGTTGACACGGAATCATAGCCCAAACCCCTTTCTGCCCTGTCCGGGGCTCGCCCCGGCGGTTCCGGCTTGTCTCATCACATCCGGTGCCTCTATTGTACCTGGCCCTTCCCGCGTTTTCCATCAGCTTTTGGTAAAAGACTGTAAAGTTTCTTTTGCGTCTTACAGCCAGGTCTCCCCCTGGCTGTGTTTTTTGTAGTTGTGGGTCACCGAGGCCTCCAGAATCTCATGGTAGGCCCAGTGGTCCCCGCTCACGTCGGTGAAGGGGGCGGCCACACCCCGCTCCCCCGCCTGCCGCTCCATCGCCCGGTTGAGAATCTTTACCGCCTCCGCCCTCGTCACATGGCGCTCCGGCTGAAAGGCGCCGTCCGGACCGCCGGAAATCCAGCCCTGGGCGGCGGCAAAGGCGATCTCCCGGGCCGCCCAGTAGCTTGCCGGCACATCGGGAAAGGTGTGGCTGCCGCCGGTGACCTGGAAGAAGGCGCACACCATCTTCACCAGCTCCGCCCGGCGCACGGGCTGGGTGGGGCGGAAGGTGCCGTCCCCATAGCCCCGGACAATGCCGTATCTCTTGGCAAAATGAACATAGGAGCTGTACCAGTCGCCGGCCCTTACGTCGGAAAAGCCGCCGGTTCCCTCCTCAAAGTCGTAAAGTAAGTTTCCATTACCGTCCACCGCCAGCCGGGTGAGCATGGTCACCACCTCGGCCCGGGTCAGGGAACCGTCAGGATGAAATTTCCCGTTACTGCCCTGCACATAGGACATATGGTCCGCCGTATTCAGGGCCGCCTCCGGCTTTTCGGCATAAAACTGCTTGTAAAGGGCCTGCAAGTCCCCGTTCTGGGCCAGAAACTGATAGCGAAAGTGGACCTCGCCGTCCACCTGGGGGATGGTTTCGTTGAGCTCCAGCTGCTGCCGGATGGCCTCTACCCCATACCAGGGGCTGGAGGAATCGGCGTTGCCCGCCTGGTAGTCGGCCATGCCGATGTAAAGGGAGACGTCCGTACCCCGCACGGTATCCGCCCACCACTTGACAATGGTCTCATAGTCCATGCTCTTGTGGCCTATATACCAGTAGACCTGGGGGCAGATATAGTCGATCCATCCCTCCTGCACCCACTTCCGGCTGTCGGCGTAGGCGGCGTAATAGCTCTCGTAGCCGCCGGTGGTATTGGAGCCCTGGGGCAAACTGCTCTTATCCGCCCACACGCCGGAGGGGCTGATGCCGTAGGACAGCTCCGGGTCGATGGCGTGGAGCCGCTCCCCCAGCTCCTTTACCAGCCGGTTCACGTTATCCCGCCGCCAGTCTCCAATATCGGAGAAGCCGGAGCCATACTGGGCGTAGGTGTCGGCGTCGTCAAAGCCCGCGCCGGGATAGAAGTAGTCGTCCAGATGGATGCCGTCAATCTCGTAATTGCGGGAGAGCTCCTCGGCGCTCTGGATGATGTACTCCCGTACCTCTGGCAGGCCGGGATCAAAGTAGAACTTGCCGTCGTACTCCACCACCCAGTCCGGGTGGACCCTGGCCGGGTGGTCGGCGGTAAGGCTGTCGTACTCACTCTGTCCCCCCTTGGTTACCCGGAAGGGGTTGATCCAGGCGTGGAGCTCCAGCCCCAGCTCATGGGCCTTCTCCACCCAGTAGGCCAGGGGATCGAAGCCGCCCGCCGGAGCCTGGCCCTGCCGGCCCGTCAAGTCGGCGCTCCAGGGGTAGTAGCTGGAGGGATAGAGGGCGTCGGCGGAGGGCCGCACCTGGAGGATCACGGCGGTCATGCCCAACTCGGCGCAGGTCTGTAGAATCTTATCCGCGTCCGCCTTGAGCACCGCCGGGTCGGTGGTGGCCTTGCTGGGATAGTCCAGCCGGTACACCGTGGACACCCACACCGCCCGGAACTGATTGGGATTTTTCACCTCGTTTTTCCCGGCGCTGGTCTGGGTGCGGATGGCCATGCCCGCCAGCGCCAGGGCGCAGACCAGCACCAGGGCCACCGCAAATTTCCATACTTTTGTCATGGGATTCTCCTTGCTTTGGTTCTGAGGACGGCGAACTAATTTCCCTGGGCGGCGATCTGCTCGGCCAGGTCGTTGAGGTAGACCCAGCGCTCCATCTTCTCCTCCAGGGCTGCCTCCAGCTGAGTCTGTTTCTCCTGGAGGGCCTGGAGGGCCACATAGTCGGTGGCCTTGGCGGCCTGCTCGGCCTGGACCTGAGCAATCTGACCCTCCAGGGCGGCGATGTCCCCGTCGATGGTCTCAAACTCCCGCTGCTCCTTGTAGCTGAACTTCAGCTTCTTGGGCGCGGCGGGGCGCTCCTTCCCCTTGTCCGGAGCGGGGCCCTTGGGGGTCTTGGCCTTCTCCTCCACCCGCCGGGCGGCCAGATATTCCGTGTAGCCGCCGGGATAGGCCCGCACGGCTCCGTCCCCCTCCACGGCGAACACCCGCCGCACCACCCGGTCCAGGAAGTACCGGTCGTGGGACACGGCCACCACCGCCCCGGGGAAGGTGTCCAGATAATCCTCCAGAATGGACAGGGTCTGGATATCCAGGTCGTTGGTGGGCTCGTCCAGCAGCAGCACGTTGGGGGCGGCAGCCAGCACCGAGAGCAGATAGAGCCGCCGCTTCTCCCCGCCAGACAGCTTGCAGATGGGGGACCACTGGACCTCCGCCGGGAAAAGGAATTGCTCCAGCAGCTGGGAGGCGGTGAGCATCCCCTCAGCCGTCTCGATGTTGTTGCCGATCTGCTTCACATAGTCGATGACCCGGGTATCCCCGTCCATGTCGGGCACCTCCTGGCGGAAGTAGCCGAAGCGGACGGTCTCCCCCACCTCCACGGTGCCGGAATCTGGGGTAAGGGCCCCCGCCATCAGGCTCAGCAGGGTGGATTTGCCGCTGCCGTTGGAGCCCACGATGCCGATGCGGTCGTCCCGCAGCAGCATACAGTCAAACTCCCGCACCACCGTCCGCCCTCCGAAGGCCTTGGTCACGCCCCGCAGCTCCACCGTCTTTTTTCCTAGACGGCTGGCACGGGCGGACAGTTCCAAGGTACTTTTTTCCGCCGGACCGGTCTGGGCCTTCAGGGCCTCATACCGCTCCAGCCGCTCCCTGCTCTTGGTGCCCCGGGCGGTGGGGCCCTGCATCACCCACTGGTACTCCCGGCGGAGAATGGCCTGACGCTTGCGCTCGCTGGCTTTTTCGCTCTCCAGCCGGGCGGCCTTCCGCTCCAGATACTTGTCGTAGTTGCCCTCATAGGTGTAGAGTCTGCCCCCCTCCACCTCCACCATTTTGGTGACGATGCGTTCCAGAAAATACCGGTCGTGGGTGACCATCACCAGGGCGCCCTTCCAGCTTTTCAGGAAGTCCTCCAGCCAGTTCACCATCCGGTCGTCTAGGTGGTTGGTGGGCTCGTCCAGCAGCAGCACGTCGCAGGGCCGGGCCAGCACCGCCGCCAGAGCCACCCGGCGGCGCTCGCCGCCGGACAACTCCCCCACCTTCTGGTCAAACCGGGGCACCCCCAGCTGATTCAGAATGGTCTTGGCCTCATACTCGGCCAGGGTGCGGTCGTCTCCCTCCAGCCCCAGCAGCACCTGCTCCAGCACGGTGTGTTCCCCGGGAAATGCCGGGTTCTGGGGCAGATAGGCCAGGCGCACGTTGGGGTCGGGCCGGACGGTGCCCCCGTCCGGCTCCTCCGCCCCGGCCAGCAGCCGCAGCAGGGTGGACTTGCCGCAGCCGTTGACCCCGATGATCCCCACCTTGTCCCCCGGCTCCAGATAAAACGAGACAGCGTCCAGCAGGCTGCGGGTCCCGTAGGTCTTGGTCAGTTGTTCCGCCGATAACAGCATAATGTTCCCTCGCTTTACTCATGTCCCGTATAGTATAGCGGAATCCGCCCCAAAAGAAAAGGGCTCCCGCACTTGACAGGCAACCGTATTACTCATATAATACAGTTAGAAAGTGTATTATATCAGTAATACAGTTTGGAGGTGGTAGAGCCATGTGTGACTTTGGCGGCTTTGTTCCGGCGGACGGTCTGCCCATCTATCTCCAGATTGTGCGCTACGTGGAGCGGGGCGTGGCGGCTGGGACCATCGCCGACGGGGAGGAGCTGCCCTCCCGCCGGGTGCTGTCGGCCCGGCTGGGGGTGAACCCCAATACGGTGCAGAAGGCCTACCGCCTGCTGGAGGAGGAGGGGCTCATCACCTCCCGCTCGGGGGCCAAAAGCGAGGTGTGCGCCCCGCCGGAGCAGGTGGCGGCCCTTCGCACCAAGCTGCTGGAGCAGGAGATGGCCGGCTTTGTCCGCACCCTCCGGCAGTCCGGGCTGGAGAAAGAGGCCGCTCTGGAACTGATCGACCGGCTGTGGGATCAAAAGGAGGAGAACGTATGAGGCAGTATCTCAGTCTGATGATGGTGGCCGCCCGCTCCCGGTTGTGGCAGGTGCTGCTCATCACCGCCGGCACCTGTGCCGTCCAGGTGGCACTGGCCATTTCCATGCTGAACAGAGTGAGTCTGTATGAATTGATGCAGAGCTCCCTGTTCTATCTGCTGTTCACCGCGGGTCTGGTGCTGATCTGTCTGTCTCTGGCCTCCTTCGGTATGGAGCGGGGCGGCAGCAAGCTGGGTTATACCCTCCGCCGCCTGCCCTGCGGGGAGGAGAAGGCCACCCTGGTCTTTGCCCTCCACCACTTTCTCTGCCTGCTGATCTACTGGGGCGGACAGATCGCAGTGGCATGGTATATTGCCCTGCGCTTCTGCGCCCTCTCAGGGGACGTCTCTCCCATGCTGGTGTTTTATGACAGCGGATGGTTCCACGGAATTTTGCCCGGCCTGGACTGGCCCATCTACATCCGCAATGTGGTGATGCTGTCGGCCCTGGCCATGGCGGCGGCCACCTGCTCCTACCACTGGCGGCGGGGCGATAAGCCCTTTACCGTCCTGCCCCTGGCCGCTTTTGCCGGGCTCACCTTCCCCGCCGACATCGGCGCCTTCGGTTTACCTGGACCGGGGAGCGATTTTGTTGCCAGTCTGCCCAGCTTGTACGCTGAAGTACCAGATAATATCATGCTTACGCTGTTCCAGCTGGGGGTCTTTATAACGGCCCTGATCATTGTCACCTACAATCTGCTGGGGAGGGCTCGCTATGTGGACACCTGAACGCGCCTATCCCCTGGGCTTTCCCGGCAGGCAGGCCCTCCAGATCACACTGGGTGGGTTGGGGATCGCCTTCGCCATCGGCTATTTCCGGTTTCTGTCCTCCTTTTCCTCCGCCAAAAATGAGCTCTACACGTCAGTCAAGATCAACGGCAAGTGGGTCCCCAACCTTATTGAGGGTTCGGTCATTGCCCCATTCTCCCACCTGCTGGGCGGGGTATCTCTGGGGCTGACCCTGGTGGCCCTCTGCCTCATCGCCTCCCTCTTTCTCCATTATACCTGGCATAAGCTGGGCAGCCGCAGCATCTACCGCATGAAGCTGCTCCCCAACCGCTGGGAGCTGTGGCGGCGGGTGGTCCTGATCCCTCTGTTGGGCCTGGCCGCCTGCGCGCTGCTGTGGGGCCTGCTGCTCCTGCTGTGCGCCCTCACCTACCGCTTTGGAACGCCGGATGGCCACTTCCCCCCCAACTGTTGGGGTTCCTTCCCCTTCTACTGGATCGGAGGCTGCTATGCTTGAACTGAATCAGGTCCGTAAAAAATATTTCGGCTCCACTGTAGCGGTGGATGATTTGTCCCTCACCATAGGCCCCGGGGAGATTGTGGGACTGTTTGGGGAGAACGGCGCCGGCAAGACCACGCTGCTCAAGTGTATCCTGGGTCTGCTGTCCTATCAGGGCCAAATCACCCTGGATGGCACTCCAGTGAACCGCTCCAACATCGCCCGCCTGTCCTTCGCCACCTGCGAGCACTCCTTCTTCCCCAACCTGACCGCAGAAGAACACAGGATTTTTCTCACCAGCCAGTTCCCCACCTTCCGTCAAAAACGCTTCCACGCCCTATTGGATTTCTTTGAGCTGCCTGCCCACAAGGCCATCCGCCGGTTTTCCACCGGCCAGAAGAACCAATTTGAGGTGATCCTGGCCCTGTGCCAGGGCGCCGACTACATTCTGATGGATGAGCCCTTTGCCGGCAACGATATCTTCAACCGGGAGGACTTCTATAAAGTGCTGCTGGGTATTCTGGAACCCAATGAGACCATCATGCTGTCCACCCACCTGCTGGAGGAGGTACAGCACTTCATCAGCCGGGCGGTGCTGCTGCAAAAGGGCAAGCTGGTGGGGGACGCCTCCACCTTGGATCTGGAGGAGCAGGGCAAGAGCCTCATGGACTATGTGAAGGAGACTTACCACTACAAGGCCGACCGGGTCAGTCAGGCCCTGGATGAGCTGACCGGCAAGGAGGGATCGTCATGAGGACGGCGCTGGCTCTGCTGCTGGCACTGGCAGCGGCCTTCGGCGGGCTGCTGGGCTGGACCAACGCCCAGCTGTACCAGCAGACACGGGACGTGACCGTCTCCGCCACCACCCTGGCAGGGGACCCGGCAGCTGCCGCCGGCGTCCAGGTCACCAGTTATGCCGAGTACCAAAATCACCTCTTTTGGCGCCATTCCTTTTCGGCGGGCAGCCCGGAGAAGGGTGTGACCAGCTGCGCCTTTTCCCAGGCTGCCCATTTCGCAGAGAATAACTTTTCTTGGGGAACCTATTTTAATATCGAACTCTCCAGACATAGCATAAGCAGTCCCTTTCCCTTAGAGGAGCAGCTCTCCCCTTCTCTGCTCGCTCTTTTAAAGCAGATCCAGAGTGACCGGCCCAACGTCACTTTTTCGGAGCAGATGGTGGACCTGTCCGACTACACCGACCACTATCTCCTGGAGGTCTCCGGCTCTTTCACCCAATTTATGCGCAGTCCGCTCACATCCAAGCAGCTGACCCAGCTGGTGGAAGATTACTTTTTCTTTCCTCTGTCCAAGAGCACATATGCCACCATCTCTCTTGAGACCGATGAGGAGAGCGGCCAGCTCTGCGGCTACGATTTTGAACTAGTATATGATCTGAATCTGTCCACCCAGACCGTGATCCGGGATACCATCGCCTACTTCGCTCTTATTCCCGGAGGAGACCGGGCCGATCTGCTGGACCCCAGCCATATTCCCGGCGGCTGGGGGGTATACGCCCTCACCGGCACCAGTGGAGAATCCGCCGCCATCTCCACCCTCTACTCCGTGCCCAGCGGCGGGCAGGTGGTCCGCCTCTTTGGCGGCCCGGAGGGAGATAACTACCTCTACCTGCTGACTTTGGAGGAGAACACCCTGTTCTTCACCCAGCTGGACCCGAAAAGCGGCCAGGCGGTGGTCCATCTGCCGCTCTTTCCCTGGGCAGCAGATCAGAATATCCTCAGTACCCTGTGGCAGGGCGACTATCTGGTGCTTTTCACCGGCGACGGCCCCTTCGCGGTGCTGGCACCCGACGGCGGGAGCAGCTGGCAGGTGGATCTGACCGGAGACCTCCATGACCAGTACGCCCTCAACTGTTACCCGTCACCCGATGAGCTGACAGGGTATGGCGAGTACAGCACCACCTCCTCCCTCTATGACGGCCACCGGCTGATCTTCGTGGACTCCTATCGTGAACCGGATGGGAAACCCACCTCCTTCTTCCTGTCCGTCTACGACCAGGGCGGACTGGCCTACCTGGGAATCTATCGTTTCAGCCTGCCCAGGGACGTGTACATACTTTACAGCGGCTACGACAGCAGCATTCCCTCCCATGTGCTCTCCTGGTCGGAAACTGCCTCTTGACAAAACCGGACGGTTCGGCTAGAATGGGTTACAATCGAATCCCAAACAGGCAATGATGGGAAGAAGGCGCGTCCCATCCTTCTCAGAGAACCGGTGGTTGGTGCGAACCGGCGAAGAAAGACGCGCGGATACTGATCCCGGAGCCGCCTGCCTGAAGCCGCCGTTGTAGGGCAGGCCGTCACGGCCACGTTACCGGCCGGGGCCTTGTTGGAGGCCATGAGCGTCCGCCGGTGACGGCGGGCGGAAGCAGGGTGGTACCGCGTATCTTACGCCCCTGACCATAATCTGGTCAGGGGCGTTTTTCGTACTCTGGCCCAAGGAGGAATTTTTGTTATGAAACCCGCACAGGAAAAGTATATCCCCTTCGTCCCGCTGAAAATGGAAAAGCGCGCCTGGCCCGACAAGGAACTGAAGGCGCCCCCCATCTGGTGCTCGGTGGACCTGCGGGACGGCAACCAGGCCCTCATCGATCCCATGAACGTGGAGGAGAAGCTGGAGCTCTTCCACACCCTGGTGGACATCGGCGTCAAGGAGATCGAGGTGGGCTTCCCCTCCGCCTCCGAAACCGAGTATGAGTTCATCCGCACCCTCATCGAGGGGGGGCACATCCCCGATGACGTGACCATCCAGGTGCTGGTCCAGGCCAGAGAGCACCTGATCCGCCGCACCTTTGAGGCCATCGAGGGCGCCAAGCACGTCATCTTCCACTTCTACAACTCCACCTCCACCCTCCAGCGCAAGGTGGTGTTCCACACCGACGTGGCCGGCGTCACCCAGATCGCCGTGGACGCCGCCCATCTGATCCGGGAGCTGAGCCAGCCCGCCATCGACAAGGGCATGGACCTGCGCTACCAGTACTCTCCCGAGTCCTTCATGGGCACCGAAATGGATGCTGCCGTGGAGATCTGTCAGGCGGTTATCGAGGCCATCGGCGCCACCCCCGACCACAAGATCATTCTCAACCTGCCCACCACCGTGGAGAACTGTATGCCCAACTACTTTGCCGATGAGATCGAGTATTTCATCTCCAAGCTGCCCAGCCGGGAGTGCGCCATCATCTCCCTGCACCCCCACAACGATCGGGGCGAGGGCGTGGCCACCGCCGAGATGGGCCTGCTGGCGGGGGCCGAGCGGGTGGAGGCCACCCTCTTCGGCAACGGCGAGCGCACCGGCAATGTGGATATGGTCACCCTGGCCCTCAATCTGTATACCCAGGGTGTGGACCCCAAGCTGGACTTCTCCAATATCAACAAGATCCGGGACGTGTACGAAAAGGTCACC
Organism: uncultured Flavonifractor sp.; assembly: GCA_944385625.1. Lineage (GTDB taxonomy): Bacteria > Bacillota > Clostridia > Oscillospirales > Oscillospiraceae > Flavonifractor. The sequence continues at coordinate 22,620 of CALWXZ010000005.1, read as the reverse complement.
AAGATGAAGATCGGCGAGCGGCAGCCCTATGTGGGCGAGCTGGTGTTCACCGCCTTCTCCGGCTCCCACCAGGACGCCATCAACAAGGGCGTCAACTATATGCAGAGCAGCGGCACCGAATACTGGGAGGTGCCCTATCTGCCCATCGACCCCGCCGACGTGGGCCGGCAGTACGAGCCCATTATCCGCATCAACTCCCAGTCGGGCAAGGGCGGCTCCGCCTTTGTGATGCAGCACTCCTTCGGTTTCGACCTGCCCAAGGCCATGCACCCCGAGTTCGGCCATATCGTCCAGGTGGAGACCGACCGGGTGGGCAAGGAGCTCAAGCCCCAGGCCATCTACGACCTGTTTAAGGCCCACTACATCGACGCCACCAAGCCCTATGAGATGGTGCGCCACTCCTTCGCCGAGTTTACCGACGAGGAGGGCCACTCCCACGTCACCTTTGCCGGCACCCTCCGCCACACCGACACCGTCTTTGAGGTCCAGGGTTCGGGCAACGGCCCCATCGACGCCTTCTTCAACGCCATCCACGGTCAGAAGATGGACCGCTTTACCTTCGTGGACTACAAGGAGCACGCCATCAAGCAGGGCTCCGACTCCCAGGCGGTGGCCTACATCCACCTCCGGGATCAGGACGGCCGGGACTGGTTCGGCGTGGGCATGAGCCACAATATCAACCTGGCCCCTCTGAAGGGCATCCTGTCCGCCATCAACCGGGCGGTCAACCATGACGGACTGTAATCCGCAGTTTCTCATTTCAATAAATGACCCATAAAAAAGTGAGTGAGAACCGACTGTGCCATGGTTCTCACTCACTTTTTCATACTATTTTACAGCAGGCCCCGCGCCCGCCCCCTTTTATGCTCCGTGGTGGTGACCGCCGCAGCTGTGGTGCTCATGGTCGTGGTCATGGTGGTGACAGACGGCGTCTGTGGACTTCAGCTCCCCCTTCAGGTACTGCTCCACTGCGGTGCGGGCATCTCCCTGAACACCCATCACGGTCTCTATCCGCCGCTGCCGGAACAACTCCACGGCATGGGCCCCCATGCCCCCGGCAATGACCACCTCAACTCCCATGTCGCCCAGGAAGTTGGGCAGGAAGCCGGGCTTGTGCTCGGGATTGGGCACCAGCTCCTCCCCCGTCACCTGGCCGTCCTCTACGGTATAAATCCTGAAGTGCTCACAGTGGCCGAAGTGGCCCCCCACTTCCGTTCCAACACTGGCTACCGCGATCTTCATACCTGCGTCTCTCCTTTTCCGGCATATGCCATTTATTTTGATTCAATCATACGCCGGTTATTGGCATATGTCAATAACCTCTTTTAAAAACAGCGTCAGCGCGTGAAGTTTCCGCGCTGACGCTGTTTTTTCTCATGTCCTGTTGTACCGTTTCAAATCCACCAGGCAGATGTTCAGGTCCACCCGGCCCTCAATCCCGCTTACCGTTCCGCTGCTGGAGTACTGCCACATATCATAGTAGTAGGGGAATGTGGTGGGCGTCCAGCCCACGGTATAGTGGGCCAGCCAGAAGGGATACTCCTGAAGCTGAGAGAGGTCAAACCCCTTGCTGACCAGATTGGGATTGCTGTAGGCCATGGGCTGATACCCGGCCTGTTGGACCACCTCATTGAAGGCCTTGGTGCAGTCGATGATCTCCTGATAGGTCATGTTGTATGTACGGCTGCTGCTGTCGCTGACGTACTCCCAGTCAAACACCACAGGGTAGGTCACATCATAATCCGCGATCCACTCCAGGGTCTGATAGGCCTCCTCCCTTGCCTCCTCCTCGTTGACCGCCTGGGAGAAGAAGTAGACGCCCACATCCAGTCCCACCCGGGTGGCATTTTCCATATTGTAGGTAAAATAGGGGTCCTGTACAATCCGTCCCACGGTATATCCCCGGTATCCCGCCCGGATGATGGCAAACTCCACCCCGGATTGAGCCACCTGGTCCCAGTCGATCCTGCCCTGATGGGAGGACACGTCAATCCCCACATAGCTCTCGGCATCGCCCTCATAGCTGAGAAAGCCGTCCTCATTGACCACAAACGCCTCGCTGTCGTAGGGATTTGTGGGGATGGGGAGCACCGTGGGCGTGGACTCCGGGGTATCGTCCGGCTCAGGACTTGCGCTGGGCGTGGACTCCGGTGTGGGTGTCGGTGTGGGTGTGGGGGTCGGAGTTGGCGTGGGTGTGGGGGTGGGCGTCGGTGTCGGTGTAGGCGTTGGCGTCGGTGTAGGCGTTGGCGTTGGCGTGGGCTCCGGCCCCGCCTGACTCTGCTGATTATAGCGGGTGAGAATAACCGCCGTCTCCGCCCGGGTGGCCTGACCGGAGGGGTCAAAACAGTTCCCCGGCTTGCCGCTGATGACCTGATCGGCCTGGGCCCAGTTTACCGCCGGTTCCGCCCAATCGGAGATGGCGTCCGCGTCGGCATAGGCCGTCCCGGCTGCCACTGTCGGGCTGCCGGCGTAACGCCATAAAATGGTGGCCACCTGCTCCCGGGTCACCGGATCGTCGGTGCCGAAAATCTGGCTGCTGTAGCCGGTGATGTAGCCCTCCTGCTGGGCCCACAGCACAGCCTCGGAATACCAGCTCTGGTTGTCCGTATCGGTAAAGTGGTCCTGGCCGCTGACCGCCGGGCTGCCCGCCATCCGATAGAGTACCGTCGCCAGCATGGCCCGGCTCATGGACAGCTCCGGGGCAAAGCTGCTGCTGGAGATGCCGCTCATCAGGCCGTTATCATACACATAGGACACCGCGGCGGCGTACCACACCCCGGGAATCACGTCCGTGAACGAGTCGCCGCTTCCAGCGGCGCTGGCGGTTCCGGAGGCGGGCAATGGAAGCGTGGCAGCCAACAGAAGCCCCGCCAATAATCTGGATGCGCTCTTCTTTCTCACAATGGAAGTTCCTTTCTCTGCCGTGCGATTTCCGCACCTCTGGCAGGTGCTATTTTTAATAGCATAACAGAAATCCCATCACTCGACAAGTTTTGAGCGCAAATTTCACAAAATTTCCCGAAAACTCTTTTTCTTCGTACAGGAAAGTTCCGGCCGGTATACATAAAATAAGGAATATACTTCCAGCTCGGACCGGTGAACCACTAGGCCAGATCGCCGGCCGCCTTCACCTTCACCCGGCAGGTGTTCCCGGGATAATACTGCAGCGGCACGTCCTCCACATCTACAATCTCCACCGTCTCCCGGATGGCACCGGCCTCCACCGCCAGCCGGACCGCTCCGGCCTTGGCCCGCTCCAGCGCCTGCTCCCGGGGGAGCTGATGGTAGTCAACCAGCTGCTCATATGTGCCGGACACCTTGGAAATGGCGGAGCCGATGGCGTTGGCCACGCCGCCTTCCGGGTGCTTGACCACGGTGCGGGCCCCTGCCAGCTTGGGCGGCAGGATCAGGCAGCCGCCGCCCACCAGAATCACATCCACATCGTCGGAGGATACCTTCATGGCGTCGATGGCGTCCTCCGCCAGGGCGGTGATGGTCTCCATGGCCTTCCGGGCGAAGGCCTCATCCAGGTGCATGACCCTGCTTCTGTCCCCCAGGTCGGCCATACCCAGCCGAACGGCGATGTCGGTGGCGGTACACACGCTGCCGTCGAAGCACAGAGCCTCCTCCGTAATCCGGTATCCCACCGAATCGGGGCCTACGGTGACCGTACCGTCGGGGTGCTGGCGGACAATGGAGCCGCCTCCCAAGCCGATGGATATCACATCGGGCATCCGAAAATTGGTACGCACGCCGCCGATGGTCACCGCCACCCCGGACTCCCTGGGGAATCCGTGCTGGATGACCCCCAGATCGGTGGTGGTGCCCCCCACGTCAATCACGATGGCATCCCGCAGGCGGCTGAGATAGCTGGCGCCCCGGATGGAATTGGTGGGGCCGCAGGCGATGGTGAGGATGGGGTAGCGCCGGGCGTAGTCCATGGTCATAAGGGTGCCGTCGTTCTGGGAGAGGTAGATCTGGGCGTTGGTCACCCCCAGGTCGGCCAGGGACCGGGCAAAGCCCTCCGTAAAGGACTGGGCCACCTGATAGAGTGCGGCATTGAGGATGGTGGCGTTTTCCCGCTCAATGAGGCCCATGGAGCCGATCTCGCTGGAGATGGAGATATGCACATCCTCCCCCATCACCTCCCGGCACAGGGCTGCCGCCGCCTTCTCATGGTCGGCCCGGACGGTGGAAAACACGCAGGAGATGGCCACCGACCGCACCCCTTTTTCCTTCAGGCCGGTGAAAAAGCGGCGGGCCTCATCCTCGTCCAGCGGGGCCAGCTCCTTGCCGTCATACTCAAAGCCGCCGCCGATGACGGCGCTGTCCACCGCGATGGCCTTCAGATCCGGGGCCCAGTCCACCATGGGAGGAATCCCCACCGAGGCCGGGGCGCCCAGACGCAGCACACCGATGGGGGCCAGATGTCTGCGCTCCACGATGGCGTTGGTACACTGAGTTGTACCCAGCATAGCCTGTCCGATCTCCCTGCGGTCCACGCCGGACTCCTCCAGAACCGAACGGACCGCGTCCAGAATCCCGTCATAGGCGTCAGGCGTGGTGTGGCGCTTCACGCTGGCCACCACCCGCAGGTTCTCGTCGATCAGGACGGCGTCGGTGTTGGTGCCGCCCACGTCAATTCCCAGTTTATACATCAGCCGCGACCTCCCTTGCACCGCTCCTCCAGCGGGATATAATCGGTGTCCACGCCAAAGTACCGGGGCCCCACCAGGTCCAGGCCCTCTTTGGTGCGCCACAGTGGGAAACATTTCAGGCCCACCACCAGCACCCGCTTGCCGTATTTCAGCGCGTCGGTGGGCACGGGGGTAAAGGTCTCGGTGTCCACCAGACAGATCAGGTCGGGCGTGGTGCACAGAAGTTCCCCGTCCACCGTCACCGTCAGGTTCTCATTTTGAAATTCCACATAGGCCTGGCGGCCCTTATACTCGGAGATACCCTCCAGCAGCACCTTGCCGAAGTTGAAGCCCCCCCGGACCTCCCGCAGCACGTCGCCGATTTTCCCCCGGAAGAGCTTGAAGCCCTCGGTGATCCGCAGGAATTCCTCCTCCGGCGTGCCCTGAGACGTCTCCTTTACCTTCCGGATGGCGGAGCCCAACATCTGGCTGCGGGTGACGATTCCCTTCACCCCGTACCGCTTCATGAAGGCCCCCTCCATGGCGTAGAGGGAGACCGACACCGAGCCGCCGCAGGCCATGGTCACCGCTCTGGCCAGCTCCTCTGTCCACTTGTTGGTGATGGTCCGGAAGATGCAGGAGTTGCCCTTCTCATCCACCAGGGCCATGGGGGTGGCGGAGCCGCCGCCGATGGTAAAGGTGACCATCTGCAATTCGGGGAAGGCCCGGCCCATGCCGTCCACATCCACCAGCGGCAGGCCCAGCCGGGCCGCCGCCGCAATGGGCAGCATGGAGTTCACCCCGCCCGCCTCAATGGGCATAAAGGCATAGATGGGTTTTCCATAGAAACTGGAGACGGCGTCGTACAGGGTCTGATACTCCCCGCCGCCTACAGCCTTCTCCCCCAAAATCGTGGGTGCGCCCATCATGGCGATGGGCACCACCAGCGCGTCATCCGGAACCTCATCCGGTTCCAGCAGGGTCACGGGGCCGTGTTGCTGCACCGCCCCGATGGCCACCAGCTTTCCCACATAGGGGTCGCCCCCTCCGCCGGCCCCAAGCAGGGCCGCGCCCAGTGCAATATCCTCGATCTCAGCAATGCCGATCTTCCGCACGTTGTTTCACTCCTTCATCCGCTCCTGTTTTCACGCTCAGGCCTTCACGGTCTGTCCGGCCGGCGCCCCGTCGGGCAGCAGCTTTGCCAGCACCACATAGAGCACCAGCGAGACCACGATGCCGTTGACCGGCCCCACAAAGAAGGGGGTGTTCAGCCAGGGCGCCGCCGCCACCAGAGCCGGGAAGTTGGTAAAGGTACCGCCGGTGATGCAGGCCACAAGGGCCCCTACCAGAAAGGCGATCAGCCCGGCGGCCGAGATGCCGTCCCGCCGCTGGAACCGGTCCACCCGGCCCCGGCCCACCACCCAGTAGCCCGCGATAATCACGCCGGCCAGCGGCGGGATCAGCGCAGACATGAGGGACAGGAACCCCTGGAAGGCGTTGAGCAGGCCAAAGGCCGCCAGCAGCGTGCCGATACCGCCGGCAATGCCGGTGGTCAGCTTGAACCGGCTCTCGTCAAATCCAAGCAGATTGCTCAGGGCCAGGCCGCCGGAGTAGGCGTTGGTCACGTTGGTGGTCCAGGTGGCCAGCACTAGGGCGATAAGGCCCAGCACGGGTACGCCCAGGGAGGCCAGAATGGCGGAGATGTCATACTGGCCGGTGACAATGCTCATCAGCGCACCGGTAAGCAGCATAAAAAGGCCCGCAGGAATGACACCCACGATGGAGGACTTTACCACATCGCCCCGGTTTTTGGCAAACCTGCAGTAGTCGGCCGAGATCACGCCGCCCAGCGCAAAGGACGCCACCACCATGGAGATGCCGAACACCATGCCGGCCGACTGGACCGGAGCGTAGGCCGCCAGGGCCTGGCTGCCGTCGTGTTGAATCAGCCCCGAGATCAACCCGTACAGGCAGACGATCACCAGCAGGGGCACCGCCAGGTAGTTGAGCCACTTCAGGCCCTTGAATCCGGCGCACGCCGTAATGAGCATGATGACGCCCCACACCAGGGAGGACACCACCACCATGGCGTTGCTGGCCGAGGCATAGCCCAGCATATTGGCAATCATGGAGGCAAAGGCCTGTCCACAGGTAGCCGACTGGATGCCAAACCAGCCCACACAGGCGATGGCCAGAAGCACACTGATGATATACCGGGCGCCCTGCCGGCCCAGCGCCCCCTCCGCCAGGACGGAAACCGGCAGACCGGTATCGCAGGCCGCCATGCCGATGAAGATCATGTAGGCACAAATCAGGCCGTATCCGATCAGGATGGAGGCCACAATCTGGAACATGGACAGGCCCCCGCCCGAGAGCACACCGCCCACCATCAGACAGGGCACACAGATCATGCCCCCCGCCCATACCATGGCGATGGATAACCAGCTCTGCCGCTGGTCGGACCGCACTTCAAATCCTGATTTTTCTTTCATTGTCTGATCCCTCTCTTTCCTCGGTAACGCCAGCGGTGTATTCTGCCGCTGGTTTGCAGATCATTGTAAGCCTTTCCCGGGAAAAAGTAATTGTTTCCCAGGCAAAAAGATTGGCTGTTTTGTTGTCCTTTTGGACAACAAAACAGCCATGCAAAACCAGAATATTCTGTTTAGTCCCACAGCAGCTGGGATATTTCCAGACTATGCCGTCCTTTTCCTTGTCCCTTTGGACAACATTCAGGCGTTCAAGAGTCTGGCCAGTCCACAGGCGGTATAGAGCGCGATGACCTCGGGCAGCTTATCCACCGGATGGCCCAGGCAGGCATGAATCCGCTGGAGCCGGTATTTTACGGTATTTTTGTGCAGAAAGAGCCTGGCCGCCGTGGGAACCACCCCGCCGTTCCCGTCCAGCAGATAGGTTTGGAGGGTATGCACCAGCTCTCCCCCCTCCCGCAGCTGCCGGACAGGTGCCAGCGGGGCCAGGGCCCGCTGGACCGCCTCCTCCCCACGGTCCACGGTCTCCCGGCAGGTCTTGGCAAAGTCCATCTCCTGCAAGGTGTACCGTCCCCGGTCCGGCCAGATTCTGGCCGCGTCCTCCCGGGCGCTCTGGACCGTCAGATAGGCCTTTCTCACGTCGGCCGTCGTCAGAAGGTCCTGGCCGGTGGTGAGAACCGCCGCCAGCCCTGCCGCTTGCAGCTGTTCCTCCAGAGCGCCGGCCATCACCTCCGGCCCCGCCGCCGAGGGGGACCAGTCCATAAAAATCACCAGTTCCCCCTCATAATAGTCGGCCACCAGCGTGTCACAGTGGTGGGACAGCAGATCCAGCGCCAGCGGCAGCGCCTCCCTTCGGAAGCGCTCCCCCTGTGCCCCGCTGCCGTGAACCACCCACATGGTGTGGATGGAGGCCACATCCACCCGGAAGATGTCCGCCAGGCGGCGCATCTTCAAAGGCTCATCCCGCAGGATGGCGCGCACCAGCTCCCCCATCACCACCCGGTCGTGGTCCTGGCTCCACAGATTGACCGCCAGGCGCACCACCTCCGCCGCCTGTCGGGTCAGTTCCGGCGGCAGCAGTTCCCCCTCCTTGAGGAGAAGCAGCTCCATGCCGGAAGCGGTCTCGGGGAGCGGACAGCGGTAGAGCCGCCGCCTGCCGTCCCCGATGTCCACCGGCGGCCCCCACGGCTCCGGCAGGACCGGCAGGGCGGCCAGCACCTCCTCCGGACGCAGCCCCATCGTCCTGGGCCAGGGGATGGCGCTGAGCACATGACCGGCCTGATCCATAAGGGCGGCCGACGCCCGGGTCCGGTCACTGAGCAGGCGAAGCACGGTGTCCAGCGTCCGCTGGTGCTCCGGCAGCAGGGATACCCGGCCCAAAATGTCCCCCACCAGGGAGGCCGCGGAATTCTGGTCCTTGAAGATGGCCTCCATCACCTCGCAGATGACCTCTGAATACCGCTGATCCATACGGTTTTCCGGCATCACGATGAGCGCGAAGTCCAGCTCATCGGCCAGATCCAGCAGGGCCTGATCCACCCGGGGCATAAAGACGCCCACATAGAAGAGGATGAGTCCCACCTCCCCCGCCTCCGCCAGCCGCCGGATATTGGCGCACTGGGCCTCCACATCCTTGGGAATGTTCATAAAGCCGGTAATCACAATTTCGCTGCCGTAAAACTCGTTGTTGCGGAACAGGGCGTCCTGAAGGATATTGGGATCGGCATACTCCAGCACCGAGATAGAGGACACCAGCTTATTCAGTCCGCCCCTGCCCGCAGCCAGGCGGGCACTGCGCAGGCTGGGCAATTCCAGCAGATCCGCCACCGTCACGCTCATAATCCCGCACCTCTTTCCGTCTATGCCGCCGCTCAAGACTCACGCCCCCATCCGTCTCTGCGGCTCCCGCTCCTTCCGCTGCCACCCGCCGGTGGAAGTCCTCCAGCATGGAGGCCAGCGTGATGTTCTCCATGGCGTGCCGGATGGAATCTTCAATTTTCTGGTAGGGACCCGCCAGCACCCTCTGTATGTTACGGGCCACGGGACACGGCCTTCCGCCGCAGTCGTGGATACCAATCAGGCAGGACAGGCCGTTGGGCTCCAGGGCGCTGTACACCTGGTACAGGGTGATCTCCTCCGGCTTGCGGCACAGCGCCGCGCCGCCGGTGCCCCGGGCCACCGTAATCAGCCCCGCCTTCTTCAAGGCGCTGAGGGTGTTCCGGATCACCACCGGATTGACTCCGGTACTCTGGGCGAGCAGAGCGCTGGTCACTTTGACCGCACCCTGGGCCTCATGGATGAAGATCAAACAGTGGACGGCCACAGAGCACTTCATACTCAATTGCACAGGAATGCTCCTTTCTGGAGTAAGACGATTGGGCGCCGCGCCGCCGGCGTCATGTAACAGGAATGATTACAGCTTTATTTTACACTGCCTTCCCCGTGCGTGCAAGAGCAATCACAGTCCGGCACAAGTTTTGCTCCCTTTTCCTTATGGCTCTGGGCATAGTAGAAAAAATATTGCTGCATGATTCCGGCGGCATCGCCATAACGGCGGAAGGGACTTCTGCCCCGGTAGTGCTGCCGTATAATCTTTGCGATCCAGGTATCCACCGGCGCGCAGGCGGTCCGGCCATAGGCAAACAGCGCCACGCAGTTGGCCACCTTCACTCCCACGCCCTTCACCTGCTCCAGCGCGGCGATCAGTCCATCGTCGGAAAGGCCGGCCGCTTCCTTCAGGTCCAGGCGGCCCTCCAGGACCTGCCGAACCGCGTCTTGCAGATAGGGGGCCCGGTACCCGGCTTTGCATTCTATGTACGCCTGCTCCCCCACAGCTTTCAACTGAACCGGCGTGGGAAAGGTGTAGATGCGTTCCACCGGCGTGTGGATCTGGGTGCCGTACCGCCGGCAGAGGTGCTCCACCACCCCGCGAATGGCCGGGATGCTCTTGCGCTGGGAGATCAGAAAGCTCATCAGCATCTCCCAGGGGTCCTGCCGCAGGATGCGGATTCCCGCGCCCACCTGGGCCGCTGTACGCAAAAAGCGGTCCTTTTCCGGTATCCGCCCGCTCAAAGCCAGGTAATTGCGGTCCAGGTCGAAATAGGGCCGCCAGATCTCCTCCCAAATCTCCGGGGCGCAGCTCACGCGGTAGCGCCCCTCCGAGTGCTTCCGGAGATACACCACCTGGTCCCCGGTGATAAAGCGGCAGGTGCCGTCGGGAAAGCAGGCCGCCCGAAAGCACTGGCCGCTGCGGATAATCTTCTGGGGATCAAAGAGATCCGGAATATAGACGTCCATCTCGCCCCTCCCTTCCAGGTCATTCCCGGGCGTCGCCCGAAACGGAAAACTGCGCCTGCATATGCTCCAGAAACAGCTCCGTCGCCTTGGAGAAGATCTGGGACTTTTTCCACACCATATACATCCCCAGCTCCAGCCTGGGTCTCAGGGGGCGGAAGCACAAGTTGCGTCCGATGGTGTTGACCAGCTTGTCCAAGGTAAACACATACCCCATCCCCTCTTCCACCATCAGGGTGGCGTTATAGACCAGGTTGTATGTGGCCACCGTGCGCAGCTGCGCCGGATCTTTCCGGAGCCAGCGGTACAGCCCGCTCTTGTTGTCCATCTGCCGGGAGAGAATCAGGGGCTTGTCCCACAGATCCCCGGGCGAAACCGCGTCCCGGCGGGCCAGCGGACTGTCCCCCCGCATCAGCACCCCCCAGGTGTCCCTCATGGGCAGCTCCATATAATTGTATTTTGTCTTGTCGATGTCGCCCAAAAGCACGCCGAAATCCAGCAGGCCCTTGTCCAGCCGCTCGCACACATCCACCGCGTCGCCGCTGACAATATGAAAGCGGATGCCCGGGCAGCTGGTTTGAAGCCGGTTTGCGGTCTGGGCGATCTGGCGCACTCCGTCGGTCTCGCCGGTGCCGATGTAGATATCCCCGGTGACGGCGTCGTCCGACTGCATGACCTCTTTCTCCGTCCGGTCCACCAGTTCCAAAATTTCTTCCGCCCGCTTCCGCAGCAGCATCCCCTCCTCGGTAAGGGTGATCTTTCGGTTGCCCCGTATCATCAGCTGCTTGCCCAGCTCCTCCTCCAGCTCCCTCAGCTGACGGGAGAGGGTGGGCTGGGTGAGGTGCAGGGACTGGGCCGCCGCCGAGATATTCTGCTCCCGCGCCACCGCCAGAAAGTATTGCAGCACTCTCAGCTCCATATCGGTCACCTCCGGTCTGCTTGATGATAGCACAGAACAGATATAGGTTTCAAGCATTATAAAATATTCAATATAGGTATTTGTTATCTAATTGGGCCAGTGATACAATGAAATCAAATAAAAGCAAAGCGGGAGTAAACCATGGATTTGACGGAATTTTTGGACCATTTAAACAGCGGAGAGCCGGTACGCGGGGGCAGCCCCGCCCACCAGTTCATGCACAGTATCAGTCAGCAGGCCCTGAAACTCACAGCCGAAATCAACGGCGGCTACCATGAGCCCCACCAGCTGCGGGCCCTCTTCTCCCAGCTGATCGGCCAGCCGGTGGATGAGAGCTTCGGGCTCTTTCCGCCCTTTTATACCGACTGTGGAAAGAACATCCATATCGGCAAAAACGTCTTTATCAACATGGGCTGCAAGTTTCAGGATCAGGGCGGCATATTCATCGGGGATGGGGCGCTGATCGGCCACAATGTGGTGCTGGCCACCCTCAACCACGCCCACTCCCCCCAGGACCGGGGCAGCATGATTCCCGCTCCCATTCACATCGGCAAAAATGTCTGGATTGGCGCCAACGCCACCGTTCTGCCCGGTGTGACCATCGGCGACGGCGCCATCGTGGCCGCGGGGGCGGTGGTGAACAGGGACGTGCCGGAAAACACCATTGTAGCCGGCGTACCGGCCAAGGTTGTCCGGACCATCCCCGAGGAGGCAAAGGCATGAGCAAGGCAATTAAGGAGGATAAAACCATGAATTCCAAATATAACGGCTATACCTTCCAGCTGCGGGACACCGTCACCCGGGAAAAGGTCCGCTTTCACAACCGCTACGGCATCGAGCTGGCGGGCGATCTGTATCTGCCCGCGGAACGCCAGGGAACGCTGGCCGCCGTGGCCGTGTCCGGCCCCTTCGGCGCGGTGAAGGAGCAGTGCTCCGGGCTGTACGCCGAGGAGCTGGCCAGCCGCGGCTTTGCCGCCCTGGCCTTTGACCCCTCCTTTATTGGAGAGAGTGGCGGCCAGGCCCGCAACGTGGCCTCTCCCGACATCAATACCGAGGATTTCTCCGCCGCTGTGGATTTCCTCTCCACCCAGGAGCTGATTGACCCGGAAAGAATCGGCATACTGGGCATCTGCGGCTTTGGTGGTATGGCCCTCAACGCCGCCGCCATGGATACCCGCGTCAAGGCCACCGTCACCTCCACCATGTATAACATGACCAGAATCGCCGCCCGGGGCTACTTCGACGCCGACGACAGCGCCGACGCCCGGTATGAGATGAAAAAGGCGCTGAACGCCCAGCGGACGGCGGATTACAAAAACGGCTCCTATGCCCGGGCGGGGGGCGTGGTGGATCCGCTGCCCGCGGACGCCCCCTTCTTCGTAAAGGACTACTACGACTACTATAAGACCCAGCGGGGCTACGCCGAGCGCTCCCTCAACTCCAACGACGGCTGGAACGTGACCTCCTCCCTGTCTCTGCTCAATATGCCCATCCTGCGCTACAGCAATGAGATCCGCAGCGCCGTGCTGGTCATCCATGGGGATAAGGCCCACTCCTGCTATTTCAGCAGGGACGCCTTTGCCGAGCTGGTAAAAGACAACCCCTATACCGACAACAAGCAGCTGCTCCTTATTCCCGGCGCCGTCCACACCGATCTCTATGACCGGAAGGATATCATTCCCTTTGACAAGATCCAGCAATTTTTCCTGGCGTACCTGCGTTAACCGCAACGGAAGGAGGGCTCTCTTTGAAATTCATTTGTATGCTGCTGGCTATTCTGGGGCTCACAGCCTGCGGGTCCGGCGGGAGTTCCGCCCAATCCGGCGCCTCTCCGGCTCAGGCCACCGCCCTGGAGCAGCAGACGGAATCCCTCCGCCCCTCCGGGGATACAGCGCTCCACGAGGAGGAATCCGCCTTGAACATCACAGTGGGGGACTATGAGATGGGGGCCACCTTTGCCGACAACAGCTCGGCGGAGGCTTTCCGGGCGCTGCTGTCTCAGGGGCCGGTAACGGTCACGATGGAGGACTACGGCGGTTTTGAGAAGGTGGGTCCCTTGGGGACCACCCTGACCCGCAGCGACGAATCCATCACCACCCAGCCCGGCGATGTGATCCTCTATCAGGGCAATCAGATCACCATCTATTACGGAACCAATACCTGGAGTCTTACCCGGCTGGCCAGAATCGACGATCCTGCCGGTTTGAAGGAAAAGTTGGGTGAGGGCGCCGTCCAGGTCACTTTTTCACTTGCATAGGAGGTATTGATATGGCAGTCAAGCAGACGGCGGGCAGAGACGCGCTGGGGGAATTCGCCCCCAAGTTTGCCCAACTCAATGACGATGTGTTGTTTGGTCAGGTGTGGAGCCGGGAGGACAAGCTGTCCCTTCGGGACCGCTCGCTGGTCACCGTGGTGGCCCTCATGGCCCAGGGGCTGGTGGACAGTTCCTTCCAGTATCACCTGACCACCGCCAGGAAAAACGGCATCACCCGGCAGGAAATCGCCGAGATTCTGACCCACGCCGCCTTTTACGCCGGTTGGCCCAAGGCCTGGGCGGCCTTCCGCATGGCCAAGGAGGTCTGGGCGGAGGAGGCCGGTGACGACGGCAAGGCCATCCACCAGCAGGAGATGGTCTTTCCCATCGGGGCCCCCAACGACGGCTTTGCCCAGTTTTTTGTGGGTCGGAGCTATCTCCAGCCCCTCTCCACCAGCCAGGTGGGGGTGTATAATGTGACCTTTGAGCCGGGCTGCCGCAACAATTGGCACATTCACCAGGCCGAACAGGGCGGCGGGCAGGTGCTGCTCTGCGTGGCCGGCCGGGGCTACTATCAGGAGTGGGGAAAGCAGGCCAGGGCCCTCCACCCCGGCGATGTGGTCAACATCCCGGCGGGGGTGAAGCACTGGCACGGCGCCGCTCCGGACAGCTGGTTCTCCCATCTGGCGCTGGAGGTGCCGGGGGAGCACTGCTCCAACCAGTGGCTGGAGCCTGTCAGCGACGCTGAGTACAGCCAGTTGGGCTGACGGCGCGCTTTGTGAATGAAACACCGGGGGACGCCCGCTGCAGCGGGCGTCCCCCGGTGTTTCATTGGGTTTTCATGGCCGGTTATTTCAGCTTCGCCCCGTCCCGGAAGGCGTTGCCCACCTTTTCACCCAGCTTGCGGTAGGCGCTGTGAATGGGATCGAAAATGATGGGCTGGAGCTTGTCCGGGTCAATCTTTCCCTGGATGTCCAGCACCGACTCGTCGGCGCTGACATTGACGATCTCTCCCACCAGACGGCAGCTCTCCGAATCATAACTCACCAGGCGGCACTCCACCGCCATGGGCAGCTCATCAATCAGCGGGGCGTCCACAAACGCCGATTTTGTGGTGTGCCAGCCCGCTCTTTCCACCTTGTTTGCCACATAGTTGCCCGATTCAATGCCCACATAGTCGCAGGCCACCATCTGCTCCACCGTGGCCATACTGACGGTAAAGGCACCCCGGGCCAGGATGTTGGCGGTGGTCTTGTGGCCGGCGCTGATACACATGGACAGCTCGTTGTTCTCACTGATCCCGCCCCAGGCCGCGTTCATGGCGTCAGGGGTACCGTCCGGGCCGTAGGTGGCCAGGATGAACACCGGCTGGGGATAGGTCCAGGGTTTGACTCCAAAATTCTTGCGCATATTCTTCTCTCCTCTTCTCTTATTGTTAGCAGTTGCCTGTATAAACAAATCGCAGCCTTTCCCGCGCCACATGGGCCAGGCGAAGGACCCTGTCCACCGGGGTGGGCGGGCGGTCGGTCATCCGGCGGCGGGGAAAAAACCGGGTGACATGGAGGGGAATGTCCGGGCTGACCGAGGAAAGCCAATTGGCCAGGGCCCGCATCTCCTCCTCCCCATCGTTCTCCCCCGGTACGATGAGGGTGGTAACCTCCACATGGCAATACTCCGCCGCCAGGGAGACGGCCCTCTTGACCGTCTCCAGATCGCCGCCCAGGGTGCGGTACCAGCGTTGGGTAAAGCCCTTCAGATCGAGATTGACCGCATCCATCAGCGGCAGTAGGGCCCGCCAGGGGGCCTCTTCAATGGTGCCGTTGCTCACCAGCACGTTGCACATCCCGGCCGCCCGCACCAGCTCCGCGCAGTCCCGCACATATTCATAACCCACCAGAGGCTCATTGTAGGTGTAGGCCACGCCGATATTGCCCCGGCTTCTCAGCCTCACCGCCTCCCGCACCAGCGCCTCCGGCGGGCAATGGCGGGTGGGTATCTCCTCTCCCGCCCCGGCAATCCACCCGTTCTGGCAGAAGGGGCAGTCCAAATTGCAGCCGAAGCTGCCCACCGACAGCACCATGCTGCCGGGGTGGAAGCGGCGCAGGGGCTTTTTCTCAATGGGGTCCAGGGCCAGCGCGGTCACCCTGCCGTAGTTGAGGGGGACGATCTGTCCCTCCCGGTTGGCCCTGGCCCGGCACATCCCGGTCTGCCCCTCGGCCAGCTCGCAGCGATGGAAACAGAGTCCGCACTGGACGCTCATAGATGACGCACCACCTGAAAGCGCTGGATCTCGCAGCTCTCCCCGGCGGAAATGCCACCCTTCCGCCGGGCAATGTCCAGCTGCTGTTCCACCGTGTCCACCCCCTCCAGGTCGGGCAGCAGCAGTCCCCGCCGGCGGCCGCAGCTGACGATGACGCCGTACTTCTTTGGGTCCAGCTGGCGGGGAGAATCCACCGGCTCCGGCGGGCCCAACACATCCACGCTGTACTCCAGCTGGTCCAGTTCCTCCGCCCCCACGGCCGGGAACCGGGGGTCCCGGGAGCAGGCGGACACCGCATTGTCCACGATCTCCCAGGCCACATTCTCCCGGGTGGGCGCGATGGTGCCGATACAGCCCCGGAGCTGTCCGTCCATGTGCAGGGATACAAAGGTCCCCGCCGCCTGTCCGGTCAACTCCGCAGGCAGATCGTCGGGCAGCCCCCTCAAGGGTCGGCCGGTACGCACATAGTGTTCCAGAGACAGCCGGGCCAGCCGCACCCAGGGGTCCTCCTGGGCCCGGCGCGCCGCCTGGCGGGCCTGCCTGGCCTGCCGGCAGGCCTCGGCAAACCGGCGGCTTTCCTCCTTGCCGGTCACCGGGAACAGGGCCACCGCGTAGCCCACGCCAAAGGTGCCCTCATGGCTGAGCAGCCGGGGCTGTACCGCCAACCCGTCCAGAGCCCCCGCCATCATCTGGAAGGATCGCAGGCCGCACTCCGCCGCCCGCCGGCAGAGGGAGGGGTCCAGGGTGAGAAATTCCAGAAAATCACCGCTGGCCATGGCCCGGGTTACAGCCTCGTCAAAGACCGGCCCCTCCGGCGCAAAACCATAGGGGCCATCCGCCTTCAGCTTGTGGGACAGATCCCCGCTGGCTACAAACACGGCCCGGCGGCCCAGACCTTCCACCGCCGCGGCCGCGCACTGGCCCATCCGATAGTGGTCCAGCGGGGAAAAGCCGGACAGGCCCATCCGCACAATGGGGCAGTTTACGCCCGCCTTGCGCAGAAAGTAGAGAGGGATCAGGATGCCGTGGTCCAGAGCCGGGTCCCGCTGGCCCTGGGTTCCGGCCTCCAGCCCCGCAGCCCTGGCCCGGTCCACGATCTGGTTCCGAAGGGGAATGTCGTATTCCGCCTCAATCCGCACCTGCGGCGCGCCGAAGGCGGACATATCCCCCGCCCCTCCGCCGCCGGGGGCGATGTGGAAATAGTCCCCATACAAAATGGTGTGGGGAGAGGACACAATGAGCACATCCGGGTTCCAGCGGGCCACCTCTTCCGCCGCGGCAGCCATGGCCTGACCGGTGGAGGCAATTTCCCGCTCCCGGCCTGCGCCCACCTCGGGCAGCAGCACAGGGGGATGGGGCGTCAAAAGAGCGCCGAGCATCGGCATAGGGGAACACTCCTTTCTCTCCGCCGGGAAACAAACGCCCGCCGGGGTTTACTTCAACGGCCTCATTACAATCCTGGCCTTCCTTCCGCCGCCAGGCCCGTCCGGTCCGGGATGCTTTTCCCCCCAAGCCGGCGAAAAGGGGCAGCGCTCGCCGATGCACTGGTTATTCCGGCTGCCGTAGGGGCAGACGGGAACGGTACGCACCATCTGAATCCCCAGCTGCTCCCGCACAAAATCCACGGCGGCCAGGATGGCCAGGAAGGAATCCCGCTTGCAGCACCTGGGGCCGCCTGCCCTGCCGATACTGTCCAGCGCCTTGGCGGTCAGCCGGTTGCTCAGGCCCCAGGGCTCCCCGGCCAGAGGAGTGGACCGGGTGGCGATGGCCAGAAACTGTCCCGCGCTGATCCCCGCTCCGCAGGCCCCCCAAAAGCCGCACGCACCGCCCGGAATGGCCCGGCCCCGGCTGTAGATCTCCCGGAGGGCCTGGTCCAGATCCAAAGCGCCCCCGGCATTTTGATAGGCGGTGAGCAGCGCCGCGCCCACCATCACATGGTGCTCCGGGCCGTGCATATGACAGAAGGGCAGTGCCATCATCCGGCGGATAATGGCTATGGGATCGGTGGAGGTCTCCGAGAGGCACAGCCCGAATATGCTGTCCATCCCCTGGGTGTGGCAGTCGCTGCACACATAGTGGCCATTCACGCAGCGGGTCTTGCTGGGCTCCTTTTTATGACAGACGGCGCACTCCATAACCTGGTCCTCAGTCAGGTAGACCAGAGGCTCCTTGCAGATCAGACATTCTTCCATATCATATCACTCCCGCCGGTTTTGTTTTGGCGCATCATTGGGGCTCATGGGGGATGGTGATCTTCTCCACCCCAATTTTCCCGTCGGAGAGCTCCGCCATCATCATGGTGATCTCCTGGTGAAAGCGGCGAGGACCGCAGGAGCCGGGGTTGAGCCAAAGAACGCCCCCTCTCTCCTCCTGTACATATCTGTGGGAGTGGCCGAACACCACCACGTCCACGCCGGTCAGGTCCGGCGGCACCTCCCTGCTGTTGTGAACCAGATAAAAGCGCACGCCGTCCAACGTGACCGTAAGGTCATGGGGAATCCCCTCCGCCCACTGCTTGTCGTTGTTGCCCCGTACGACGTAGAGGGGGGCATATTGCCCCAGCTGGTCCACAATGCCCTGTTTGTTGATGTCGCCGGCATGGAGGATGGCGTCGGCCTGCTTCAACCGCTCTGCCACCTGAGGCCGCAGCAGGCCGTGGGTGTCGGAAAGAATCGCCAGCTTCATGGATCTGCACCTCCTTTTTCCTGTTTGCGCCGGTGTCCGGCAGCGCGCCTGCGCAAAGCGCCTCAGTCCGCGTCCTCCTCCAGCGCCTCCACCAGAAAGCTTACCGGACGGAAGCCGTCGTTGCAGGAGAGCATGGCGGACCTGGGATTTTTCATCCAACCGTCGTAAAAGTTCTCTCCCCCGTGGCTCAGGGCCAGCACAAAGGGGGACAGGGTATCCCAGGCGCTCTGGCAGAAGCCCTCCGGTCTGGCCCAGCCGTTGGCTATGAACTGCCGGCCCACCTCCATGTCGCAGGCGTGGGAGATGGGGTTTTCATACCGGGCCATCAGATCCTCATAGCGCGTCACCCGCATGACGGTAATCCGGCACTTTTTCATATAATAATCCCCTCGCAATGGTCGATCTCATGCTGAATGATCTGCGCCGTCCAACCGGTGAAGGTCTTGACGCGCTCCTGGAACTTCTCATTCTGCCAGCGCACCTTGATGGACTTCCACCGCCTGGCCGGACGGACGCCGGTCAGGGAGAGGCAACCCTCCTCCGCTTGGTAGGGCCCCGACTTTTTCACAATCTCCGGATTAAACATGGCCATATAGCCGTCCTCATAAACAAAGGCGATGATGCGCTTGCTGACGCCGATCATGTTGGCCGCCATGCCCACGCAGCCCTCCCGATGGTGCTCCAGGGTTTCCAGCAGATCGACCGCCACCTGCCTGTCCTCCGGTGTGGCAGGCTGGGCCTTCAGGGCCAAAAAGGTCTGGTCCTTACAGATGTCCCGAATCATATCTCTGCTCCTTCCTGCTGGTATCCCAGCACCTTGTGGAGGCCCTTCTCCGTGGCCGCAGGGAAATTTTGGCGCACCTGCCGGCAGATCATCGCTCCGGAGCGCCCCGGCTCCACAGAATAGGCGGAGGCGACATATTCATAGCCCCACAGCCTCTCCGGGGTGGTATAGACCGAAATGGGCCAGCCGTAGGGCTGCCCCCTGCGGTTGAGCCGGCGGCGAAAGTCCCGGATCAGCAGGTAGCCCTCCATTTGCAGGTCGGTGACGGTTCCCTCAAAATTCTTTTCCCCCTGCCTGCCGAACCCGGCCAGGCGCTTGAGTTCAAAGGAGTACAGCTCGTCCCCCGGGGCAAACTGGTCCATCACGCGCTTCTGACGCAGGCTGGCCAGCCCCTCGTCCCAGCGGCTGTCAAAGTCGTATCCGTCCCGCCGCCAGTTGGCAAAGTGGGGAAACCAGGCCTTGGAGATAAACCCGGCCTTCTTGTCAAAAAATTTTCCATAGGCCACCTGACCGCTGCGGGCAACCAGCCGCCTCCACTCCCAGGGGTCCCGCTCCGGGTCTCCGCTCCACCAATCCCAGCCACAGGTGTACTCTTCCACGGAAAAGCCCTCAATCTCATTTTGAAAGAGGGGGAGAAACCCTACCCTGTCGATCCACCGGATCAGTTCCCGCCAGCTGCGGATGCGTCGGGGGTCGTCCGGGGCCACCCCCCGCATGATCCATATGCCGTTTTCAACGGCCATGGCAGGCACCTCCTTTCCGCTTGTCATGGGTATGTGCCCGCGGGGCTACCGGTTCAGCATCCAAAGGATGCCGGCGGCGGTACGCTCCGCAGCATGGTCGTAGTGATTGCCCGGATTGAGCCGAAACACCGTGTCGATTCCTCGGGTCTGGTAAAAGGCCCGGATCTCCTCCGTGTCCTGCCGGACCCTCCTCAGAAGCGGATTGCGGGTCTTGCTCTCCTTGTCGCCCAGGGAAAAGTATATGCAGTCCGGCCGGCGCTTGGGCGCGTGGGAGAAAACGTACTCCTTCAGACCGGGAAACCAGAGTGACCCGGACATACTGCCCGCCCGGGAAAACAAATCCGTCTGACAGACGGCATACAGGGCGAACAGCCCGGCCAGGGAGTAGCCGGCAATTCCCCGCCACCGGGGCTTGCCGGCCATCTTCTGCTCCGCCCGCGGGATGATCTCCTGGGCCATCAGCCCCAGATAGCCGTCGGCTCCGCCGGTAAAGGACCCGCCGTTTCTAAAGGCGGGCGGACTGTCCCAGGGCGCCATATCGCGGTTCCAGTCCAGATCGCTGACGGCCACCAGCGTAAAGGGCGGGCATCCGGCGGCACGGGCGGCTTGAAAGATCTTCTCCCCCTCGCCGGAAAAAGTGTTGAGGTAGAGGACCGGAGCCTCCGACACCCCGCTTGATAACATGGTAACGGTTTTGCCGCCAATTGTAAAGGTGTGCATATCTGGGGTCACCTGCCTGCTGTGCTGTCCATTGTTTGGTCAGTATAATTGTACGTTACGAAAGCACGGTTTGCAAGCAAAGCCTCCGCCGCCCAATGATTACTCTCCGGAACCTCGGCGCCGGGCGGCAGGTATTTAGCCGGGAGGTCTTGTCGAATTTTGGTATCTTGGTTATACTAAGTATAATATCAGCCGCTATGAACAGCATATCCCCCTCCAGCAGGAATCCATATTCCTTCACCGATCAAAAAATCCTGGCTGGATCGGTTTCAGAAGCGGTAACAGGTTGGTCAACCTAACATAAAAACATGGGAGGTGCGCGAAATGGACCTTGTGAGAGCAAAAGAACTATTATCCGCTTTGGCAGACGGTATCGATCCGTTTACCGGTGAGCTTTTACCAAAGACCCATGTCTGCAATCAGCCTGAAATCATACGGGCATTTCACGAAGTGCTGACTGCACTTCCGCCAGAAAAAAAGAAGGTTTTACCCCCCAATTTCGGTAAGCCCTGGACGGAAATTGAGGAGAATAAATTGCTTGACGAATTTGATTCCGGAATGAAGACCTCCGCCATTGCAAAAGAACATGGCAGAACAAGAGGAGCCATTGAATCCAAATTGGTGGATCTGGGAAGAATTCCAGATCCATACTTTAACCGGAAAAGAAAATGACCATCATACCCGCCTGCCGCGCCAGACTGTCGAGAAAGCTTTGACAACAGGCGGTCCAAATTTTCCGGTCAGCGGAGGTTTAACATGAATGTTATCTGCTTTGGAGATTCCAACACCTTTGGCTATGATCCCCGCTCCTGGCTGGGCGGGCGCTACGGCCCGGACAGCCGGTGGGTGGATATCCTGGCCGTGGAAACCGGCTGGAGCGTCTGCAACATGGGCGAGAACGGCCGGGAAATTCCGGTCTCTGTCCCCGCCTTCCCCGCTGACACGGATCTGCTCATCGTCATGCTGGGCATCAACGACCTCCTTCAGGGCCGAAGTCCGGAGCAGGCCGCCGGAAAGCTGGAGCGGTTTCTTTCCGGCCTGACCCTGGATCGGAGCAAACTGCTGCTCATCGCGCCCCCGCCTGTAGCCCTGGGAGCGTGGGTGCCCAGCCGGCAGCTCATTGACAACTCCCATGCTTTTGCCAGGGCCTGTCAGGCTCTGGCAGAGGGGCTGGGCATCCGCTTTGCCGACGCCGGCAAGTGGAACATTCCGCTGGCCTATGACGGCGTTCACTTCACGGAGCAGGGGCACAAGGCCTTTGCCGCCGGACTTTTGGAGGAGTTTAAATGAAACGAATGATCCCCTTTCTGCTGTTCTTGCTGCTCTTGACCGGTTGCGGCGAGAATCCCTCCGATCACTCCTACCAACAGATCACCCAGGAAGAGGCTAAAGAGATGATGGATACCCAGCAGGTCATCATCCTGGATGTGCGGGAACAGGACGAATACGACAGCGGCCACATTCCCGGAGCCGTCCTGCTGCCGGTAGGGACCATTGGCGAGGAAACCGCCGCCGCTGTGATACCCGAAAAGGATTCCACGGTTCTGGTCTACTGCCGCAGCGGAAACCGCAGCAAAACCGCATCTTCCGCCCTGGCCGAACTGGGCTATACCAACATCTACGAATTCGGCGGCATAAACACCTGGCCCTATGAGACAGAGCCTTAAAGGCAACAGAACTTTGTAGACGGCACTAAATCTAAAATTCCCTCTTGACTTTGACGCTCCGTCAACTGATACAGTATCCCCTGGGAGGGATTGTTATGGAGTATTCCATTCAGGAGCTGTCGCGCCTGTCCGGGGTGACCACCCGCACCCTGCGCTGGTACGACCAGATCG
>CALWXZ010000004.1 GCA_944385625.1 uncultured Flavonifractor sp. | reverse complement strand
TCCGGTGGCAGAGGCCGCGCCCCAGTCTCCGGTGGCAGATGCCGCGCCCTGGTATCCGGTGGCAGATGCCGCGCCCCTTGTTCCGGTGGCAGATGCCGCGCCCCTTGTTCCGGTGGCAGATGCCGCGCCACAGTCTCCGGTGGCCTTTTCTCCTTCTCCCTGCGTGCAATGTTCTTTTGTGTACTCCACAGCAGCCTTCACAAGACCTGCAATATTGAGTTCTGCGCCAATTTTTATCTTGGTGGATGCGACCTTGGAATCATCGTCGTTCTTGCTCAGTTCTCCGCTCTGCTCCACCTCAAAAAACCGGCTCCCAGCAGGCGGGTAATAATTGAACACATCAAGCGGATATTCACAGGCGTGGAATCCGCACTCACAGGCTACAGCCTTGTCCGTCTCGTACTCCTTGCCGACTTCATACTGAAAGCCTCGGCACTTCATGTCCTTGTCCATTCCCTTGTAATTCATAAAAATCCCCCTTCTACAGCAGCCACCAGGGCCAGGACCAGGCCCCAAAACAGAGCCGCCGTCAATTTCAAACGGTCCATGACCGGATCACCACCGCAGCAGCCACGGCGGAAACAATGATGGCCGCCAGTTTGATGTACTGAGTGTGCCAGTAACGCCGCTCTTCTCTGGCCATGATCTCAACTCCTTATCATTTCTTCCAGCCGCCAGACGGTTGCCAGCGGCATACGCACAGTGCTGTCGGCGGAAAGGAGGCGGGCCACAGTCTCCAGGCGGATTCCAAGGTCAGCGGCTATGGCCTTGTTGCTCAGGCTGTGGCGGTTCTTGTATACCGCCAGCCGGTCGGCCATGTCCCGGGCCTGATCGGCCCGCTTGGCCGCCTCACGCTGGGCAGGGGTCAAGGTGACTCTCGGCATAAATCACGCCTCCCTTCCTCTGTTCCTGTGATGAACAGCCAGCGCAGGTGCTTGCACGGACCTTGCCGGCCCCGGAACACGCACCGGCGCTTGTGTATGTACCGGTCGTTCATGTACTTTTCATGCAGCGCACACCAGGCGGTGGCGTTGGGCGGACGGCGGCTCATTCGCAGCTCTCCTCTTTGCCGATGCAAAAAAATTGACTGTACTCCTGTTCGTTTTTAAAACTTATCCCGGTAAACTGCGTGTCTGTAAGCCGAAAGACCTCTTTCAGCCGTTGAAAAGCTGCATAGCTCGGAGTAGAATCCCCTGAAATCCATTCAGAAACAGCACGGCCATCCGCACCAGTAAGCCGAGCAAGCGTAATCCGCTTCATAGAGTATTTTGTTAACTGTCTTTTGATTGCGACATTAAGCCTATGTCTTACGGCCAACTGATCCACTAACAACACCTCCCTTTACCGTCTTTCTGACGTCTCCATCACAGCTAAACCTCCTATCTAATCAAAATCTGTTTTCAAAAGGCTGTGGTTTCGTATCGAAAAGATAGTCCACCCTCATGCCAGGGAAAAGGGAATCTCTGATTTTAAATGCCCGGGAAATGGATAGTTTCCTTTTCCCTGAAAGCATTTGATAGACCCCACTAGCGTGTAGATTCAGGCACTTGCCAATGTCATCTTTCGTATATCCCATACGTGTCATCTCAGCCTCCAGATTCGGATACAACAAAGCTGCTCACCTGCTTCCTTTTCCAGAAATGGTTTTCTTCCAGTAGAGATCCATGTTGACAACATCTGCTTTTTGCTTACTTCTGTTGAGCTTGTCCGAATGGATCAGTGGTACACCGGGATTGCTCATAGAAGCGGGTCCAGTCAAAGCCGAGAACCCCGGCAATCGCCTTTGCGGTCGGCACCGCCAATCCGCGGACGCCGTGTTCGATGTTGAAGTAAGAAGGTTGGGAAATACCGGCTTGCTCCGCCACATACTTTTGCGTCAGCCCACGGGACTTTCGAATCTCGATCAGCCAATCTCTCAAAGTATCACCTCCAAAGTTAACTATAAGCTAATTATAAAACTAGCTTAAAGCTAAGTCAATAGCTAAAAGCGAATAACTTTGCCTTTACTAAGTTAGCTATACACTATAAAATTGGATGGGGGTGATGCTTTGTGAACAATATAAAAAAAGCCCGAGAAAATGCGGGCATGAGTCAAAAAGAGGTTGCAATATCTCTAAAAGTGTCTGCTCCAACTGTTTCAGAATGGGAAAGTGGAAAGAAAAACCCAAGCGCAAAAAACATGAAAGAGCTTGCCAGATTATTTAATGCGTCTATAGACTATCTTTTAGGAGAAGAAAACAAATCTTTATTTGATTTGGCTAAAGAAGCTATATATACTAAAGAATTTGAGTCGCTTTCAGAGACAGACAAGATAAAAGCGTTAGAAAGTGTAAGAAAACCTGTTTTTTTAAACTTTGATATATCAGAAGAAAAAATCCCTACACCATCCAAAGATGATGTAGGGGTGCTTACTAGAGAAGAGTTAGAGAGGATCTCCGCTGCAATGGCTGAGATGAACGAAGAAGGCCGGGAGCGTGCGGTTGAGATGGTAGAGGATCTGGCCGCCGGTGGCCGGTTTAAAAAACATTGTTCGGATGCAATGGATAAAGAGGCATAAGGGGAGAGATAAGTGAATACACCCGATATATATATAGATTGGGATAGAACTCCAAAGAAATGGCACTATTTTATGTGTATCGTTTCCATTTTTGCTGCACTTATGAATTTTAATTCATTTATGTCAGACTACAATGTATTTGCATCCTATCCAGAAACAAAAGAATCTTTTTTGGAATTAGGAATTTATTGGCCTTTAGTCGCAATTATGGTTGGGTCTGCCGCAATAGGTATAATAATGGTTGTCGCATTTATTGGCCTTTTAAAAAGAAAATGGTTTGGCCCAGTTTTGCTTATCGCAGCATATATCGTTTCAATTGGAAGAAATATTATATATGAGGCAGTCATTTTAACTTACCCAACCATTTTTGAAGGTATGGGGTCTGAAATTATTGGGTACACGATAGGAAGTGCCGTTTTAGTTTTTGGGAACTGGGTCTACTACAAAAAACGAAGAGCATTATTTTCACCGGCACAAAAAGCAAAGACGGTATACAGAGAACATAAGTGCAAAAAGCAGAAAGAATCTATGGAGCAAAAATCTGGAGAGGATGGTCCAGGAGAAAACTGTGTCGTACTTTTAGAGCAATTAAGGGACGAGGCAGAAAAAGATACTTCCAAAAAAGAAAGCAAGAAAAGTAAAGAAATGAAAATTATCTTACTGTTTCTTGTTATGTTTATTGCTTCTACCATAACAAGTTCTTCCATTGCAATATACCAGCACAATAAATTATCTGAGCAAGGCGAAAAGATAAATTTGGCAGAAGAGGAATTGTCTAAATTAAATAGTAAATATGAGTCTGCATTAAGCGCGCGTAGAATTGCTTTAAACGAAAAAGAAGAATTGCAGAGAGAACTGGATGAGACAAAAAAAGATACAATAGCCTTTCTTGACGAGTTGATGTTTTGGAGAAGATATGCTGTAATTGTCACTGAATACGGGGAAAAATATCATACTTACAAGTGTCAGTACATCGAAAACAAAGAATTTTGGATATACAATGTAGATAATGCAATATACAAAGGATACACTCCGTGTTCTGTGTGCAATCCTCCAACTTGGTGAAAAAACAGGGTTAGTCATTAAAAATTACATTCGAAAAGTCACTTGCTCTGTAATGTAGTTCAACAACTTCAGGGGGCGGGGATTGATAAAATGCCTGAAAAGAAATTAATCACATTTCTGATAAAATGCCCAATGAACGGAGACACACACGATGGGGTTGTGAAAGAACTGGTAGCAAAGGACAGCGCGGTTATTGTGACCGCCGCAGAGTGTCACAAGTCCCATGAGTGCCAGACGTGCAGGTGCTGTCTTTCTGCCATTTGGACGGCTGCAAAGGATGGGGAGCAGTTTAACGGCATTGACCCTCTGGATCCAGTTCTCTTACCAGGTTGGAAAGGTGCTGGAGGTAGTCAGCCCAAAAGGTGATATACAGGTGAGTGTGATCCTTGTCGTTCGGGTCAGCAAGCCTTTGAGCGGTCTGGTGGGGCAGCTCCCTCATGTGCTGCCAATTGTGGACAATGCTTTTAAAATACTCCACATCATCCTCCTCTGTAAAACAAAAAGAGCAATTACCCATAAAAGCACCTCAAAAAGAAGGGTTTATATGCTTGAAAAGAAATTTCTGCATTTTCTTGTGAACTGCCCGGGGAAGCCGTTTTGCACAGAGGAGATGCAGATCACGCTTGTAAATATGAATGGAAAATGGCTGCCAGCCCAGTGTGATGGGTGCAGTTCTGTAAACGGAACAATGCCGTGTGAATATTGCGTAGAATCGATTGCGAAAAAGTTTATGAAAAACCCTGATATGGACCTATCAAAGCCTATCACTCCATAGAGTGGTACAGGGCAACCACCTTTTCCAGAAGGTCTGCATAGTCTGGTTCATCTTCCCGGTAACGCCCTGGAATTTCATCCAAAGACTTGTAGATACCTCGTTTCACTGCCGATTTCATGCCTTCGATAAAGTACGGGTAAACGTCTCGCAATTCTTCATCAGAAATATTCATGGAAACACCCCCTTATGCAAATAATACACAAAAGCATAGGCTGGTGGGATAACAGGGGGGGAGATGGAATGAAAAAGCTGACCAATCCAACACCGGTTAAGCTGCCGTCCGGCTCCTGGCGCTGTCAAGTGATGGTCAATGGCCAGCGGGTAAGCGTGGTGGACCAGGACCCGGCGGTTGCCCACGCCAAGGCGCTAGCCCTCAAGGCCGGGCTGATCGAGTCGGAGCGGAAAGAGCGGAAGATCACCCTGGCCGATGCGATCCAGGCTTACACAGAGGCCGGGAGCGGCGCTCTGTCGCCCTCAACGGTCCGGGGGTATGATTGTGTAAGGAAGCACCGGTTCCCCGGTCTGATGGGCCGTGACGTGCATAGCATCACACGTTTGGACGTACAGAGGGCGGTGTCAGAGGAAGCCAAAAAAGTGTCCCCCAAAACCGTGGCAAACGCCTGGGGGCTGGTGAGCACCGTCCTGAAAGACTACGGCGTGGAAATCACCGGCGTAAAGCTGCCGCAAAAAATAAAGAAGGCGCGCACCTACCTGTCGGCGGAGGAGATCGCCAAGCTGATCGACGCGGCGGTGGGGGACCCGTGTGAGCTGCCCATAGTCATGGCCGTCTGGCTGGGCCTGCGCCGGTCTGAGATATGCGGCCTGTGCTGGGACTGCGTGGACATGGAAAAGGGCACAGTGACCGTCAGACGGACGCTTGTGCCGGACAAGGACAACCAATGGGTGCTGAAGGACGGGGCCAAGAACGAGGGCTCACAGCGCACCGTGAAGTGCCCGGAGTACATCATGGGAAAGCTCAGGGAGAAATACCGGGGGCAGACCGGGCGGGTGTTCAGCGATCACCCGGACACCATCCGGCGGCACGTTCACACCATCTGCAAGCGGGCCGGGATCTCGGATACCACCGTCCACGGTCTCCGGCACGCCAACGCCGCCGTCATGATTGCCCTGGGAGTGGTGGACAAGTACGCCATGGCCCGGAACGGATGGACCAGCGATTACACATTCAAGCAGATTTATGGCTATGTGTTCCCCGAGGGAGCCAATGAAACTGATGTGCTTATCAACTCATACTTTGAGGAAAAACTAAAATTGCACACGGATTTACACACGGAAGATGCTGGTGCTTAGAGCCAGAGCCGGTATAAAGATTTTTCTGCATTGTTCAAATCCCTCCTTCTGCGCCAAAAAGAAAACCCTGTATCCGCAATGGATACGGGGTTTTTTCTTGCGTTTTGGGGGAGAAACAGGGGACGCTCAGGAGGCGGAAGGTGCGCTGAGGAATCAAAGCGGGTGGAAATTTTGCTTTTCCAGGGTGAGTGACTGTGCTATACTGGCCTTACAAGAGAGGACCATAGCACTGAGAATATGAATAAGGAGGAGTTGCCATGTACTGGAATCGAAACGCGGCGCACCGCCGGCGGGGCGTGCCGGCTCGGATTGCGACGGCCCTGACCGCCGGGGCGCTGCTGCTCACCGCTACCGGTGTGCTGGCAGGCTGCGGGAAAAAGCTGCCCGACTCCGCGGAAGAGAAATTTCCCATTTCCCAGGAGGACCTGCCCCAGAACGTCTCGCCGGTTCAGGCCCTCACCCGGCCCCAGCTGCTGAACTTCACAGGGGCGGAGGAGGCCCAGATTGCCCCCTCGGTTCCGGCCTATACGGTGGCCCCGGGCCTCTCCAACGTGGTTAACACGGACCAGTTTTACCTCTCCGACGACGCCTTGAATCGGCTGGAGAATAACCTGTTTGTGGTGACGAACAGCTTTGGTCACGAATTTTTTGAGGTGTACGAAAACAACCGTTACAACCTGATCCCCAATTTTGTGACGGTGGACTCCATGATGCACACCTATCATCTGTACTTCAGCCTGCTGATGAACCGGACGGAGAAGACCTATCTGTCGGACAGCCTGCTCAGTCTGAGCAAGGGGATGCTGCAAAGCAGCATGGCCCAGTACGACGCCCTCAAGGGCAGTCCCTGGGAGGAGGCGGCCCGCCGCAACGTGGCCTTTTTCGCCGTGGCGGCCGTGCTGCAGGACCCATCGGTCCAGATCCCGGGCTATGCAGCCGACCTGGCGGAGACGGAGGTGGAGCGGATCAACGCCGCCGCCGCCATTGATACCTGCGGGATCAGCGAGATCAACATGGACTATACCCAGTTCATCCCACGGGGCTATTATGAGGGTGATGAAACGCTGGAGCGCTACTTCCGGGCCATGATGTGGTATGGTCAGGTCAATTTCAGCCAGGAGCAGGAGGACATGAGCCGCAGCGCGCTGCTGATGACGCTGGCCATGGCTGACGGCAATCTGCCGGCCTGGGAAATGATCTATACCGTCACCTCCTTCTTTGCCGGGGCCAGCGACGATCTGAACTACTATGACTACGAACCGGCCATAGAGGCGGCCTATGGGGGCCTGCCCGCGGCGGCCGAGCTGCCCGGCAACGACCAGGCGTTTGAACATTATGTGGACACCATCGCGGCCATGGAACCCCCGGCCATCAACTCGGTGCCTGTGTGGGACGGCACGGAGGACATTCAGGAGCTGACCAAGGGCTTCCGCTTCATGGGCCAGCGGTTCACTATTGACGCGGCCATCATGCAGAAGCTGGTCTACAGCAATGTGAAGGAAAATGGGGCCGGGGACAAGCGGATGCTGCCCGATGTGCTGGATGTGCCGGCGGCCATGGGGTCGGACCGGGCCCTGGAGCTGCTGACCCAGCAGGGCGCCGCCGAATATAAGGGCTTTACGGAGAACATGGACCGGCTTCGGAGCACCATCGCCCAGGCCCCTGTATCCGCGTGGAACACCAGTCTCTACTCCAGCTGGCTGTATACGCTCAAGCCTCTGCTGGAGGTCAAGGGGGAGGGCTACCCCTCCTTTATGACCAGCCAGGCCTGGCAGCAGAAAAATCTGGAGACCTTTGCCGGCAGTTTCACCGAGCTGAAGCACGATACCGTCCTCTATGCCAAGCAGGTCATGGCGGAGATGGGCGGTGGGCCCATCGACGAGGTGGACGACCGGGGTTATGTGGAGCCGGAGCCGGAGGTGTTCCGCCGATTCTACCTGCTGGCCCAGCAGACGGCCGAGAGTCTGGACGGTTACGGCCTCATTACCTCTGAGGACCGGGAGAATCTCTCCCGCCTGGCCCAGCTGGCCCGGCAGCTCCAGACCATCTCGGAGAAGGAGCTGAGGGATGAGACCCTGACCGACGAGGAGTATGAACTGATCCGCACCTATGGCGGCACCCTGGAGCATTTCTGGATTGAGGCGGTCAAGGACAAGGCGGAGAACGACTACCTGGCCACCCAGGAGATCCCCGCATCCCTGGTTACCGATATCGCCACCGATCCCAACGGTACCGTGCTGCAGATTGCAAACGCCATGCCCCAGGAGATTGTGGTGGTGGTACCGGTGGACGGTACCCTGCGGCTGGCCTCCGGCGCGGTGTATGACTTTTACCAGTTTACCTGGCCCATGGAGCAGCGTCTGACCGACACCCAGTGGCGGCAGATGATCGGCGAGTGGGCAGGCTCTGACGGCAACTACAACTGGGAGGGCAGAGACAGCCTGGTCAAGCCCGCCTGGACGGAGACTTACCGGAGCGATTCATGAGACGCATTGCCCTGGCGGCGCTGGCGGGCGGGTTCTGCCTGTTGGCAGCTGTGCTCTGGTGGGCCCTCCGGAGGGAGGAGACACCGGAATGGGTGGTTTGGCATACCGCTGAACTTGCCGGAGAACCCGCCTGGGGCGAGCCGGAGCGCATCACCCTGGAGGACCGGCGGGTAAGCCTGTGGCTGGAGGGCCGGGTGGTCTGGCAGTCGGAGCGGGAGGAGCCGGTCCAGGATGTGCTCTGGTGCGATATTGACCACGACAGCCGGCGGGAGCTGCTGCTCCTGTGCTGGCGGCAGGGACGCTATGGTCAGAGCAGCCCCTTCTGGGAGGAGGAAACGGAGGATCGGACCTGGTCCCAGCATATCTTTATTTACGACTGGACCGGGGAGACGGCCAAGCCCATCTGGATGGCCTCCGATTTGGGGATGGAGGTGGAGAACTGGTCCTTTTCGCCCCAGACCCGCCTGGTTCTGGGGGAGCGGTCCGGCCGTGTCAGCCGCTGGGACTGGCTCTCATGGGGGCTGGGCGTGTTGCCGGAGCGGCCCGAGGCGGCGGAGTTCACTGTGGCCGCCCTGGGGGAAACCCTGATCCACCGGCCCATCTATGACTACGGCCTGCGGCGGATGGGCGGCAATTTTGACGATTTGTTTGCCGGGGTGGCGGAGGAGCTGGAGGGGTATGACGTGACGTGCATCCACCAGGAGACCATCTATGTGGACCGCCCCCAGGACTACAGCGACTACCCCGCCTTCGGTACGCCGGTGGAGGTGGGGGAGGCGGTGATCCGTGCTGGCTTTGACATTGTCAGCTGCGCCAGCAACCACGCCCTGGACAAGGGGACCGGGGCCATCGACCTGACTGCGGAGCTATACCGGCGGGCCGGAGTGCTCTGTCCCGGCATCCAACCGGTGGAGGACGGGGCCTACCAGCCCTACCTGCTCCTGGAGCGGGAGGGAATCACCTGCGCCGTCCTCAGCTACACCCAGATGACCAACGGCCACGCCCTGCCGGAGGACACCCCCTACGTTCTCCACACCCTGGACGACGAGACGCGGGTGCGCCGGGATCTGACGGCGGCGGAGGAGGCGGCGAGCTTTGTGCTGGTGTTTGTCCACTGGGGTACCGAGTACGCGGCGGAGCCAGACGAGAGCCAGCGCTACTGGGCGCAGGTGTTTGCCGACTGCGGGGCCGACGTGGTGCTGGGGACCCACCCCCATGTGCTTCAGCCCTGTGAGTGGGTGCCTGGGCAGGACGGACACCGGACGCTGGTGTACTACTCTCTGGGCAACTACGTCTCGGCCCAGACCGACCCGGCCTGCCGCCGGGGCGGAATGGCCTATTTCACCCTGCGCCGGACGGGGGAGGAGTGCAGCGTCACTGACTGGGGGATGAAGTTTGTGCTGACCCAACAGAGCGACGGACGCTACTTCACCGTCATGGAGGACGGGCAGGACAGTTAAAGCGCTTGATAGGAAATGAAAAATCCGGGCCAGAAACCATCTGGCCCGGATTTTTATGCTCTTGCAGTGCCCATTAGTTCTCGGTCAAATAGCGCTCAATGGTGTAGCGGCCCCTGCTTGCCGTGCTTTTTCCGTACTGAATGGCCCGCTGGGGACATTCGTTGATACAGCGCAGGCATTGATAGCAGCGCTTGCCCCACACCGGCCGGCCGTCCACCAGCGAGATGGTGGAGGCGGGGCAATGGGCGGAGCACAGACCGCAGCCGATGCAGGCCTCGGTGGCGAAAAAGGCCTTGGTGCTTCGGGCGAAGCGGTTGAAGCCGAAATTGACCAGGCTGGATTTCAGTCCGGCCAGGGACCCCTGGTGTACCCGGCAGACCTGCTCCTGCCGGATGACCTCGCCAGACAGCGTTTGGATGTCCTGCCGGGCGGCACGGATCTTCTGCCGGGCGGTCTCGTCGTCGTCCACATCAGCGCCGATGATATAGTTGTTGGGCATAACCAGACTGTAGCAGCTGTCCAGGGGATAGAGCCCGGACAGCTTTTTCATGGCCAGACCGGCCTCCTCCCCACAGGTGCAGACGGCAAAGGTGAAGGCGGAGGTCTTTTCAAGCCCCTTTACAAAATCCAACATAGGCTCGGGCACGCCCCAGGCGTAGATGGGAAACACCAGCCCCAGCTGCTTTTCGCCCTGGAGGCTGGGCCGTTCCGAAAGATGCGTGATATCATATGCCCTGTCTCCGGTGAGAGCTGCCACCTGCTCGGCCGCCCATTTGGAATTTCCCGTACCGGAAAAATAGAAGATCATTGTGCTCAGTCCTTCCTCTGCTTGGCCTGCTGGATCACCTTTTCATAGGGCGCGATCATGGCCTGGGTCATTTTGCCCTTGGCCTTCTTCTGTACCGACGGGATGGCCATGAGCGTCCCCACCAGGCGCATCTGCCAGATGCGTTTTTGCTGCTTCTGGGGGAAGTCGTAGATGCCGTGGGCCTTATAGAACTTGTGGTCGGCCTTCATCAGGCCCTGCATGACATAGATCAGATCCCGGAAGATCTTCATGCCGCCCACGCCGTAGAAGTTGGCCGGACGGGTGAGCCCCCGCTCCATGGCAAAGGCCAGGTTGTCCGCCAGGCCGCGGATATCGGCCGCCGTGTCCCCCTCGTCGGTGGCCACGCCGCACAGATAGTTGCCCCCCACCTCGGCCCGACCCTCCACGATCATCCGCAGGTTGGGCTCGTACCGGTAATCGCCGCTGATGAGGTAGGCGATGGGGGTGCCGTGGGTGACGGTGCGGTGGCCGTTGCAGAACTGCCGGTCGTCAAAGCATTTAAAGCTGGAGTGGGTGTAGTGGTCGGAGATGGTAAAGGCGTACACAAAGCCCTGGGCGGTCTGGATAGTCTCCCGCAGGAAGGCGTCAAAGCCGTCCTTATATACGCATTTGCCGGTGATGGCGCAGCCGAAGCAGCCCAGACACCCGCCGCCGAAGGGGAATTCCCGCAGGTTGACCACCCGGCTCTCGTAGGGCAGCGCGGCCCGGAAGTCGGCGATCATGTTGGCCAGATTTTCATCCTCCGGGGCGCAGTTGGTGACGATGACCACATCCTTGGCCTTGGCCTTGGGGCCGGAGGGGAGTACGGGCTGGTAGACGGTCTTCTCCCGGGCGGGAGCCTTCACCGGTGGAGTGACGAAGAGACCGTGGGTACAGGAGAAGATCAGCTGGTCAAAAAACATACGGGCGTCCTTTTGCCCCTGTTCGCTGAGCAGATCTTCCATGTCAGCCGAAAGCCCGCGGATTACCTTCATCCCCAGATCAAAGCAGTTCTCCTCCACATAGCGGTGGGCGGTCACGTCGTAGAAGTGCTTGGAGGTGGTGATCTGGGAGGCGAACTTGCCGGACAGATCCACCCCGTCGGCCTTGATGAGCTCAATCAGCCGGTGGAGCTGATAGGGGGCGATAAAGGTGTACACCGGATAACAGAACAGCACCAGCTCGGCCTGCTCCAGGGCGGTCCGCACCGGGGAGAAATCCTTCTCACAGGCCTTGATGCGCTGGCCCACCGGCAGGAAGGTAAATGTGTGCTCCGGGTGGAGGGCCTGCAAATACAAAGCGGTGTGGACGGTAGTGGAATTCTTCCCCTTGGGGCTGGCGTTTAAAACAAGAATGTTCATGCTCTTCCTCCCATTTCCTCAGCGGCAGGGCGTATCCAGGGGCCCCCTCGGCGTGCCTGCCCGGTCTGATTGAAATTATTATACGGCGGACCGCCGCCGCAGTCAATGACGCGGTGGCCGCCGTTGACAGGGTGGGCGGCAGGTGTTACCATAGCAGCAATCATTACGGGCCGGACAGCCGGACCGCAGGAAGGAAAGGTGGACTTATATGGAATTTCAGGAGATTTTGAAAGGGGATGCGCCCTATTTCGGCGTCAATCTGCACCTGCCCCAGAGCCTAAAGGAGAATGCCAACCGGCTGTGCTGGGAGTACAATCAGCTGGCCCCGGATCAGGAGGAGCGGCGAAAGGAGATCCTGCAAGAGCTGTTTGGAACCTGCCACCCCCTCACTGTGGTGCAGCCCGGGTTTCGATGCGACTATGGCTTTAATATCCACACCCACGGGTTTGTGCTGATGAACTATAACTGCACCATTTTGGACACTTCGCCGGTGCATATCGGGGCCACCGTATTTATCGCCCCCGGGGTGTGCATCAGCTGTGTCAGTCACGCCATTGATCCCCAGCAGCGGGGCGCTTCCATCACCGCCTCGGCCCCCGTGACACTAGAGGACGATGTGTGGGTGGGGGCCAACGCCGTCATATGCGGTGGGGTGACCATAGGGCGGGGCTCCGTGATTGGGGCGGGCAGCGTGGTCACCCGCGATATCCCGGCAGGCGTGGTGGCGGCGGGCGTCCCGTGCAGGCCGCTGCGGCCTATCACCGAGCGGGACAAGCTGGACCTGGGCGCCGCGGCCTTTTAAAAGGGCGGCGTCACAGCTTTTACAAAACCGGCTCAATCACCGCACGGAAATATCCGTCCAGCTCCTCCGGGGTCTGCTTCATTCTGCCCTTGATCCACCACAGCACCATCTCCACAAAGCTGCCGGAGATATGGTTGATAAGGAAGTCCTGGGGGAGCGGGAGTTGCGCTGCCCCCCGCCGCTCCACAAGCTGGGTGCGCACCAGCTCGTTCAGACTGTTTTTGAAGTAGCGCAGAAAAATCTCGCTGCTCTGACAGGCGAGCAGACCCAGGATATTGTTGTCGTTTTCCCGCAGGTGCTGCAACAGATGGCAGAACACCGACTCCGGGGCGCTGCCGTCCGAGTAAAGCCCGTGGGTGTGGGTGCGATCCAGAGCGCTGCCCACAATATGGCCGAACAGCTCCTGGCACAACGCCTGGAGCAGGTCATCCTTGGCCGCAAAGTGGGCGTAGAAAGTAGTGCGCCCCACGTTGGCGGCGTCAATGATCTCCTGCACCGTGATTTTATGGTAGGATTTCTCCGCCAGGAGCGCCGTAAAGGCGGAAAAAATGGCGGTCCTGGTCTTTTGCTGCCGGCGGTCCACAGGCACTTCCCTCCCGTACAAGTTTCATGAAATGTTCGGTAGGGAACATGGGAGGCCAATCATCCCTTGCTTCACCATCCCCACCTGGGTACAATAAAAACGAACAAGGTGTTTGTTATCTTATTCAGTGTACGGAAGATGGCGTGTGCTGTCAAGAGGGGGAGGGATTTGGGATGCTCAAAAGATGCAGTGATTTTCTTGCCGGGCTGCCCATGACCATTGTGGCGGGGATCTTTCTGCTGTTTGATCTGGTGCCCCACCTGATGGGGGAGTTGGGGGGCGGCTCCCATCTGAGGCTGTTGCCCTTCGATCCGGCCTGGGTGACTGTGTTCATCAGTGGAATACCCCTACTTTATCTGGCCCTGTGGCGGATTGTTCACAACCCGGGGATCAGCAAGATCTCCTCGGCGCTGCTCATCTCCATCGCCATGGTAGCCGCCATTGCCATCGGGGACCTGTTTGCCGCGGGGGAGGTGGCCTTTATCATGGCCATCGGCGCGCTGCTGGAGGAGGCCACCACCAACCGGGCCAAGAAGGGACTCAGGCAGTTGCTCCGCCTGGCGCCGGTCAAGGGGCGGCGGCTGACCGATGGCGGGGAGGAAGTGATTTTGGCGGAGGAGATCCGGCGGGGAGATCTGCTTCGGGTCCGGCCGGGCGAGACCGTCCCGGTGGACGGGACCATCGTAAATGGGGAAACTTCGGTGGACCAGTCCATCATGACCGGGGAGTCTTTGCCGGTGGACAAGGGGGTGGGTGAGGCGGTGTTCTGCGGCACCATCAACCGGTTCGGGTCCTTCGATATGATAGCCACCAAGGTGGGGGAGGACAGCTCCCTGCACAAACTGATCCGTATGGTACAGGAGGCGGAAAACAGGCAGGCGCCCATACAGCGCATTGCCGACCGGGCGGCCAGCTGGCTGGTACCGCTGGCCCTGCTCATTGCCATTCTGGCCTATGTCTTCTCCGGCAACATGGTCACGGCGGTGACGGTGCTGGTGGTCTTTTGCCCCTGCGCCCTGGTGCTGGCCACCCCCACCGCCGTCATGGCGGCCATCGGTCAGGCCACCAGGCACGGCGTCATTATCAAATCCGGCCAGGCCCTGGAAAAGATGGGCAGGGTGGATGTTATCGCCTTTGACAAGACGGGCACCCTTACCTGCGGCCGGCTGGAGGTATGCGATGTGATCCCCCTTGTCCAGGAACTGGACGAGGCGGGGCTGCTCTCCCTGGCCGCCTCAGCTGAGGCGAGAAGCGAACACCCCCTGGGGCGGGCCGTTGTGGACTGCGCCAGAGAGAGAACAGTCCCCATTTTGGAGTGTACGGACTTTGAAATGACCGCCGGCCGGGGGATTGCCGCCCGGGTGGCGGGGAGAAGTCTGGCGTGCGGCAGCGAGGACTTCCTCCGGGCCTGGGGGATCGCCCTGGAGGGCGCCGGAGCGGAGCGGCTTGGGGCGCTGCGCCGGCAGGGCAAGGCGTCCATCCTGGTGGCGGAGGACGGGCGGTGCCTGGGGATCATTGCCCTGTCCGATGTGCTGCGGCCGGAGGCCGGGGCCATGTCCGCCCACCTGGCCGATATGGGCGTAAGTACCGTGCTGCTCACCGGCGACCACGAAACTGCCGCCCGCTATTTTGCCCAGCAGGCGGGCATTGGTGAGGTCCGCTCCGGGCTGCTGCCGGGAGAGAAGGTGGCGTACATCCGGGCGCTCCAGGGGCAGGGCCACAGGGTCTGTATGATCGGCGACGGGGTCAACGACGCCCCCGCGCTGAAGAGCGCCGACGTCAGCGTGGCTATGGGTGGCATGGGCAGCGACATTGCGGTGGATGCGGCGGAGGTGGCCCTCATCCGCGACGACCTGTCCGCAATCCCCTATCTCAAGCGGCTGTCCGACGCCACGGTGAAAACCATCAAGGCCAGCATCACCCTGTCCATGTGTATCAACTTTGTGGCCATTGTCCTTTCGCTGCTGGAGGTACTTACCCCCACCACCGGGGCGCTGGTACACAACGCCGGGTCCTGTTTTGTGGTGCTCATTGCCGCGCTGCTCTATGACCGGAAATTTGACTGAGGGGTTTTTACCAGCTATCCCCGCTGATACAGCTGGTCGGGTAAAATACGGATACAAACGCTCACAACATTCAGCCGCTCAGCAATTCTCCGGTTTGGGCGTCAAAGACGTATTCGGTGACCGGTTCAGACAGGTCATTTCCGGCCTTGATCCGGCCGATCAGGCGGATCACAACCCGGTCCTCCGTCTGCTCCGTCACCTCGAAGCTGGTGTGGGCGTAGCCGCCGCCCCGGAAGATTAGCTGGCCAAGGATGGTGTAATACTCATCCTCCACATATTCCCGGTGGGCCTCCTCCCAGAAGGCGTTGATGGCCTGATAGCCCTCCGCGTCGGAGTCAAAGACCGGCGTTTCAATGGACATCTGGATGTTGCTGCGCCCCGTGTCAAGTTCCGTCCGGTGGGCCGTGTAGGATGGCAGCCTGCCCTCGTCCGCCGGTATCTCGGTGTCCGCAGCCTCCGGCAGGGTCGCCGGCAGAGGAATACATACGTCATCTACCGTGTCGTCAAGGTGCCACCAGTATACAGGCTGTCCCTCCTGAAATGCCAGGTGAGCGTACGCCGTCGTTTCCCCCGTGGTTTGAGAAGAGAGGACAAAGCCGTCGCGGGCCGTGGGGTAGTTGTCGCTGTTCAGATACCGGCCGTAACCATACTCCCGGATCAGCTGGGCCATCTGGGCGGCAATCTCCTCCTCGCTGCCCTCATACAGGTCGGTCAGTTCCAGCAGCTGCCCGGTCCGGGTATCGAAGGTAAAGCTGGTCCGATCGCTCGTAGGAAAGGTCTCCGTGGGCCAGATGGATTCCCGCAGACGCATACTGACATAGGACGCATCCTGATAGGACACATCGTACCGGGCAATATATTCTGCGGCGTCTCCGCCGCCCTGGTAGATGGACAGCATGGCGGCAACATTGGAGTTCTCCTCCGGATTGAAGGCAGCGTGGATGGGGTCAAAATAGGCGTTGATCTCCCGGTAGCCCTGGCTGACCTCGTCAAACAGAGGGGTCTCCAGCACAATGCCGATTAACCCGGCCTCTTGTTCCAGTACGGTGGTGCGCCGCATGGTGTAGGAGGCCAGCGGACCCGACCCGTCCGTGGCTCCCGGTGTGTCTGCTTTTCCATTCAAAAGGGTGGATACACCGGCGGTGACGCCGCCCACCGCCACCGCTCCGGCCAGAATGGCAGCCACCACTTTGGCGCTGACGGCGCTTAGAATCCCGCCGCCAGCGGCTGCGGCCGTTCCGGCGGCAGTACCCGCTCCGCCCGCCGCGGCACCGGACGCACCGGCAACTTCGCCTGCGCCGGCGGTAGCGGCTCCGCTGCTGGTGAGAAGGGAGCCAACCGCGGCCGCCGCAGCGGCCGGATCGGCCTGGGATTCGGCGGCGCCGCGGAGCAGCAGCAGCAGGAAGGGCAGCGGAGAGAAGCTGTAGAGCTTGACGCCGTCCTTTTCATAGCCCAGGAAGCCGTCCTTGAGGGCCTTGCGCCCGTAGTTGAGGCGGCTTTTAACGGTGTTCTCTGACACACCGGTCAGGGCGGCAATCTCCCGGACGCTCATTTCCGAATAGTAATAGAGGTAGACGGCGGTCCGCTGGGCCTCGGGCAGGGCGTCGATTAGGTCCACCACCATTTTCTTTGTCTCCTCGTTGTCCAGGACCGCGTCGGGAACGTGCTGCTGGTCGGCGTCCTCGATGGTGTCCAGAAAACTTCGGCCGTTTTCGTCCTCCAGAAATTGAAGGTCCTTGGGGTGGCGCTGCTTCTGGTTGAGGCACATATGGGCGGCGATGCGATTGGACCAGCCCAGGAATTTTTCCGGGTCCTGGAGTTTCCCTAGGTTTTGGTAGATGGTCAGAACCACCTCCTGGGCCATATCCTCGGCGTCCTCGGGATGCTGCATGATCTTCCGGCACTGGAAGATCACCGAGCCGTAGGCCGTCTCCAACAGGCTGGACATGGCCGCTTTATCGCCCGCCCGGGCCTTCTGCACTAGCGCTGCAATCTGTGTCCGTTCCATCCGTTTGTTCCTCCATGACAGTTTCTACTTGTTTTCTGCAGTTAGGGGCGGCTCGGGCCGCGTTCCACCGCAGGCATTCACGGACCCATTCAAATAAGGTCACGGCCAATCGCCTCCATCTTTGATTCCACTAAGTAGTCACGAGAATGGAGGCGAAGGTTTTATCCGCGTAGAAAAAAGGGGGGGGGAAAAGTTTGGTTAAAAGTAGTTTTATTTAGTATAGCATCGGTTGGGAGCGGCAGCAAGGGGGAGCAAACCATGACGGAAAGGGTCAGATGCAGTTGGGTCAAATCCGACCGTGGGCTTTATGCCCGGTACCACGATGAGGAGTGGGGCATCCCCGTCCATGATGACCCCAAGTTATTTGAAATGTTGATTTTGGAGAGCTTTCAGGCGGGACTTTCCTGGGCGTGCATCCTCAACAAGCGGGAGGCTTTCCGCCGGGCCTTTGATGGCTTTGACCTGGAGAAGGTCTGCGAATACGGGGATGAAAAGCTGGCTGCGCTGGAGCAGGATTCCGGTATCGTCCGGAACAGACTGAAAATCAGGGCCGCCGTAAATAACGCCCGGATCTTTCGCGTGATCCAGCGGGAGTGGGGGAGCTTTGACCGCTACCTCTGGCACTGGACGGAGGGAAAAGTGATCTGTGAGACGGGCAAGGTCAGCTCCCCGCTGTCGGATGCCGTTTCCAAGGATCTGAAAGAGCGGGGCATGAAGTTTGTGGGGAGTGTTATCATCTATTCCTATTTGCAGGCGGTGGGTGTAATCAATTCCCATGAGGAGACCTGTTTTTGCAGGCGGTGCAGTTCATAAAGGGCTGCTCCAAAGGCCGGCCTACTGCAACATACAGCTTTTGGCCCACACAGAATACGATATATCAAAACAGCGCGTGAGAACCAGGATACCGCCGGTTCTCACGCGCTGTTTCTTGGATATTATTTTGGACGTTTCAGTCGTGGGCGGCGGTTACGCGTCTGCGCCCACCCACTCGTCGCAGCGGTACATGGTGGTGATGGCCTGCTCGATGGTATAGCTGCCCTGGGCGCTGAAGGTGACGCTGCTGGTGCCGTTCATAATGCCCGCCTGGTACACCCCGCACACGCTGTCATAGGCCCAGTGGGAGATGGCGTCGGTAAAGGGGAGCCGCGGGGCGGGGGAGAGGGGTTTGCCGAGGACCTGACTCAGCCGGGCCAGCATGGTGGCGGCCTGCTCCCGGGTGATGGAATCGTCGGGCCCGACCTTCACCGCCGAGCGGCTGGCGGAGGTGTTGTAGCCTTTGATAATGCCCAGATTGTAGGCCTTGGCCAGGTATGGATTGCCGGTGCTGTCGGCAAACACATCGTCGCCCGTCTTTACGGAGACGGTATCCCCTGTGATG
The DNA here is from genome assembly GCA_944385625.1 of uncultured Flavonifractor sp. Lineage (GTDB taxonomy): Bacteria > Bacillota > Clostridia > Oscillospirales > Oscillospiraceae > Flavonifractor. Next base: position 42,438 of record CALWXZ010000004.1, on the reverse strand, counting down.
TGTTCGTAGGTATGTACCGCCAGAGCGGCAAACTGGGCGCGGGTAATCTTTGCGGTGTAATCGGCGCCCAGTACGCCGTCGGGAATCAGTCCGCGGTCAGCCGCCGACTGGACATTGGTTTCGGCCCAGTCGTTGACAATGGGGGCCTTCTCCCCCGTCTCCTCCTCCTGGGTGGCGGTGCCCCAGTGGAAGGTGGCTTTGCTCAGGGGCGTGTTGCGCTCCCCGATGTCAACAGCCGTCCACTGCTGCTGGGAGCCGCCGTAGTAGACGTCTTTCAGGGCGGTACACCCATACAGGGCCGCGTTGCCCACGGAGGTGACCGAGGAGGGAATGCAGAGTTCAGTCAGAGCGGGACAGTTATAAAATGTGGACGTGGGAATGGAGGGGGCACCCTCCTCCAACACCACCCGGCGGAGACTGCTGCAGCTGGCCAGAATACCGGCGCCAATCTGCACGCCGCCGGGAATGGTGATCTCCTGGAGGTTGGGGCAGGAGGTAAAGGCCAGCTCACCGATGGAAACCACGGAGTCGGGGATGGTGATGGAGGTCAGGCCGCTGTGGGAGAAGGCCTCCCGTCCGATGGCGGTCAGCGTATCGGGAAGCTGAATGGACCGCAGGGAGGTACACTGCCCAAAGACCATGGAACCCAGGGTGCGCAGGCCCTCCGGCAGGGTAACGGAGGTCAGATCCGTACACTTGTAAAAGGCAGTGTTCTCAATGGTGGTTACACTGTCGGGCAGCACGATCTCCGTGATGCCGCTGGAGGCGGGCGTCCAGGTGTTGGTGGGGGAGAAGGCGCTCTCACCGATGGTGGTGATGCCGGCGGGGACCACCACCTTGCCGGCGGGGCCCACATAGCCGATCAGACGGGTGGGGTCCTCCGGGTCCAGAAGAAAGCCGCCGTCGGATACGATGTGCCAGGTGCCGCCCCGGGAGGTAATCTTGTGGTCCAGAGCAAAGGCCTCGGGGGTGATGTCAAAGTAAAAGTAGCCGTTGGGGGACTCCTGCTTATTGGAGCTGCTTGCCGCTCCGTAGTACTTGTTCCTGGAATCCCAGGTGGGGTCCATCACCACCCAGCGGCCGTTGACATAGGCCTCCGTGTGGGCGTGGGACTCCCCCCCGGAGGTGGTCAGGGCGTAGGAGCCGTAGAGGGCGTCGTTGGTGCAGGTCATGGCCGGGATGCCCTGGGCCAGGATCAGATCCCGCAGCAGTTCCGCATAGCCCTGACAGACGCTGCGGCGGAGCTCCAGCACGCCGGCGGAATCGGTCACCCGGGGAGCGCCGGACAGCATGGTGTAGTCGTAGGAGATGTTCTTGGCCACCCACTGGTGCAGCAGGAACACCTGGGTGTAGGGGTCGGTCTCGCTGCCCACAATCTGATCGGACATGGCGGCCACGGTGTCGGGTACCTCCTGCTCCAAAAGACTCTGGGGGTACACATAGCTCTCGTTGTACTGCTGGTTTTGTTCCAAAATCAGGGAGGGCATGATCTGGTAGCCGCCGGCGGTCTGCTGGATGTAAATCCGGTCATAGGTATAGCTGGAGAAGGTGGAGCCGCCGCCCCGATTGGTATAGACGCCCAGCGGCTTGCTGCCGCTGAAGGTCAGCTTCAGCTGGATGGAGAAATATGCGCCGCTGCCGACGCTTACTGTATTGCCGGCGCCGCTGCCAAGGGTAACCTGGATCTGCCGCAGGCCGTCGGCCACAATTCGGCCGGAGACGGTGAGGGTGCTGCCGCTGAGGGAGAGGTCCAGGTAGTCGTTTTCGCTATAGGAGGTGCGCAGGTGGGTCAGACCGTTGGAGACGCTCTGGGTGGTTTCGGTGATACCCTCCGGTGTCTCGGGGACCACGGGCTCCTCCGTCTGGCCGGGCTCCTCTGTGGAGGTGGCGTCCATGTCCAGGGTGGAGCCGCTGGTCAGTTGGTCGGGCAGCAGGTCCTGAACGGCACCGGGCAGGTCCTGGACAATCTCCCGGGCCATGGACAGAATGTCGTCGTAGGAGATGAACCGGATGTCCTTGCTTGTAATGAGATAATAGATGCCATGGGTGATCTCGTCTGCGGTTGGGGTGATTTGCGTCCCGTCCTTCATGATGGTCGTGATGTCGCCGCCATACAGAAGGTCGATATTGCCGTCGGCGGGCAGAATACCCTTTTCCATACCGTATTTCAACAGAACATTGTGGGTCAGAGGGAGGATCTTGGACTCCAGTGCCTCCGCCCGGACCAGGTTGGGGGTGGTGTAGGTGCCGCCCTCCAGATTCGCACCCACCAGGATGGCCTCCAGGCTGGGGAAGTCATCGGCAAAGGCGTTTTCAAAGCGGGTGGAGGCATCCATCAGGATCACGGCCTTCAGATTGGGCATATCTTCAAACATATTGACACCAAGGCTGGTGACGCCCTTCTCCACCACCGCCACTTCGATGTCGCTGTTCCCTTCAAAAGGGCTGGTGCCGTAGAAGTCGGCGGTGGTGCCGCTGCCGGAGATGGTGAGTATACCACCCGCCAGGGTCCAGCGGACGCTGTCGCTGTAGGTGTCGGGGTCCTTCGGGTTATAGCCTGCCAGCTTCTCGTACGTCTGGCCGGATGATTCGTAATGGGTCTCATACACGCCGCCGATAGAACCGGACTGGCCTTTCTCCGCAGCCGCCAGGGCCGGAGACGCCAGGCCCAGGGACAGGACCAGACTCAGGCACAGGGCCAGAAGCCGGGCGGTCCATCTACCCATATATTTTCTGCTCATATAATTTGCTCCTCTCTCAATCATGGGATCAGGTGATTTCCAGATGATGTCCGCCATCAGGCTCCAGCAGGAAGATCTGCTCCACTTGGGTGTCCTTGCCGATGCTCTGGGCGGAGCTGCTCACCAGATACCAGATGCGCTCGCCGCGACTGAGGAGCTGGGAAAGCGTGGTGCCCCTCGCCTCTGCCTGGGTGATCTGGGAGCCGGTGCCCGCACCGGGTTCGCCGCCCCCGCAGGCGGTCAGGGACAGAGTGGCGGCCAGGGTCAGAGACAGCAGTTTGGTCATGTTGTTTATTTTCATAGTGGTTCCCCCTTTTGATATTAGCCATGTGTCTGGCTTTCTGTGTCTTCAGTCACAATTCTGAGGGGGAAGGTTTTAGATTTCACAAAAATTTTTATGAAATTTTTCTGGGGAGACCTGCACCGCAGGGGCCCTTTTTGCGTTATATTGCGGCTATGATATGGATGGCTGCGGATCAGGGGACAGAACTAAACGCAGTCATAGATACACCACACTCCGCCGGTATCGATATGAAAATGCCACAGCCTTGTCTGCACGGTGGAAGTTATATATATAGGATATGCTTTATACGCAAGATCGACAGCCCGTTTAAAAGATGGAAAATAAAAAAGGGTATTACCGGATACCCCTTCTGAAGCGACAGTTTCGCATCGCTTTTATGAAAAAGCTGGATTCAGAAGAATCACAACAGAAAATTTGCCCTTTCGTTACGAGTACCCAGACAGAAATTCTTATCTATATGTATTGAAACTTTAGAATCTGTAGCTATGGTATGCTGACTGTCCATATTTGGTCGTAGACAAACGGTGTGCTTATGATAACAGGTGTAAGCCTGTATGTATTGTTGACTGGCTGTATTTATGCAAAGTGTCAAGATAATCAGCTGGTAACCGTTCAGCAAAAACAACCTGTTGCGGTTTGTACTCTTTCATTCTCCCCAAAAGCACAAATCCGAATCCCGCACCAATGGACGCGGGGTTCGGATTTGCTACTTGTGGTGAAGACAGAGGGATTCGGACCCTTGACCTTACGGATATGGACCGGACGCCCTCCACAGATGTGCGCCGTACTGGTCTGACAAGGAGCCTAAATGTGATGATAAACTCTTATGTTGCAGCATATCTGTAATTTTTTATAAAGTACTCAGATGTAACGCCTTACTTGCGCCATATATTGTTGGTACTCTTTACCAAATTTTTGGAGACACCAACGTTCTTCGGATAAGATAATCCAGTGGGCCGAAATCTGGAAAACCAACACAATGACAAATAGAAGAAGTGAAGCGGTCAGCAGTGCGCAACCAATAAAGTACAGAAAGTACGCCACATACATTGGATTTCGGGAAAAATAGTAGACCCCCTTTGTACAGATTCCATTTGCGGATGGATTAGAAAAAGAAATAACAGACAAAACGCACAGAGTCAACCCCAATAAATAGCAGATAAAACCTGAGAAAAACCACCAAGTTTTCTCTATCTGAATTGTCAGGAAAAATGGATAAAGCAAGATAGCTGCGGTGGTAAATTGATAAATCCAATAGGCCAAACGCTCCCCACCATTCATAGGTGCGAAATGTGCCGCGCGGATTATCGCTTGTTTATTGATTGCGGCCAACAGGCCGAATCGCACACATAAAAAAGGAATCAGCAAAATAAATCCATTCATAACATCATACCACAGCAAATGTGTCTAATTTTGGACTGTAGGCGCGCAAATGCCTCGAAAAATCACAAAAAGGCCGTAAAATCAATGATTTCACGGCCTTTTCTGGTGGAGACGGAGGGATTCGAACCCTTGACCTTACGGATGCGAACCGTACGCTCTCCCAACTGAGCTACGCCCCCAAATTTACCAAATTAGGTAATTCCAGTAATTTAATTTTGCGCGATAAAATTTGTGTGCGCAAATCTGTACAGCGGTTAACTTAAACTTTTAACCAATTGAAGTCCCTATAGATAGGGCAACTCAACCGACACTCAAGTATTATAGCATAATTAAACCGGTTGTAAAGAGTTTTTTGAAAAAAACTAAAAAGCGATATTGATAAATGGCCGGAAATGATGTATGATATCAAATACAGCCTTCCAGCGGACGGCGCAGATGCGTCCGGTCCAAGGCAAGGCCGCACTAGTCGGGGAGTTAGCGGTGCCCTGTACCTGCAACCCGCTACAGCAGGGATGAATCCCGGCCCCCGGATCTGCGTTGTGTCGTCTGACCCCGGTAAGTAGTGATGATGGATCGGTCCCGCGCAAGGTCGCCCCGTGAACCGTGTCAGGCGGGGAACCGAGCAGCACTAAGCGGACCGTGACCTGTGCCGCGGGGGCCCCGCTCCTGAGCCGGCTGCCAGGGTAACGGGCATAGCGCTGATTCCAAAGGCCGGTGTGCGGTCTTGCCGTGAATCGGATGATCGCGGGAGGGGCGAAGCGACGCGGCTTTCCGCATCCTCCGCCCCTCTCTTTTCATTTCTATGTCGAGGTGACCGGTATGTATCAGGCCCTGTACCGAAAATGGCGCCCCCGTACATTTGACGATGTGGTGGGGCAGTCTCATATTACCGACACACTCAAGCGGCAGGTGGAGACCGGTCGGCTTTCCCACGCGTACCTGTTTACCGGCACCCGGGGAACCGGAAAGACGACCTGCGCCAAAATTCTCTCCCGGGCGGTGAATTGTGAGCACCCGGTCAACGGCAATCCCTGCAATCAGTGCCCCTCTTGTTTAGGAATTGAAAATGGCTCTATACTGGATGTGCTGGAATTGGATGCCGCCTCCAATAATGGCGTGGACCAGGTCCGCGCCCTGCGGGATGAGGCGGTCTATACGCCTGCGGCAGTCCGAAAACGGGTGTATATTGTGGACGAAGTCCATATGCTTTCCACAGCGGCCTTTAATGCGCTATTGAAGATTTTGGAAGAGCCGCCCGCCCATCTTATGTTTATCCTGGCCACTACCGAGCTGCACAAGGTACCGGCTACCATTAAATCCCGGTGTCAGCAGTTTTCCTTTAAACGAATTCTGCCGGGCGACATTGCCGCGCGGCTGGCTTATGTAGCCAGGCAGGAGGGCCTTGAGTTGAGAGGAGAGGGGGCTGAGCTGCTTGCCCGGCTGGCAGACGGAGGGCTGCGCGACGCCCTATCTCTGCTGGATCAGTGCGCTACCTCCAACGGCCCGATTGATGAGAAGCAAGTGCTGGATGCCCTGGGATTGGCCGGAAACCTGGAGACAGCCCGACTGTTGGAGCAGATTGGCTCCGGAGAAACCGGCTCCGCCTTGGAGACGCTGGCCAGATTATACGGCGCAGGAAAAGAAGTGGGCAGTCTGCTGAATGAGCTATCCGCTTTGGTTCGGGACTTGCTGGTACGAAAAACGGCGCCCAAAGGCGGCGCGGCACTGCTGACAGGCGGATATGATGAAACCACGATGCGGAAGCTGTCCAATTTGTTTCAGATACCGCGGCTGGCCCAGATGCTGGGGGTGATCCAGACTACGATTGCAGATCTATCCCGCAGTGGAAACCGGAGGACAGACGCAGAATTGTGCCTGATTCGATTGTGCGAGCCGGTGCTGGACGAGAGTATGGCTGGGATCAACGCCCGGCTGTCGCGGGTGGAGGAATTGCTGGCCGGCGGCATACCGACAGCCTGTGCGGTGCCGCCGGCAGTACAAAATAAGCCCCGGCAGAAGCAGACGTCCAGTTCCGACAGGCATGATGACAGGCCGCCCTGGGAGGAGGAACGGCCCCCGCTGCCTGAGGAACCGGGAGAGCCTGTCATCAATGAGATGATGTCCACCCCAGTTCAGGCGGAGGGGGGTGAACCCGCGCCTACGCCTGATGGAGGGGCGTCGGGGGATCTGTGGCCGGGGCTGGTGGCCGGGCTGCGGGGAAAATTCCCGGCGGTCTACCCCTTCCTCAGCAATCCGTCCGCGGTGCAGGGCTTACTGGAGGACAGTGTGCTGACGCTGTGGGTAGATACGGATTTTACCAAAAACATGGTGGGTACGGCCTCGGTGCTGGAGACATTGGAAAAGCTGGCGTCGGAGCAGACCGGGCGCTCCATACGGTGCGTGGTCAAAGTGGGGACGCCACCCCGGACGGCTCCGGCGGTTCAGCAGCCCGCCGAGCATGACAACCTGGATGATCTGCTGGCGTTGGGCCAACAGTTTGACAATATTATCATTGAGGAATAAAGGAGTTGCGACCTATGGCAAAGGGATTTAACAGCCGCGGATTTGGCGGCATGGGCGGCGGCATGAATATGAATATGATGAAGCAGGTCCAGAAGATGCAGCAGGACATGATGAAGATGCAGCAGGAGCTGGAGAACAAGACCTACACAGCCGCTGCCGGCGGCGGCGCCGTCAGTGCCACCGTGACGGGCAAGCGGGTGTTGGAGAGCGTTACCATTGATCCTGACGCTGTCGATCCTGAGGATGTGGAGATGCTGCAAGATATGATCGTAGCGGCGGTCAATGAGGCGCTGCGCGCGGCGGAGAACGATTCCGCTACTTCCATGCAGCAGCTGACCGGCGGGCTGAATCTGCCTTTCTGAGAAGATTAAGGGACTGGCGCCTCTGGCGGCCAGTCCCTTTGGGGATCATGGACGGGAAAGGAGGGAGCAACAGATGGAGGCAGCGAAGGGGTTGCAGACTTCGGAGCGATTTCGAATCGGCGCGCTGTTGGCGGTGGCGGGCGGTTTATTGGATGCGTATAGCTATCTGACGCGGGGCGGTGTGTTTGCCAATGCTCAGACCGGTAATATCGTTTTACTGGGTGTGCGGGCGGTAGAAGGAAATTGGAACGGTGTGCTGCACTATCTGCTGCCCGTTCTGGCCTTTGCGGCTGGTGTGATTGTGGCTGAGTGTATCAAAGCGCGGCTTAGGGAGGTTCGCGTTGTCCACTGGCGGCAGGTCACTGTGTGTATGGAAATTGTGTTGCTGGCTCTCGTGGCTTTTCTTCCTCAACAGTTCAATGCCTTGGCCAATATCGTGGTCTCCTTTGTTTGTGCCGTGCAGGTGGAGAGTTTCCGAAAGGTCCGAGGCAACACATTTGCCACCACTATGTGTACCGGAAATCTGCGCAGCGGGACAGAGCGGTTGTACCAGTATTTCCGTACAGGGCAGAAAGATCACCTGATGAGAGCGGCGCAGTATTTCGGCATTATCTTGTTTTTCATTGCGGGCGCAGCGTTGGGCGCATGGTGCAGCGGTGTTTTGAACCTTTATACCGCAGCTGTTGCCTGTATCCCGCTGTTGATTGCGCTCCTGCTGATGCGGCGTTGAAAGAGTGGGATTGGTTCAATAAAAAATATAAAAGAAAGGCTTGACAGAACGCCACGAAGCTGTTAAAATACGTCTTGTTCTGTTGATAAGACACGTTGAGAACACAAAAAGTAATAAACGCACTTTCCCACATCTGGGGGTATAGCTCAGCTGGGAGAGCGCTTGAATGGCATTCAAGAGGTCAGCGGTTCGATCCCGCTTATCTCCACCATCTCAAGGGAAAGTGCTTTTCCTCGCTTCCAAAAGGAAGCGAGGTTTTGTTTTTATGCGGCGATTTCTACGCTGTCCATTCCCAGGCTGGATTGCGAGCTGGTCGGCAACGCCCGAGCAGAGCCTGTTGGGGGAGTGGAAGGCTGAAACCTTCGGCAACCTGGACAACTGGATTATACCGGGCAAAAAAGTCCCTGCATGAGCGGTGGGATGGACCTGGTGGCCGGATCCAAGCGGGTTATCGCCACCGTGGAACGCTGCGCCAAAACGGGCAGTTCCCAAACCCTGAGACGCTGTACCCTGCCCTTGACAGCCGCCCATGAGGTGGACTATATTGTCACTGAGGTGTGTGTGCTCCACGACAATGGGAAGGGTTGGATGCTGGAAAAGTTGGCGCCCAGCGTTGCGGTGGAGAAGGTACTGGCCAAAACAGAGGCGGAGCTGATCGTTCCGGACGAAATCAGGTGGATGGTATGACCCTTGATATTGCGCATTTAGTTGGTATTTTTCTGGTTCTGGCGCTGATTATAGGAATTGGGATCTATTCGGGGCGAAAGGTGTCGGACGTAGCCGATTTTACCAGCGGCGGCGGAAAGACCGGCTCCTGGCTGGTGGCCGGAACCATTATGGGTACGCTGGTCAGCGGGCAGGCCACCGTCGGCACCGCCCAGCTGGCGTTCTCCTTCGGCATGAGCGCGTGGTGGTTCACCCTGGGCTCCGGCCTGGGCTGTCTGGTGCTGGCCCAGGGCTATGTAAAGCGGATGCGCCACAGCGGCGCGGACACGCTTGTAAGCGTAATCGCCGGGGAGTACGGCAGCCGGAGCGGCTACTTTGCCTCTGTGCTGTCCTCCATCGGTATTTTTGTGAGCGTGATCGCCCAGATGCTCTCCGCCACCGCGCTGCTGACCACTATTTTTCCCATCTCCATGGCTGCCGCCTCGGTGATCTCCACCGCCATCATGGCCGTATATGTCATCTTCGGCGGAGTATGGGGCGCGGGTATCGGCGGTGTGGTCAAGCTGCTGCTGCTCTACCTGGCGTCGATTATGGGCGGCGTGATCGTCCTGTTTGCCACCGGAGGGCTGGAGGGGCTGGATACCCTGCTGCACCATACCCTGGTGGATACCCCCCTGGGAGCTGCCAATGATATCTACACCTCGGAGGACCTGCTGGCCCGCTTCGGGTCCCTGCTGGCCCGGGGGCCGCTGAACGATTTGGGTTCCGGGCTGTCCCTGGTGCTGGGTGTGTTGTCCACACAGACCTACGCCTCCGCCGTGTGGTCGGCCAAAAGCGACAAAACGGCCCGTCGGGGTGCTCTGTTCAGCGCGTGCCTGATCCCGCCCATCGGAATCGCCTGTATCCTGGTGGGACTGTTCATGCGGGGGCAGTGCATCACCGCGGAGGAAGCCGCGGCCCTGACCTCGGCCGGGCTGGCGCTTCCAGACGGGCTGATCGAGATCACCACTACCGCCCAGGTATTTCCCACCTTTATCCTGCACTATATGCCGGCTCTGTTTGGCGGCATCGTCCTGGGTACCCTCCTCATTACCATCGTGGGCGGGGGCGCCGGGCTGTCTCTGGGCGTGGCCACCATCGTGGTCAACGATATTGGAGGCCATGTGACCCAATTTTTGAATGACCCCAGGCGGAAATTGATTGCCACCCGCCTGGTGATTGTGGCTGTCCTGGCGGTTAGCGCGGCGGTGGCGGCGCTGGTTCCCTCGGCTGTCATCAACGACTTCGGCTATCTGTCCATGGGCCTGCGGGGCGCCGTAATTTTTGTGCCCCTCAGCGCGGCCCTGTTTTTCCCGGGCCGTATTGGGCACCCCTGGGTCATGGCGTCGATTCTTGCGGGGCCTGTGGCTGTTATTGCGGGCAGTATCCTGGGCGTACCCTTTGACCCCCTCTTTATCGGTGTGCTGGTAAATCTGCTTTTGTGCCTTATGGGCCGCCTCTTTCATCCAAAGCACCAGATCAATGCCAGCTTCTGAGCAGCTTTCCCGTGCTCCGTCGCTCCAATTTCCCTTCTTACTTGACCGGTTGCAGGGCGGCCTTTTTATGCCTGCTGCTGCCGGCACGGAGCGCTGATGATGGAAGTCCGGTCCCAAAGAACTGGAAATTCGGTGCGAAATGTGCTATACTCTGGAGCAAACGGAATTTGCGAGGAAAGGGCTGACAGATTTTCGTGGAGTTACGCAACTGTATCAACTATCTGCTTACGGTGGCTCAGCACGAGGTGTTTGTGGTGTTCTCCGAGCGCTTGGCCGAGTTTGGCGTCACCCCTGGACAGTATGGTATTCTGAATTGCCTGTGGAGCCAGGGGTCCGCAACCCCCAAGGAGATTGCTCAGACGCTACGGCTTGAGAACTCCACCGTATCCGGTATGCTGGATAAGCTCCAAAAGCGGGGCCTGGTCAACCGGCTGTTGGACCCCAATGACCGAAGGAGCATCCGGGTGGAGGCCACCGAGGCGGGTAACGCCATTCGGGAGGATGTGCTGCGCACCGTGGATGAACTCAACCAGACCGTGCTGGCCCCCTTTACCGCCCAGCAGCGGCAGCAGCTGTTGGAGCTGCTGCGCCGCCTGTCCGGCACCTCGGAAGGGGAGGCTTGACGGACTCGCCATACCAGATGCGACAAAAGAATCATGGGGCAAAAATAATGGGAGCCCAAACAGTCCGTGGGAGGACTGTTTGGGCTCCCATTATTTTTGTTATAGCACAATTGAATTGAATAATTTGACATTTATAAATTTAAATTAACAAATAATTTATCTGCAATATTAATTGATAACAAAAGGAAAAGTGACTAAATTAAAAAAGAATAAAGAAAAGTTCTATGTGTAATTGCACTATATTTTCTTGCATTTGAACAGAAAGAAAGCTATAATTCTCTCATACGGTTGGTATGCAGAATAATTCTGCTACAAAGATATATAACCGGCTGGGAAATTAAAAAACAGGAGGTACTTATTATGAACAATCTGCTTCTGGAGATCGAGAATGGTATTGCCCTGCTGACCATCAATCGTCCCAAGTCCCTCAACGCGCTCAACAGCGAGACCCTGTCCGAGCTGAACACCTGCCTGCGTGAGCTGGAGGGGAACACCGATGTGAAGGTGGTCATTCTGACCGGCTCCGGGGAAAAGGCCTTTGTGGCCGGCGCGGACATCTCCGAGATGGTCAACGCCACCCCCGCCGAGGGCCGCACCATGGGCCTGCTGGCCAAGGAGGCCTTTGGCCGGCTGGAGAATATGCCCCAGGTCACCATCGCCGCGGTAAACGGCTACGCGCTGGGGGGCGGCTGCGAGATCTCCATGGCCTGCGACATCCGTGTGGCCTCCGAGAACGCCAAGTTCGGTCAGCCCGAATGCGGCCTGGGCATCCTCCCCGGCTTCGGCGGCACCCAGCGTCTGGCCCGCCTGGTGGGCAAGGGCCGGGCCAAGGAGCTCATCTTCACCTGCGACCAGATCAGCGCTGAGGACGCCTACCGCATGGGGCTGGCCAATCATGTGGTGCCCCAGGCCGAGCTCATCGACTACTGCAAGGCCATGGCCGGCCGGATCATGAAGAACGGCCCCTTCGCCGTGGCGCTTGCCAAGCAGGCCATCAACACCGGTATGGACACGGACCTGGACAGCGGCCTGAAGCTGGAGGCCAACCTCTTTGGCCTGTCCTTCTCCACCGAGGACAAGAAGGAGGGCATGACGGCCTTCCTGGAGAAGCGCAAGGAGAAGCACTTCATCGGCAAGTAATGCCGGTTTATCCCCCTCTCTCTCACGGATGTGGCCTCCCGATCAGAAGGATGGCGCCGCGGAACCCGCACAGACGGGTGCCCGGCCGCCCCTCTGAGGGAGGCCGTCCCCCTTCTCTCCCGGACCGCCTCAGTCTGGCGGTCACATCCACTCGGAAAGGAACGATGTCCTATGTCTAAGAAGCCTATCATCACCGCAGCTGAGGCCGCCTCCTGGGTGAAGGACGGCGACTGCATCACCACCAGCGGTTTTGTGGCCAGCGGAATGCCGGAGGCCCTGACCAGAGCGCTGGAGCAGCGGTTTCTGGAGACCGGCTCGCCCAAAAACCTGACCCTCTTCTACGCCGCCGCCCAGGGCAATCAGGACGGCAGCGGCGCCGACCACTTCGCCCATGAGGGGATGCTCAAGCGGGTCATCGGCGGGCACTACAACATGGTGCCAGAACTGGGCAAGCTGATTACCGCCAACAAGCTGGAGGCCTATAACCTGCCTCAGGGCACCCTGTCCCAGCTCTACCGGGACATTGCCGGCCACAGGCTGGGCACGCTGACCCATGTGGGTATGAACACCTTCGCCGACCCCCGCATCGAGGGCGGCAAGCTCAATGATGTCACCACCGAGGACATTGTGGAGGTGGTGGAGGTTCTGGGGGAGGAGCGGCTGCTCTACAAGGCCCAGAAGTTCGATATCGGCTTTATCCGCGGCACCTATGCCGACGAGCACGGCAACGTGACCCTGGAGCATGAGTGTACCACCACCGAGGCCACCTCCATCGCCCAGGCGGTCAAGAACTGCGGCGGCAAGGTGGTGGTCCAGGTGGAAAAGGTGGTGCAGGAGGGCTGTGTGGACCCCAAGCTGGTGAAGATCCCCGGCATCTATGTGGACGCCATCGTGGTGTGCCAGGACAAAAAGGACCACGCCCAGTGCCAGGGCTGTGAGTACGACGGCTCCATGTCCGGCGACTTCCGGGTACCGCTGGACAGCCTGGCCTATCCGCCCATGAGCGCCAAAAAGATCATCGGCCGCCGGGCGGCCCTGGAGCTGGAGCCCAACACGGTGGTCAATCTGGGTATCGGCATCCCCGAGTACATCTCCATGGTGGCCAACGAGGAGGGCATCGGGGACTACATGACCCTCACCGTGGAGGCCGGTCCCGTGGGGGGCGTACCCCAGGGCGGACCCAAGTTCGGCGGCTCTGTCAATGTGGAGGCCATTCTGGATCAGCCCTACCAGTTCGACTTCTACGACGGAGGCGGCGTGGATCTGGCTTTCCTGGGTCTGGCCCAGGCCGACAAGAACGGCAACATCAACGTCTCCAAATTCGGCCCCAGAATCGCTGGCTGCGGCGGCTTTGTCAACATCACCCAGAACGCCAAAAAGGTCTATTTCTGCGGCACCTTCACCGCCGGCGGGATCAAGGTCCATGTGGAGGACGGCAAGCTGGTTATTGATCAGGAGGGCCGCTCCCAGAAGATGCTGAACAAAGTGGAGCAGATCACCTTCTCCGGCGACTACGCTATCAAGACGGGCCAGCCCGTCATGTACATCACCGAGCGGGCCGTGTTTGAGCTGCGGCCCGACGGGGTCTACCTCACCGAGGTGGCTCCCGGCATCGATATCCAGACCCAGGTGCTGGACCAGATGGGCTTCACCCCCAAGATGGAGGAGGGCGGTCCCAGGCTGATGGACCCGCGCATTTTTGCCGACGGTCTGATGGGCCTGAAATAAGGCTCCTCCGGTGGTCCTTCCCGCAGTTTTTCCGCCCCCGCTTTTCACGTCACATTAGAGAAAGAAAGGTGGACTCCGAATGAATCTCGGTATCCTTGTGCTCTTTATTGCCATCATTCTGTTCGGTGTGCTGGCGTTCAAAGGCATCTCCGCACTGATCCTGGCTCCTCTGGTTACCTGTTTTGTTCTGATCTGCTCCCCGCTTCTGGCAGGCGACAGCGTCGCCATTTTAGACGGTCTGAAAGACCAGTTTATGCCTGCGGCGGCGGGTTATGTCTCCGATTATTTCCTGGTGTTCTTCATGGGCGCCCTGTTCGGGGCGGTGTACCAGTTTACCGGCGCCGCCAAATCCATTGCCACATGGCTGGCGGGAATGTGTCACGGCCGGTTTGTGGCCCCCATCATCATGTGTATCACCGGCCTGCTCACCTACGGCGGCATCTCCGGCTTTGTGGTGTTCTTTGTGGTCTATCCCATCGCCCTGCAGATGTTCCGCTCCGCAAACCTGACCCGCCGGCTGATCCCGGCCGCCATCTCCGCCGGCTGCTGGACCTGGTCCATGTATGGCCCGGGCTCCCCCTCCATCCAGAACGTCATTCCCACCGAGATCCTGGGCACCACCGCCACCGCGGCCCTGCTTCCCTCTATCATTGCCACCGTGGCCTCCTTCGTCATGATCTTCGTCTGGCTGGAGTACCGGGCCCGTTCCTTCACCAGACACGGCTTTCTGTTCCACGATCCCCGGATGAAGACCCAACTCTCCCCGGAGGAGCTCCAGGAAGATGATCCCAACGAGGCTCTGCCCAATCCCTATGTGGCGCTCATCCCCATCCTTGCCATCCTGGTGCTCTTCAACGCGCCCCTCTTTCCCCAGGCCGACGGCACTATGGGCGGTCTGCCGGTGGAAGCGGCCGTGTTTGCCGGCGTGGTCCTGGCCACCGTCCTCTTCTTTGTCCGCATCGAGGGCGGCCTCAACGGCTGGATCAAGGTCTTCAACAAGGGCGCGGCCGACTCCGGCGTGTCCATCCTGAATACCGCCATCGTGGTGGGCTTCGGCGGCGTGGTCCAGAACACCCAGGGCTTTGCAGACCTGGTAAACAGTCTCCAGAATCTGGACATGAACCCCCTGATCTTCGTTATGATTACGGTCGCCGTCTGTGCTGGCGCCTGCGGGTCCGCCTCCGGCGGCATGGGCGTGGCCTTCAATGCTCTGAAGGACGTCTACGCCTCTTTGGGCGCCGACTTCCAGTACGTCCACCGCATCGGCGCTATCGCCGCCGGTACCCTGGACACCCTGCCTCATCAGGGCGCCCAGATCACCCTGCTCAGCATCTGCAAGTGTACCCACAAGGAGGCCTATTTCGATATCGCCATCACCCAGATCGCCATCCCCTTCCTCACCTGCTTTATCTTTATCGGCCTGGCCTCCTTTGGACTGTAATTCTCCCGCCGCAGCCGCCGGACGGCGCGCTGAGAGAGACAAGCGAATAAATTTTGCCGGCAGGGGAGATACCCCTTGACAGACCGGAGGTTCCATGCTATAGTCTTTACATCAAATAATTTTGTTACAAAAATATTTTAAAACAAAATAAAAAGAAAGGATGACGCACCATGAACTTTGAACTGACTCAGGACCAGCAGCAGATCCAGCAGATTGCCCGTGAGTTTGCCGAGAATGAACTGCTTCCCGGCGTGATCGAGCGGGACGAAACCTCCGAGTTCCCCCTGGAAGCCTTCCGCAAGCTGGGCAAGACCGGCATCTACGGCCTGCCCTACGGCACCGAGGTGGGCGGCCTGGGCGGCAGCTATCTGAGCTACATCCTGGCCGTGGAGGAGATCTCCAAGGTGGACGCCTCCTTCGGCATCGCCTTCTCCGTGGACACCTCCCTGTACGGCGGCAGCATCATGAATTCCTCCGCTCCCATCGAGATCAAGAAGAAGTTCCTGGCCCCCATCACCTACGGTGAGAAGATCGGCTCCTTCGGCCTGACCGAGCATTCCGCCGGTTCCGATGCCGCCGGCCAGCAGACCGTGGCCACCAAGGACGGGGACAGCTACATCATCAACGGCTCCAAGTGCTTTAACACCAACGGCCCTCTGGCGGACTACACCGTCATTTACTGCCTCACCGATCCCGCTCTGGGCACCAAGGGCATGGCCGCCTTCGTGGTGGAGAAGGGGACCCCCGGCTTTACCGTGGGCAAGCTGGAGAACAAGATGGGTATCCGCAGCGCCAAGGTCTCCGACATGATCCTGGAGAACGTTCGGGTTCCCGCCGAGAACATGATCGCCCAGCCCGGCGAGGGCTTCAAGCTGGCCATGAAGACCCTGGACGGCGGCCGCATCGGCGTGGCTGCTCAGGGCCTGGGCATCGCCAAGGGCGCCTTTGAGATCGCCCGGAAGTATATTATGCAGCGCCAGCAGTTCGGCAAGCCCCTGTGCAAGCAGCAGTATCTGGCCTTCAAGATGGCCGAGCTCAAGACCAAGATTGACGCCGCCGAGCTGCTGCTCTACCGGGCCGCCATCTACAAGGAGGAGGGCAAGCCCTACACCGCCCCCGCCGCCATGGCCAAGATGACCTGCACCAACGTGGCCATGGAGGTCACCACCGAGTGCGTCCAGATGCTGGGCGGCAACGGCTACATGAAGGACTACCATGTGGAGCGCATGATGAGGGACGCAAAGATCACCCAGATCTACGAGGGCACCAACGAGATCCAGAAGCTGGTCATCTCCGGCGGCCTGTTCCGCTAAACGGAAACACGGAACATACAGGCGGCCACATAAGGGCAGCAGGGGGTCCCGGCATCTCTGTGGTGCCGGGACCCCTGACTTGATGGGCCGTTGACGGCAAGAAAAGAAGAATATTAGGAGAGATCTGCCATGAAAGAAGTCTATATTGTCAACTGCTGCCGCACCGCTGTGGGCTCCTTCGGCGGCAGCCTGAAGGACGTTCCCGCCGTGGAGCTGGGCGCCATTGTGGTGAAGGAGGCCCTGAACCGCGCCGGGGTGAAGCCCGAGCAGGTGGACGAGGTCATCTTCGGCGGCGTCCTCACCGCCGGCCTGGGCCAGAATGTGGCCCGCCAGGTTACTATCCAGTCTGGCCTTCCCTACAGCGTCCCCGCCTACACGGTGAATATGGTGTGCGGCTCGGGCATGAAGGCGGTGATGGAGGCTGCCCGCGCCATTCTCTGCGGCGACGCCGAGGTTATTGTAGCCGGCGGCACCGAGAGTATGTCCCGCGCTCCCTTTGCCCTGCCCGAGGAGCGCTGGGGCGCCCGGATGGGGGACAAGAAAGTGGTGGACACCATGATTAAGGACGGCCTGTGGGACGCCTACAACAACTACCACATGGGCACCACAGCCGAGAACATCTGCGACATCTGGGGGATTACCCGCCGGGAGTTGGACGAGTTCGCCGCCTCCTCCCAGCAGAAGGCCTGCGCCGCCATTGAGTCTGGCCGCTTTGATGATGAGATCGTCCCCGTCATGGTGAAGAAGAAAAAGGAGATGGTGGAGTTCAAGGTGGACGAGTATCCCAAGGCGGGCACCACCGCCGACAGCATCGCCAAGCTGAAGGGCGCCTTCCCTGTGGGCCCTGAGGGGGTGGAGGACCAGGTGGTCCACACCTTCCAGCCCACCCAGGTCCATGAGGCCGACACCAAGAAGCACGTCCAGCGGGTCACTGCCGCCAACGCCTCCGGCCTGAACGACGGCGCCGCCGCCATCATCGTGGCCTCTGGCGAGGCGGTGCAGAAGTACGGCCTGAAGCCCATGGCCAAGCTGACCGGCTGGGGCCAGGGCGGCGTGGACCCCAAGATCATGGGCGTGGGCCCTGTGCCCGCCTCCCGTCAGGCCATGGAGCGGGCCGGCGTGACCATCGACGACATCGACCTCATCGAGGCCAACGAGGCCTTTGCCGCCCAGTCCGTGGCCGTGGCCCGTGAGCTGGGCTTCGACATGGACAAGGTCAACGTCAACGGCGGCGCCATTGCCATCGGCCATCCCATCGGCTGCTCCGGCGCCCGCATCATCGTCACCCTGCTCCATGAGATGCAGAAGCGGCCCGAGGCCAAGAGAGGCCTGGCCACCCTGTGCATCGGCGGCGGCATGGGCGTTGCCACCGTCTTCGAGGCCTGCTGAGCGCGGTATCGTTTGGAAGATGAACATCATGGCATACGTCCATAGCCTGAAGAGCGAGGGCGATCATACTCCCTTTCGCTCCAGTGCGCTGGACGGAGCAATACAGACGGCAGAGCGGGTTCCTGGCGTGCGGATCACCGCCGTGGCTGTGGATGGACCGGGCGGGGAAGAGGCGCTCCGGGCCAGCCTGGCCTTGGCGGCGGATGAGGGACTCCTGCTGCGGGGCCCCGGCGTCAGCCCATATGACGGCGCCGCCTTGGGCCGCCTGCTGGCAGACGCGGTTCGGGCGGTGG
This sequence comes from uncultured Flavonifractor sp., assembly GCA_944385625.1. Lineage (GTDB taxonomy): Bacteria > Bacillota > Clostridia > Oscillospirales > Oscillospiraceae > Flavonifractor. Next base: position 24,267 of record CALWXZ010000004.1, on the reverse strand, counting down.
AACAGGAAAAAGGCCCGGTGGACGCCGTGTTTTGCGGCGACAGCGACCCGGGCCAGGACGGCCTGGGCCCGGCCCTGGCCGGCTGGCTGGGCTGGCCCCAGGTGACCGGCGTCACCAGGGCCGAAGCAGACGGAGAAAACCTCAAGGTCTGGAGAAACTGGGATGACGAATGTACCCTGCTTCGAGTGGGGACACCCTGCGTGATCTCCTTTCTCCCCTCCGAAGCGCCCGCCAGCTATCCCCTGCTCTCCCGTCTGATGGCTGCCAATCAGGCCCAAATTCCGTGCAGAGAGATGGGGGCCCGGCCCGCTCTGCGGCAGATTCTGGCCTTTTCTCCCCGCCCCAGGCTCGGGCGGACGTTCTACGGGGAAAGTCAGGACGACGCGGAGGCGTTGGTGAAAACTCTGGTGGCCGGACACCTGATATGATCTGACGTGCTCCGGCCTTTCCGGAAAAACGAGCGGAAGAGCGTTCCAGTCTGGCAGTCCGTATTCGCTTCCCACCGGACGCCCGGGCAAGGGGGTCTGTCCTGTGGGAACGGCGTGATATGGAGAAAGCAACGACAAACAGGAAGACGAATAAAAAACGGGCAAGCGACCATAAAACCCGGCTGACCCGCCGTCCTCTTCCGGCGGCGGAGTATCAGAGCTGCGAATACAGAATATACTGGAACAGAGAAGCAAGGGTGCTCCCCGAACGGTGAGCACCCTGCATTTTTGTAATGAGGTGTATTTATGTGCGGAATTGCGGGATTTTGCAGCTTGAAAGCCAATTTTCTTCAGGATGCCGGGCGGTGGACTCAGGTTCTTACCCAGATGCGCAGCGCCATTGCGCACCGGGGACACGATCAGACCGGAGAATATCTGCGGGATAAGATCGGACTTTCCCACACCCGGCTGTCCATCCGGGATCTGGCCGGAGGCGCCCAGCCCATGCTCCGCAGTCGGGAAGAGGGGGAGTATGCCATTGTCTACAACGGGGAAATCTATAACGCCGAGGAACTGAAACAGGATCTGATCCAACGGGGCTGCCGGTTTGAGACAAGCTGCGACACCGAGGTGATCCTCTGGGGATACATGGAGTACGGGCCGGAGGTGGCGCAGAAGCTCAACGGAATTTTTGCCTTTGCCGTCTGGGATGCGGCCCGGCAGACTCTGTTTCTCTGCCGGGACCGGATGGGCGTCAAGCCCCTGTTTTATGCCGAGCGGGGGGATACGCTGGTGTTTGGCTCCGAGCCCAAGGCCCTGTTTGCCCATCCCCAGGTCCACCCCAAGGCGGATCTGGACAGCTTCCGGGAAATCTTTGGCCTGGGGCCGGCCCGGACCCCGGGCTGCGGTGTGTTCCAGGGCCTGCGGGAGGTGAAGCCGGGCTGCATCCTGCGGTATTCCGGGCAGGGGGTGGAGGAGCGGCCCTATTGGACGCTGGAGGCAAAGCCCCATACCGACAGCTACGGCCAGACGGTGGAGCGGGTGTCCTGGCTGCTGCGGGACGCGGTGAAACGGCAGCTGGTTTCCGATGTGCCGGTATGCAGCTTTCTCTCCGGCGGCATTGATTCCAGCGTGGTCACCGCCCTGGCCTCCCGGCAGCTGGAGGCGGAGGGCCACACCCTCAATACTTTTTCCTTTGATTTCACCAACAATGACGCCTGCTTTCAGGCCAACTCCTTTCAGCCCACCCGGGACCGCCCCTATGTGGATCAGGTGTTGGCCCTCTATCCCCTTCACCACACCTATCTGGAGTGTGACGAGGCCACCCTGGCCGATCTGCTGGAGGATGCTGTGGTGATGAAGGACCTGCCGGGCATGACCGATGTAGACGCGTCGCTGCTCTATTTCTGCGGACAGGTGAAACGGCACAACAAGGTGGCCCTGACCGGCGAATGTGCCGATGAGATCTTTGGCGGCTATCCCTGGTTCTACCGGGAGGAACTGCTGTATGCCGACGGCTTTCCCTGGTCTGCCGACCTGTCGGCCAGGACGGCGCTGCTGTCGGACGAGGCCATCCGCCTGCTGAACTTGGAGGACTATGTGCGCCAGCAGTACCTGGACACGCTGGCCAGGACCCCGGCGCTGCCGGAGGAACAGGGGGAAGCCCGGCGCAGGCGGGAGATGAGTTTTCTCAATCTGCGCTGGTTCATGCAGACCCTGCTGGACCGGATGGACCGCACCAGCATGGCCTGGGGGCTGGAGGCCAGGGTGCCCTTTGCCGATCACCGGATTGTGGAGTATGTGTACAACGTGCCCTGGAGTATGAAGTACCAAAACGGGACGGAGAAAACGCTGCTGCGGGACGCCTGTCGGGATCTGCTGCCCCCCCAGCTGCTGTATCGGAAAAAAAGTCCCTATCCCAAGACATACTCCCCGGTGTATGAGGCCTTGCTGGCCCAGCGGTTCCGGCAGATGCTGGACGATACCGCCGCGCCGGTACAACGCTTTCTGGACCGGAAGAAGGCCGAGCGCTTTCTGAGCCAGCCCAAGGACTACGGCAAGCCGTGGTTTGGGCAGCTGATGGCGGGCCCCCAGATGATGGCCTATTTCTTACAGGTCAATTTCTGGATGAAACGCTATGGAATTGAATAGGGCATAAAAACAGGCCCCGGCGCTTCCAAACCGTGGATTTCCACCGCTTGAAAGCGCCGGGATCTATCTGGACCCACCCTGTCCACAGGCCCTTTGAAGTTTCCGGTAGAACCTGCGAACCGCCTCCAGATCCTGGGCGTTCGGGTGGCCTTTGGCAATACCGCCCACCAGTTTAAAGGGCCCGAAGGTGTCGTAGCCCTTGCAGCCGAACTCCCCCAGCACCGGGCAGCCCTTCTCCCTGGCTGCTTTGGCCAGAGCCTTCGTGCCGGTGCCTTTGGCACCGCCGTAGGTACACAGGAAGAATACCGGCTTCCCTTGGGGCAAGTGCTGCCGGGCGAAGGCCAGGACACGCTCGTGGACCTTCCCGAAGTAGATGCCGGAGGCAAAGCCGATACAGTCGTAGTCCTCCAGCCGGACGGCCTGACAGGCGGTCACGTCGATGAGCTCCACCGGGCCTTCTTCCGCCATGGCCTCCAGCAGCTTGAGCGTATTGCCGTGGTGGCGGGAATAGTAGCAGACGGCCGTTTTCATCTATGAGTTCCTCCTTTTCACCTGGGACGGCGTGGTCAGGGCTGATCCGGTTGCTGCCCATCGTGGGCCGGCCACTGACAGTCGGTGAGTTCCATCTGGGAGAAAACCGCCGTAAAGGAGGACTCCTCCGGGGAGCAGGCGTAGAGCCCGAAGCGGATGACGCCGTTCCCCTTGTGCAGATGACAGATCCGCATCTGGCTGTAGTGGAGCCCGTCCCGAGAGCACTCGATCCGGTAGTCGGACTCCCGCCGGCTGAGGCGGTACCACATGGTGCGTATATCCGCATCCAGGACGGTGGTGGCCCAGTCGGAATAGCCGCCGTTGGTGACGACGCTGCCCAGGTGCTGGAACGCCCCGTTTTCATATTCCACCGAGGCCTTGAGCCAGTTTTCGCTGTCCAGATAGAGGACGATCCCGCATTGGTCAAAGCGGCGCTTGCTGTCGGAAAAGTCGGTCTTGACCACAAAGCTGAAATAGGGCTCCCCAGTCTCCAGCTGCAAGACCGGGGCGTTGTCGTTTCTAAAATGATAGTAGGTGCGCTGCCACAGGTCGGTGTGGGGCTGGGTGGTGATTTCAATTTGCCCGGGCGTAATACGATACCGCTCCGGCGGTCTGGTCCATACCAGTTTTGTCACGTCAAAGTGCATATATCCATTCCTCCCCGGCTGGGCTGACGGCCCTGCTACCGGAATTATAGCACAGTCGGGGAGAAATTGCCACGGGGAGGCAAACTGCCGCGGCCGGAAGGGGACCACCAGGTCTGGTCTGCGGCTGGACAGAAGCGCTAAACGGGCGGCCTGCATCCCCCTCGAAAAAGTAGTGTGCCGCTTTTTCGACGATCTCAGCGCCATATGGCGCTCTTTTTTTGTCCCGAACCGCGTTCAGATGTGTCGTAATGTTCCGCCGGCCTGTTCGGCCCTCCAGGCAGAGGAAGGTAAAGACAACAAGAAATGTAACTATTGACATTACAACAAACAAGTGATAAACTGGGATCAATGTAATTTCATTGTTTACATCTATTCTTATCCGGAATTATCCAGCTAAAGCCATGACGGCCGAAAGGAGCCCAGTATGAAAGCGGTTCAGATCAACAACTATGCCAAAGAGATCCACGCCCACCTCCGGCAGGTCCCGGTGCCGGAGATCGGGGACAACGAGGTCTTGGTTCAGGTGAAGGCGGCGGCAGTCAATCCCCTGGAACTGCTGATCCTGACGGGGAGCGTCAGGCTGCTTCAGCGCTACACCATGCCCCTCACCCTTGGAAATGAGTGCTCCGGTATCGTTCAGCAGACCGGGAAGCGGGTGAAGAAATTTCAGAAAGGAGACCGGGTCTATGCCCGGCTTCCCCAGAACAGGATCGGGGCGTTTGCCGAGTATGTGGCGGTGGAGCAGAGCGCCCTGGCCCGGATGCCCGCCGGGTACGATTTTGTCACCGCCGCCGCCATTCCGCTGGCCGGCCTTACGGCCTATCAGGGGCTGGTGGAGGAACTGGAGGCAAAGCCGGGGGAGACGCTGCTCATTCCCGGCGGTTCCGGCAGCTTTGGGCAGATGGCGGTTCCCTTGGCCAAGGCGCTGGGACTGCGGGTGATCGTAACGGGGAACGACCGGGCCCGGGAGCAGCTGCTTGCCATGGGCGCGGACCAATATATCAACTACAAGCAGGAGAACTATTGGGAGATTCTGTCCGGCGTGGACGGGGTGATGGACACGCTGGGCGCGGCGGAGTTTGACCATGAGCTGGCTGTACTGAAAAAGGGCGGGCGCCTGCTGAGTCTGAGAACCGGACCCAACAGGGCCTTCGCGGTCCGCAACCGGTTGCCCTGGTTCAAGCGGGCGCTGTTTTCGCTGGCCGGCAGCAGGTATGACCGGGCGGCCCGGAAACAGGGAAAGGAGTACCGTTTCCTGTTTGTGCGCTCCGACGGCGCGCAGCTTCAGACCATTACGGACCTGGTGGAGCGCCATCACATTGTGCCGGCGGTGGACCCCCATCTCTTTTCGCTGGAGCAGGCGGAGGATGCGCTGCGGCTGGTGGCCCATGGACCCACCGGCGGAAAGGTGGTGCTCCGGCTGTAATGGAAAAGAGGGATCAAGCAGTGTTATCAACCACAACGGACAGGGAGGCATCCGGGATGAAGGTATATGAAATTTATTTCAGCCCCACCGGGGGTACGAAGAAGGTTGCGGATCTTGTGGCCGGGTCCTGGACGGACAGGCCTGCGGCCCTGGATCTGACGGCCTGCGGTGCGGATCCGCGGAGCATAGCCCTGAGCGGGGAGGACGTGGCCGTCATAGCCGTCCCCTCCTACGCAGGGCGGGTGCCGGCCCCCGCCGCCGCCCGGCTGGGGGCGCTGGAGGGAAACGGCGCCGGGGCGATTCTGGTGTGCGTATATGGGAACCGCGCCTACGAGGATACCTTGGTGGAACTGGAGGACCTTGCCCGAACGGCGGGCTTCCACATCATAGCGGCGGTTACCGCCGTTGCCGAGCATTCCATTGTCCGGCGGATTGCCTCCGGTCGGCCCGATGCGCAGGACCGGCAGCAGATGATGGAGTTTTCCGCGAAAATCCGGGCGAAACTGGCCGCCGGAGATTGCTCCGAGCCGACCCTCCCCGGCAACCGCCCCTACCGCAAAGCGGGCCGTGCAGGGATCGTCCCAGGACCCACCAGGGCCTGCGTCCGATGCGGAGTATGTGCCGGGGCGTGCCCGGTGGGGGCGATCAGCGGAAGCGACCCCGGAAAGGTGGATAAAAAGTCCTGTATCTCCTGTATGCGGTGCGTGTCTGTCTGTCCCCATGGGGCCCGGAAGGGAAATGGACTTATGATCGCTTTGGCCGGCGCCATGCTGAAAAAGGAATGCGCCGGACGGAAAGACTGCCGCCTCTACCTGTGAAGAGGCGGCGAAAAGAGGCGGGATTGCCGCCTACCTTATAATAATGGAAGGGTGGCGGCGCACTGGCGAAATCTGTTAAATGTGCAGGGACAAGGGTGCCCCAAGCCCCGGCGTTTTTATCTATATGGTAGGAAATTGGAAGCCAATGTATAATAATCGTTGACTTGAATATCTTTGGAGGGTATGCTATAGTTACCTTTGTACGATTCCACGGGGATGTGGCCCGGAAAAAAGTGGAGAGATGAGGAACGACCTATGTACCCCTGCACAGCGGATCAGGTATGCGATATGGCAGATATGAGGGGCCCGGATGAAGATTGCCGGAAGGGCTCCGGACAGAGAGAGAACGGGCATACCGAAGGAATGGGATTCCTTCGGTATGCTTTTCTGCGTTCAACAGGCCGCCGGGAGAGAGACGGCCATTCCGGGAGGACCGGGCTGTGATAAGACGATTTGCACTTTGGCTGCGGGATATGTTTATCCGCAACCGGAGCCTGAACGCCACCCGGATCGTGGCGGCCTCCTTTGCCGTTATCATTCTGGTGGGCGCCCTGCTGCTCACCCTGCCCATCGCCTCCCGGGACGGACAGAGCGCCGGCTTTTTCACCGCCCTCTTTACCGCCACCTCCTCCACCTGTGTCACCGGACTGATCCTGGTGGACACCTGGGTCCAGTGGTCCCTGTTCGGTCAGGTGGTCATCCTGCTGATGATCCAGCTGGGCGGGTTGGGATTTATGACGGTCATCACGCTGGTGTCCTTTGCGCTGCGCCGCCGCATCGGCCTGTCCGAGCGGCTTATCATGGTGTCTACCCTGAACCTCAACGACCTGGACGGCGTGGTGCGCATGGTGCGCCACGCCCTGATGGGAACCTTCCTGATGGAAGGGGTGGGGGCGGTGCTTTTGAGCATCGCCATGGTGCCCCATTTCGGCGTTCTGGGCGGGATCTGGCGGGGAATCTTCCACGCCGTCTCCGCCTTCTGCAACGCGGGCTTTGACCTGCTGGGCGGGCGCTTTGGCGCGTTCAGCAGTCTGGCCGGTTTACAGGACAACCCGCTGGTGCTGGGCACCATCGGGGCCCTCATTGTGGTGGGCGGCCTGGGCTTCTTTGTCTGGGAGGACATCCTGGCCAAGCGCAGCTGGAGAAAATTGGCGGTCTACAGCAAGATGGTGTTGATTATCACCGGCGTACTGATTATAGGCGGCGCGGTATTTTTCCTTGCGGAGGAATATGCCAATCCCGCCACCCTGGGGGATATGCCCCTGTGGGAAAAGATGATGAACTCCGCCTTCCAGTCTATCACCCTGCGAACCGCCGGCTTTGACGCCATCGGCCAGGGGGGACTGAGCGATACCAGTAAGGCCTTCTCATCCATCCTGATGCTCATCGGCGGCTCCTCCGGCTCCACCGCCGGCGGTCTGAAGACGGCAACCGTGGCAGTGCTGCTGCTGGCCCTCCGGTCGGGACTGGCGGGGCGGGAGCAGGTCACCTTCCGGGGCCGTACCATCCCCTACCGCCGGGTGCTCAACGCCATGACCCTGGCGCTGGTGATGCTCTTTCTCTTCCTGGTGGGGTCCATGGTGATCTCCACGGTGGAGAATCTGCCCTATCTGGACTGCGCCTTCGAGGTGGCCTCTGCCATGGGCACGGTGGGCCTGACCACCGGCATTACTCCCACCCTCTCCGTGTTTTCCCAGGCGCTCATTATTCTGCTGATGTACATGGGCCGGGTGGGCGTGCTCTCCTTCTCCATCGCCTTTATCACCAGAGGCAGGGGGACGGCCAAGATCAAATATCCGGAAATGAATGTGATGATCGGGTGATTGCCCGGTTGGAAGGACGTGTGAGCGAATGAAGACCTTTGTCGTGATCGGCCTGGGCCGGTTTGGCAGCGCCGTGGCCACGGAGCTCAGCTCTCTGGGCCACGAGGTGCTGGCTCTGGACGACTCCGAGGAAAATGTGCAGAAGGTGGCCGATAATGTCACCCATGCCGTCACCGGCGACGCCCGGGACCCGGCGGTGCTCCGGGCCTTGGGGGTGCGCAATTACGACTGCGCCGTGGTGGCGGTGGGCGTGGACGTGGGCACCTCCGCCCTCATCACCCTGAATCTGAAGGAGTTGGGGGTGCGCCAGGTGATCTGCAAGGCCCAGAGCCATGTCCACCGGAAGGTGCTGGAGAAGATCGGGGCCGACCGGGTGGTCTTTCCCGAGCACGAGATGGGAGTGAAGCTGGCCCAGGGCCTGTCCAGCTCCAACGTGCTCAACTTCATTGAACTCAGCGAGGATTTCGGCATCGTGGAGACCACCGTGCCCCGGGACTGGCTGGGCAAAAACCTAATCGAACTGGACGTCCGCGCCCGGTACAAGGTCAACATCATTGCCGTGCGGAAAAAGGGGCAGGAGGCTTTCAACGTGACCCCCGGCCCCAGCACCATCATGGAGGCGGGCGACGCGGTGGTGGCCCTGGGCCGCACTGAGGACGTCAACCGCCTGCAGGACCTGTAACATGGAGATAGAACGGATCACCAGCCGCCAGAACCCCCTGGTGGCCCGGCTGCGGAAGCTGGGAAGCGACAAAAAGACCCGCCGGCAGGAGGGGGCCTTTCTCTGCGAGGGGCGCAAGCTGGTGGAGGAGGCCCTGCGCTGGAACGCCGGGGTGGAGGCTCTGGTGGTGGCCGAGGGGACGGCGCTCCCCCAAAGCCTGCCGGAGGGTATCCGCCTGGTGGAGGTGCCCGCCGACGTGCTCAAGTCGGTGTCCACCGTGGACACCCCCCAGGGGATGCTGGCGGTGTGCCGCACCCCGGCGCTGACGCCGCCGGAGTCGTTGGCCCCCGGCCGCTATCTGGTGCTGGACGGGGTCCAGGACCCGGGCAACGTGGGCACCGTGTGGCGCACCGCCGACGCCTTTGGGGCGGACGGCGTGTTCCTGCTGCCCGGCTGCGCCGAGCCCTTCTCCCCCAAGACGGTGCGATCCACCATGGGGGCCTGCTTCCGCCTGCCGGTGTGGGAGACGGGGCTGGAGCAGCTCACCGCCCTGCTGGGCGGGGCGGGGCTGCCCCTGTACGCCACCGCACTGCGGGCGGATACCGCCGACCTGCGCTCGGTTGGCCTGGACCGGGCCGCCGTGGTCATCGGCAGCGAGGGCCGGGGGGTGTCTCAGGCGGTGCTGGACGCCTGTGCCCTGACCCTGAAAATTCCCATGCGGGACCGCTGCGAGTCCCTCAACGCCGCCGTGGCGGCGTCCGTGGTACTGTGGGAGGGCTGGCGGTCGGCTGAGTAAAAGGAGAGGAGGCGCCGCCGTGGCGGGCATTCAATATCTGCTCTGGCTGTCCACCCGGCGGGGCCTGTCCCAGCGGCACCAGGTGGAGCTGCTGGAGCGCTTCGGCGGCGCCGAGCGGGTCTATTTCGCCGGCCGGGCGGAGTTTGAGGAGCTGGGCCTCACGGCGGAGGCCAGGGGCTCTCTGTGCGATAAGTCGCTGGATCAGCCCCAGCGCATCCTGGAGCGCTGCGACCGGCTGGGCCTGTTTTTGCTCAGCTGTCAGGACGGGGCCTATCCGGAACGCCTGCTCCAGCTGAGCGATTACCCCCTGGTGATCTATGGCAAAGGAAGGCTCTTTCGCTTTGACGAGGAGGTGGCGCTGGCCATGGTGGGCTCCCGCCAGTGTACCGCCTATGGGGTGAAGATCGCGGGGCGGATGGCCCTGGGTCTGGCCCGGGCGGGAGCTCTGGTGGTGTCCGGCCTGGCCCAGGGCATCGACGCCGCCTCCCTGAAAGGAGCGCTCCAGGGCGGCGGGCCGGTGGTGTCGGTGCTGGCCGGGGGCGTGGATGTGGTTTACCCCGCCCGCAACGGCTGGTTGTACGAAGATGTGGCCGCCCGGGGAGCCATCCTGTCGGAAAACCCGCCGGGCACCCGGCCGGACGGCTGGCGGTTTCCCCTGCGCAACCGCATCCTCAGCGGCCTGTGCCTGGGAACCGTGGTGGTGGAGGCGGCGGAGCGCAGCGGCGCCCTTATCACCGCTCACGACGCCCTGGACCAGGGCAGGGACGTATTTGCTGTCCCCGGACCGGCGGACGGCCCCATGAGCGCCGGCACCAACGGGCTTATCTCCAGGGGGGAGGCCAAACTGGTGCGTACCGCCGGAGATATCCTGTGCGAGTATGAGGGACGTTTTGCCCACAAACTGCGCCACGTTCCTCCCCTGACCCAGGAGGAGAGCGACCAGCGGCTGGACGCGGTGCCCACCCCGCCGCCGGAGCCCGATCCAAAGCCGCCGGGGCCTCCGGAAGAACAGGCGCTGCCCGTCGCACCCCACAGCGCCCTGGAGCAGATGGGGGAGGAGCAGCGGGAGATCTTTTTCCTGCTGTCGGAGAAGTCCCTCACCGCCGATGAAATTGTGGGCCGGACGGAGATCCCCGCCCGGCGGGTCAATACCGCCCTCACCCTTTTGCAGGCCGGGGGCTATCTGGAAGAATTGCCGGGCCGGCGGTTTGCCGCCGCGGTCCGTTTCGAGGAACAAGAATAAAAGGAGCATCGTACTGTGGCAAAATCGAATCTGGTGATCGTCGAGTCTCCGGCGAAGGCCAAGACCATCGGTAAATATCTGGGGCCCGGCTATCAGGTGAAGGCCTCCATGGGCCATGTCCGGGACCTGCCCAAGAGCAAGCTGGGCGTGGACGTGGACAACGGTTTCACGGTGGACTATCAGCCCATCAAGGGCAAGGAAGAGGTTATCGACGACCTGAAGAAGGCCGCAAAGAAGAGCGACAAAGTATTTCTGGCCACCGACCCGGACCGGGAGGGAGAGGCCATCTCCTGGCATCTGAAGGAGATGCTGGGTATTCCCGACGACAAAACCTACCGGGTGACCTTCAACGAGATCACCAAGAAGGTGGTCAACGACTCCATCGCCCACCCCCGGGCCATCGACATGGACCTGGTCAACGCCCAGCAGGCCCGCCGGGTGCTGGACCGGATCGTGGGCTATCAGATCTCCCCTCTGCTGTGGAAAAAGATCCGCCGGGGCCTGTCCGCCGGACGGGTGCAGTCGGTGGCCACCCGTCTGGTGTGTGAGCGGGAGGCCGACATCAAGGCCTTCGTGCCCCAGGAGTACTGGTCCCTGGAGGCCGACCTGGCCCGCATTTCCCCCAACCTGGGACAGTTCAAGGCCAACTTCTACGGCCGGGAGAAGAAGATGGACCTGAACAGTGAGGAGGAGGTCCAGGCAGTAGCCCAGGCCGTGCAGGCCGCCCCCTTCTCGGTGAAGAGCGTCAAGCGCCAGGACAAGCAGCGCAACCCGGCGCCTCCCTTCATTACCTCCACCCTCCAGCAGGAGGCCAGCCGCAAGCTGAACATGACCCCCCGGCGCACCATGTCCATCGCCCAGCAGCTCTATGAGGGCGTGGACATCGAGGGCGAGGGCACCGTGGGTCTTATCACCTATATGCGTACCGACTCCCTCCGCCTGTCCGACGAGGCCACCGCCGCCGCCAAGGACTTCATCCTGTCCCGCTACGGCGAGCAGTACTATCCCGGCAAGCCCCGGGTATACAAGACCAAGTCGGGGGCTCAGGACGCCCACGAGGCCATCCGGCCCTCCAACGTGGCCCTCACCCCGGAGGAGATCAAAAAGTCCCTCACAGCCGAGCAGTACAAGCTCTACAAGCTGATCTGGAGCCGGTTTTTGGCCTGCCAGATGGCCTCCGCTGTGTACGACAGCGTGTCCATCGAGGTGGAGTCCACCGGCTACACCTTCCGGGCCACCCACTCCTCCCTGAAGTTCTCCGGCTACACCGCCGTGTATGTGGAGGGCAAGGACGAGGAGGAGGAGACCTTCCAGTCCCCCCTGCCCGACCTGAAGGAGGGGGAGCCCCTGGAGTTGAAGGGGTTAAAGCCCGACCAGCACTTCACCCAGCCCCCCAGCCGCTACACCGAGGCCACCCTCATCAAGGCCCTGGAGGAGAAGGGGATCGGACGCCCCTCCACCTATGCCCCCACCATCTCCACCATTCTGGACCGGGAGTATGTGGTGAAAGAGGGCAAGAACCTGCGTCCCACCCCTCTGGGGGAGGTGGTCACCGGCCTGATGAAGGACAAATTCACCGACATTGTGGACACCGCCTTCACCGCCAACATGGAGGAGCAGCTGGACGAAGTGGAGACCGGCAAGGTGGATTGGAAGAGCCTTTTGCGCCAGTTCTACGGCGGCTTTGAGAAGGAGCTCAAGCAGGCTGAGACCGACCTGGACGGGGAGCGCATCAAAGTGCCCGACGAGGTGTCCGACGTGATCTGTCCCAAGTGCGGCCGCAACCTGGTGTATAAATCCGGCCGGTTCGGCCGGTTTCTGGCCTGCCCGGGCTGGCCGGAGTGCGACCACACCCAGCCCATCGTCATCGAGATGCCGGGTAAGTGCCCCAAGTGTGGCGGCAAGATCCTGAAAAAGACCTCAAAGCGGGGGTATGCCTACTACGGCTGTGAGAACAACTCCAACAAGGACGAGGCCCGCCGCTGCGACTTTATGACCTGGGACGTGCCGGTGAAGGAGAACTGCCCCGCGTGCGGCCACACGCTCTTTAAAAAGTCGGGCCGGGGCTTCAAGAAGCCCTTCTGCATCAACCCCGCCTGCCCCAACTTCCTGCCCGAGGACCAGCGGGGCTACAAGAAAAAGACCTCCGCTGACACGGAGACGCCGGCGGAGGGCGCTCCGCCCCAGGAGGAGAAGAAACCTGCCAAGAAGGCCGGGGCGAAAAAGACCACGGCAAAGAAAACCACGACAAAGAAGACCACCACCAAAAAAGCCGCCAAGACCACACAAGAGGGTTGACCGGCGGGCGGAAAGGAAAGGAGAAGCCATGAAGATCCTGATGTTGAACGGAAGCCCCAAGGCCAACGGCAATACCGCCCTGGCCCTGGGAGAGATGGAGAAGGTGTTTTCCGAGCAGGGCATTGCCACCGAACTGATCCATGTGGGCCACCGGGATATCCGCAGCTGCCTGGCCTGCGGCCGGTGCGGCCAGCTGGGCAAGTGCGTCCTGGACGATCTGGTGAACGAGGTGGCCCCCAAGTTTGAGGCCTGCGACGGCCTGGTGGTGGGCAGCCCGGTGTACTACGCCTCGGCCAACGCCACCCTGGTGGCCTTTCTCACCCGCCTGTTTTACTCCACTCCCTTTGACAAGACCATGAAGGTGGGGGCCAGCGTGGTGGTGGCCCGCCGGGGCGGCCTGTCGGCCACTTTTGACGAGCTGAATAAATTTTTTACCATCAGCGGTATGCCGGTGGCCTCCAGCCAGTACTGGAACAGTGTCCACGGCGCCGCGCCCGGCGAGGCCGCCCAGGATGCGGAGGGACTACAGACCATGCGGACCCTGGCCCGGAATATGTCCTTCCTGGTCAAGAGCATCGCCCTGGGCCGGGAGAAATACGGTCTGCCCCAGCGGGAACCCGTCCAGCAGACCAACTTTATCCGCTGAGCTTACCCCAAGGAGGAACCTATGGAACCTGTACTCGTGATCGGCGCGGGTCTGGCCGGCTCGGAGGCTGCGTGGCAGCTGGCCCGGCGGGGCATCCCCGTGATCCTGAAGGAAATGAAGCCCCGCAAGATGACTCCCGCCCACCATACCCAGTGGTTCGGCGAGCTGGTGTGCTCCAACTCCCTGCGCTCCGACCAGCTGGAGAACGCGGTGGGCCTTTTGAAGGAGGAGCTGCGGCGGATGGGTTCCCTCATACTGGCCTGCGCCGACCAGCACCGGGTGGAGGCAGGGGGGGCCCTGGCGGTGGACCGCCATGGCTTTGCCCAGGCCGTCACTGAGAAGATCAGAAGCCACCCCCTCATCACCGTGGTGGAGGAGGAGGTCACGGCCATCCCGGAGGAGGGCAACGTCATCGTGGCCTCCGGCCCCCTGACCTCCGATGTGCTGGCCGATGCCATCCGTGATTTTTTCCCGGAGAGCCACTACCTGAATTTCTTTGACGCCGCCGCGCCCCTGGTGAGCTTTGAGAGCGTGGATATGGACAGCGCCTTCTTCGCCTCCCGCTATGACAAGGGCACCCCGGATTACATCAACTGCCCCCTGACCGAGGAGGAGTACGACGCCTTCTGGACCCAGCTGTGTACCGCCCAGGAGGCGGAGGTCCACGGCTTTGAGGACAAGAACGTGTTTGAGGGCTGTATGCCGGTGGAGGTCATGGCCCGCCGGGGCAGGCAGACCCTGTGCTACGGCCCCCTGAAGCCCCGGGGCCTGAAGGACCCCAGGACCGGGAAGGAGCCCTTCGCCGTGGTGCAGCTGCGGCGGGACAACGCCGGCGGCACCATCTACAATCTGGTGGGCTTCCAGACCCACCTGAAGTGGCCGGAGCAGAAGCGGGTGTTCTCCATGATCCCCGCCCTGAAAAATGCCGAGTTCATCCGCTATGGGGTCATGCACCGCAACACCTATCTGGACTCCCCAAGGCTGCTGGACCGGTACTACCGGGTGAAGAAGGACCCCCGGGTATGCTTTGCCGGACAGATCACCGGCGTGGAGGGCTATGTGGAGTCCACCGCCTCCGGCTTCCTGGCGGCGGTGGAGCTGGCCCGGCGGCTCCAGGGCAAGCCTCCGGTGGATTTCCCCCAGGAGACCGCCACCGGCGCCCTGGCTTTGTATGTGAGCAATGAGAGCGTCACCGACTTCCAGCCCATGAACGTGAACTTTGGCATCATCCCGCCACTGGGCTACAAGGTCAAGGGCAAGCGGAACAAGAACGCCGAGCTCTCCAAGCGGGCCCTGGAGGCTTTGGCAGGGCTGGATACAGAAGCCTGAGCGCGTCTGTTCCCAAACGGAAGAACACAGAAAGAAGAGGAGAACCATATGAAGATCATCGTAGACGCCATGGGGGGAGACAACGCCCCGGTATCCAATGTGCGGGGCGCCCTGGCCGCAGTCCGTGAGCTGGGAGTGGAGGTGATCCTGGTGGGCCGTGGGGAGGACATCCTCAAGGTCTTGAAGGACGACGGCATCGACCAGCTGCCCCCGGGGCTGGAGATCGCCCACGCCAGCCAGGTGGTGGAGATGTGCGACAACCCCGCCACCGCCTTCCGGGAGAAGAAGGACTCCTCCCTCACCGTGGGCCTGAACCTGCTCAAAAGCGGCGCGGGAGACGCCTTTGTGTCCGCCGGCAGCACCGGCGCCCTGCTCTCCGCCGCCACCCTGATGATTAAGCGGGTGCGGGGTATCCGCCGGGCCGCCCTGGCCCCCGTGGTGCCTACGGGCGCCGGCGGAGCGGTGCTCATCGACTGCGGCGCCACCGCCGAGGGTACGCCGGAATATCTGCTGCAGTTTGCCTTCATGGGCTCCTACTACGCCGAGCGGGTGCTCAAGCGCCCCGAGCCCAAGGTGGGATTGCTGAACATCGGCGCGGAGCCCTCCAAGGGCACCGATTTGCAGCGGGAGGCCCACGCCCTGCTTACCGCCGCCGACAAGGCCGGACGCATCCACTTCGTGGGCAACGTGGAGGCCCGGGAGGCGGTGTACGGCCAGGTGGACGTTATCGTGTCCGACGGCTACTCGGGCAACATCTTCCTCAAGACCATGGAGGGTACCGCCGGGTATATGGCCAAGGAGCTGAAGGCCATGTTCAAGAAAAGCTTTCTGACCAAGCTGGCGGCGGTGCTGGTGTCCGGCGGACTGAAGCAATTTAAGAAGAAAATGGACTCCGGGGAGGTGGGGGGCACCGCCCTCATCGGCATCTCCAAGCCGGTCATCAAGGCCCACGGCTCCTCCAACGACTACGCCATCAAAAACGCCATCCGGCAGGCCCGGGATTTTGCCTCCTCCGGCATGATCGACGACTTGGTGGAGAACATCGAATATATGCGCCTGACGCCCGGCGGAGAGGAAAAAATTTGACTTACCTATTGACAGGTCATTGAAACTTGCACTATTATCATAATGCAAAAGCAAAGACGCCGTCGGACGACGGAGGCGACAGGAGTAGATGAACATGATTTTTGAGAAGATTGCCGGTCTGCTGTCCGAGCAGTTTGGCGTGGAAGCCGACAGCATCACCATGGACACCTCCTTCGAGGACCTGGGTGCCGACTCCCTGGACATCGTGGAACTGACCATGGCGGTGGAAGAGGAGTTCGGCCTGGAAAATATGGACGAGGACGATCTGTCCGGCGTTTCCACCGTGGCTGACCTGGTCCGCTATCTGAAGTCCAAGCTGGAAGACTGACACAGGAACAGACAGGGGAGCCCCGCCGACGGCGGGGCTCCTGTCATGAAAGGAAGAGACGGCCATGGAAGCCTTGGAAGAAAAGCTGGGTTACCGCTTCAATCAGCGGGCCCTGTTGGAAAACGCCCTGACCCACAGCTCCTACGCCAACGAAAATAAGGCCAGGGGCTGCCAGAGCAATGAGCGGCTGGAGTTTCTGGGTGACTCGGTGCTGGGCATGGTGACGGCAGATTACCTGTTCCGCGCCCATCCCGATCTGCCGGAGGGGGATCTGACCCGCACCCGGGCGGCCCTGGTGTGCGAGGGCAGCCTGGTGGAGGTGGCCCATCAGCTGGACCTGGGGTCCTACCTGAAGCTGGGCAAGGGGGAGGACGCCGGCGGCGGCCGGGAGCGGCCCTCCATCGTGGCTGACGCGGTGGAGGCGGTGATCGCCGCCGTCTATCTGGACGGGGGTATCGGCTCGGCCCGCAAGATCATTCAGAAATTTATCCTGGACCGGGAGGAGGAGAAGAGCGCCAGCCGGGACTACAAGACCGCCCTCCAGGAGCTGGTCCAGCGGGAGAGCGGCCGGGTGCTGGGCTATCAGCTCATCGGCGCCGAGGGTCCCGACCACGCCAAGATCTTCTCGGTGGAGGTGGACCTGAACGGCGCGCCCATTGGCCAGGGCAAGGGCCGCAGCAAAAAAGAGGCGGAGCAAAATGCGGCCAAGGCCGCCATTGAGAAACTGAAGGGCTGAGAGCCTGGATAAAACAAACAGCAGGACTGCGAATTGCCGCAGTCCTGCTGTTTTGCCGGATGCCATATTCTCTGGAGCGCCTGCTTACCAGATGCTGACCCGCTCGTCAGGGTCCAGCCACATACCGTCTCCAGGCTGGATATCAAAGGCCTCGTAGAACTCATCCAGGCTCTGGAGTACCCGGTTGGCCCGCAGCTTGTCGGGGGCGTGTACGTCCACCGCGGACAGGTAGACCCGGGCCTCCCGGGAGGCCACGGAGCGCCACACCAGGGCCATCTGGGTGTAGAGGGTCTGGAAGTCGGGCTCCGCCTCGTCAGCCACGATCTGCGTGATACAGGCTGCGGCCCCCAGGTCGGCCACGTTCTCCGACAGGGTGAGGGTGCCGTTGCAGGTGATCCCGGGGGCAGCTTCCTGGCCGTCGTAGAACTCCACCACCTGCTGGCACAGGGCCTGGAAGGCGGCGTAATCCTCCTGCGTCCACCAGTTGTTCATGTTACCCTGGGCGTCGAACATGGCGCCGTTGTTGTCAAAGGCATGGGTGATCTCGTGGGCAATTATATATCCGATGCCCCCCAGATTTTTTTCAGTGCTGTAGGTTACGTCGTACACGGGGGACTGGAGGATACCGGCGGGAAGTAGGATGGCGTTGTCGGAGGAGCTGTAGAACGCGTTGGACATATAAACCGGCGTACCGTCCCAGACGCTCCGAGCCGTGGGATTGTCCTGGAGCTCATTGCTGTAGCTGCGCTCGGCCAGAGAGATCTGCACAGAGTTTTCAAAGAAGGAGCCGCCTTCGGCGGTGGAGCGGAAGTCCACGCCATCCAGATAGTTATCCCATTGATCGGGATAGCCCACGTTGAGGTCGATGGCCTCCAGCTTTTCCACAGCCAGGGCTTTGGTGGAGTCGCTCATCCAGTCCAGATTCTGAATACGCTGGGCATAAACCGCCAGAATGTCCTCCACCATGCGGGTAACGTCGGCCTTGGCCTGGGAAGAGAAGCAGTTCTCCACATAGATGGGACCCAGATCGTTATACAGGGAGTTGCGTACAATGCTGACGGCGGTCTCCTGGTCGGAAGCGGGGGTCAGGCCCTGGATGGCCTGGTTGAACTGGGTAGCGGCGTCCATAAAGTCCTGGCTGAGGATGGTGGAATAGCTGGCCAGCAGAGCGGCCTGGGCCATCGCCTTCAGATCCTCCAGATGCTCAGGGACAAACAGACTGGCCATATACTCCAGCTGCCCCATATCGCTTACCACATAGCGATCCTCAGAGTGAAGGCCGGCGGCCTGAAGCACCCCGTTCAGATCCACCTGAGGGAACAGGGCGGCCAGCTGATCCGCATCCACGAAATTGTAGGTGTTGGCGATAGAGGCCTGTTCCTCGGCGGTGAGGGAGACGGCGGATAACTCCTGCTCCAGCGTCAGGCAGCGCTGGGCGGCCTGATCGGCCTGCTCCTGACTGTACCCGGCCAGGGTAAACAGGGTGGAAACGTACTTGACATAGGCCGCCCGCGCGTTCGGGTTTTCATAGTAGCTGGCCTCCATCGAGGGGATGTAGTTGAGCAGTTCCACATTGGCCTGATCGGAGTGATAGATGTCGACGACCGGGATAAAAGTCAGCAGGGTAGGTGTGGCCAGCTGGGAGGAGATCAGGTTATGAGCCTGCATCAGCTCGTCCAGGGTGGAGGCGTTGTTCAGCGCGTCCAGGTACGCGCGGAGGGGAGTGACACCCTGGGCGTTCCGGCTGTCCCAGTCCAGGATGTTTTCGTACAGGGTCTTGATCCGGTCCTGGGGGGTGCCGTCCTGAGGCTGACTGTCCACAATGTCCTGAATGAGGCCCATAATCTGCTGCCCGGTCTGGTAGTCCATCTCGTTGAGGGTGACGTACCGGGTGTAGCCCGGCTGCACCTGGGTGGTGTCCAGCCAGTCGTGGTTGACTGTGGCATAGAAGTCATCCTTCAGGCAGCTGCCCTCCAGGGCGTACACCCGCTTCAGAAGCAGATCCAGCTGAGACTGCGTGATGGGGCTGTCCGGGGAGAGACCGGTGGAAGAGGTGCCGGTGATGACGCCGGCCTGGAAGAGAGGCTCCAGTTCCTCCGCCGCCCAGGCGGGCACGTCGGTAAAGTCGGGGGTGGGGTAGGCGGCCCGGGCGTTCTCCCCGGTGAGTTCCGGCAGCTGGCCGAAGGCCCGGGCCAGCATCACCAGGGCCTCCACCCGGGTGGCGTCGGAGTCCTCATCCAGCGCCCCGCCGGAGCGGCCCCGGAGCACGTCGTCCGCGGTTACACCGGGGTTATAGTCGTCGGCGGCCTGCACCAGTATATCCCGCACCTGGCCTCGGGTGAGGGCGGGTTCCCCCGCCGCCGAGGCAGGCAGCAGGCCCAATGTCAGAGGCAGCACCATCAACAGCGCTGACAATCTGCCTTTCATTGTGGATTGTTTCATAACATCGTTCCCCTCTTTCTCAGAATGTCCTTATCATCGCTTGCGCCGGAACAGCTTCCTCTGCCTGGGGGAGCAGCTCTGTCCAGAAGATGTATTCCATCACCTTCCCACAGCGATTTCCCTCATTATAGCATAACGTCTTTCTGTTGGGTATTGCTTTTCGGGAAAATTAGGCGCATATTCTGTCGCTGGGCAGCCGCTTTTTGTGGGCGTCTCCCTTGCCGGGAACCGGCGCTCAGGACAAAAAGGAAAGTTAAAAGGGAAAATACGGCCTGAAAAGGATTTGCAATAGTATCCATTCCTTGATATAATACTTTATTCAGAAGTATATGTGTTGCGAGGTGCCGCCTTGTATCTGAAAGCGCTGGAGATCCAGGGATTCAAATCCTTCCCGGATAAGACCGTCCTCTCCTTCGGGGAGGACATCACCGCCATCGTTGGTCCCAACGGCAGCGGAAAATCGAATATCTCCGACGCCATCCGCTGGGTTATGGGGGAGCAGTCCACCAAGGCCCTCCGGGGCGGCAAGATGGAGGACGTGATCTTCGGCGGCACCGCAGTGCGCCGCCAGCAGGGCTTTGCCGAGGTGTCCCTGGTGCTGGACAATACCGACCGCATCTTCCCTCTGGAGGAGAGCGAGGTCATGGTCACCCGCCGGTACTATCGCTCCGGCGAGAGTGAATATTACATCAACCGCCGCTCCGTCCGCCTCAAGGACGTCAACGAGCTGTTCATGGACACCGGCCTGGGCCGGGAGGGCTACTCCATCATCGGCCAGGGCCGTATCGACGAGATTCTGTCGGTGAAGAGCGGCGACCGCCGGGAGATCTTTGAGGAGGCCGCCGGTATCTCCCGCTTCCGCCACCGGAAGGAGGAGGCCGAGCGCAAGCTGGAGCGCACGCAGGAGAATCTGGTGCGCATCACCGACAAGATTGACGAGCTGGAGCTCCAGGTGGAGCCCCTGCGCCAGCAGAGCGAGAAGGCCAAAAAATTTCTCATCCTGCGGGATGAACTGAGGGGACTGGAGATCTCCCTGTGGCTGGACCAGCTGGAGAAAATCCGCGCCGCTTCCCGCAAGACCCTGTCCGACTATGAGAACGCCCTGCGTCAGAAGGGGGAGATTCAGCAGCAGGTGGAGGACCTGTACGCCGCCGCCGAGGCCTTCTCCGAGCGGATGCGGGACAAGGATGTGGAGAGCGAGGGTGTCCGCTTCCAGATGATGCAGCGGGAGGCCGACGCCAACGGTCTGGAAAACGCCATCGCTGTCTTAAAGACCAACATTCAGAACAATTTGGAGAACCGGGACCGCATCCAGCGGGAGCTGGAGCAGCAGGAGGGGCGGGCCGATTCCATCGCCGCCCAGATCGGAGAGCGAAAGACCCGGCTGGAGGAGCTGGAGGGCCAGAGTGCCGGCCTGCGTCAGCAGCTGGCCGACCGCCAGAATGAAGCCGCCTCCGCCAGCCGGTCCGCCGGAGCCATCGCCCAGGAGTTGGAGGAGCTGCGGCGGAAGGAGGCGGTGGAGAATTCCTCCGCCGCCGACGCCAAGGCCCTCATCTCCGCCCTGGCCGCCGCCGCCCAGGAGGTGCTGGACCGGGACGAGGCTGTGCGCCAGGAGCTGGCTTCCGGCGAGGAGCGGCTCCATGAGGCGGAGGACAACCGCCGCCAAGCCGCCCAGGAGCTGGATCAGGCCAGAGAGGACAGGGACAGTTTACAGAACATCATCAGCGGCTACGCCCTGCGGCTGGAGGCCCGGCAGCGGAAGGCCAGGGAGGCCCAGGAGCGCCACGTCAAGCTCCAGATGGAGGACAACGCCCTGAATTCCCGCATCCATATGCTCTCCGAGATGGAAAAGATGTATGAGGGCTACTCCAAAGCGGTGAAGCTGGTGATGGGAGAGGCCAAGAAGGGCCAGCTCCGGGGCATCCACGGCCCGGTGGCCGGACTCATCCATGTGCCCGACGCCTGCACGGTGGCCATTGAGATCGCCCTTGGAGGCGCCATGCAGCACATCGTGGTGGAGCGGGAGGAGGACGGCAAGTCCGCCATCCAGTACCTGAAACGCCGGGACGGCGGTCGGAGCACCTTCCTGCCACTGACCTCCATCCGGCCCTATGACTTCCGGGACCAGGGGGTGCGCAGGGAGCCCGGCTTTGTGGGCCTGGGCAATGAGCTCATCCAGTTCGACCCCAGGTATGAGAAGATCTTTTCCAACCTGCTGGGCCGCACCGTGGTGGCCGAGGATATGGACAAGGCCATTGCCATGGCCCGGAAATATGGCTATCGGTTCAAGATCGTCACCCTGGACGGCCAGGTGCTCAACCCCGGCGGCTCCATGACCGGCGGCTCCACCTCCCGCAGCGCGGGCATTTTGAGCCGGGCCAACGAGCTGGAGCGGCTGGAGCAGCAGCGCACCGGCGTGGCCCGGCAGCTGGCCGACGCCGCCCACGCCATGGAGGAGGCCAAGCGGGAGGCCACCGCCGCCGCCTACGAGATGGAGACCGCCCAGGCCCAGCAGCGCCGCCACGAGGACGACATCCTCAAACTGGAGGAGCGCCTGGGCCATCTGGACACCCAGCTGGCCGACCTGAAACGTCAGCGGGCCGACCAGAAGGGGGAGCTGGAGCAGCTCCAGGCCCGCTCCGCCCAGATTGAGGCGGACACCCGGGCCGCCCGGGCCAGAGTGGAGTCCCTGGAGGGGGCCGCAGCCGCCCTGCGGGCCGAGGCCGAGGGCAAGGCCAGGGGCCAGAGCGACGTCCAGGAGAAGGCCGCCGCCCTGGGGGAGGCCATCGCCCAGCTGAATATGCGCCTGGCCGCCCTGGAGGCGGAGGCCCAGGCCGCCCGGCAGTCCATGACCGAGCTGGAGGAACTGCGCCGGGACCTGACCGGCGACAAGGCCGAGCGGGAGAGAATGCTCTCCCAGTTTCAGATGAAAAACGCCGATCTGGAGCGGGAGATCGCGGAGAAGGAGGGGCAGCTCCAGACCATCCGCCGGGAGAACGGGGAGCGGCAGGCTACCATCAGCCGCATCAACGACGAGAAGCTGGCCCTGGAGGCCCGGCGTAACCAGGCCGACAAGGACGCCAGGGACAAAAACAGCGCCCTGCTGGGCCTGGAGCGGGAGGTGTCGGTGCTGGAGCAGAAGAAGGCCGCCGCCGCCCTGGAGGAAAAGAACCTGCTGGACAAGCTGTGGGAGACCTACGAACTGTCCCACCAGGCGGCTCTGGCCCAGCGGGTGGAGCTGGAGAGTGTCCCCAAGGCCCAGCGCCGGGTGGGGGAGCTGAAAAAATCCATCTCCGCCCTTGGCAATATCAACCTGGACGCCATCGAGGAGTTCCAGCGTATCAACGAGCGCTATACCTACCTCACTGACCAGCGGGACGACGTGCTCAAGTCCAAAAAGGAGCTGGAGGGCATCATCGCTGATATTACAGCGGAGATGCGCAGCATCTTTGCCAGACAGTTTGCCATCCTCAACGAGGCCTTCCAGCAGACCTTTACCGAACTCTTCGGTGGGGGCAAGGCCACCCTGGAGCTGGAGGACCCGGAGGACATCCTGAACTGCGGCATCGAGATCCGGGTGCAGCCCCCGGGCAAGGCGCTGAAGGTACTCTCCCTGCTGTCCGGCGGTGAGAAGGCCTTTGTGGCCATCGCCCTCTATTTTGCCATTTTGAAGGTGCGGCCCACCCCCTTCGTGGTGATGGACGAGATCGAAGCCGCCCTGGACGACGCCAACGTGGTGCGCTTTGCCCGCTATATGCGCCAGATGGCGGACAAGACCCAGTTCATCGTCATCACCCACCGCCGGGGCACCATGGAGGAGGCCGACGTGCTCTACGGCGTCACCATGCAGGAGCAGGGGGTGAGCCGCCTGCTGACCATCAATCTGAATGATGTGGAGAAGGAACTGCACATCAAGTGACGCCGGAGAGCGCGTCGGCCGACGACACCCGCCGCAGGCGGGGCGGCGCATGCGCCGTCAAGCGTTTTGCCCAGCGGGCAAAACCTTGAAATCGACGGAATTCATTTCCGGCGATTTGAGTGAAATATGGGGCCCCCGCCCGAGCCCAGCGGAGCGGGTCGGGTGGGGAGAGGAGGCGCAAGGGAGCGGGCGAGGGGTTCCCGCTTGCGGGGATTCCGAGTGAAGCGGACTTTGCGCCGACGAAGGAGCAGGGGGTGAGCCGCCTGCTGACCATCAATTTGAATGATGTGGAGCGGGAATTGAATATCAAGTGACAAGTGATATGGAACAGCCGAAGAGAAAGAATATCCGACTTCCAGACTATGATTATAGCCGGAGCGGGGCCTATTTTGTGACCATCTGTACGCAGAACCGGGAACGCCTGTTTCCCTTTGTAGGGGCGGCCCCATGTGGCCGCCCGTCCCCGGCCCGTGAGATCGCGGAACGGTGGATCGAAAAACTGCCGGAAAAATTTCCTTGCGTTTTTCTGGGAAATTCTGTTGTTATGCCGAACCATGTTCACCTTCTTTTGCTGTTTGACGACTGGGAGGCGGGCGGCCACGCGGGGCCGCCCCTACATGCGGTTTTGGACTGGTACAAGACCATGACGACAAACGCCTATATGAAGGGCGTCCGCTGTGGGATACTGCCACCCTTTCAAAAACGGCTTTGGCAGCGGGGATACTATGAACATGTGATCCGGGGACAGCAGGATTATCTCGATACCTGGTCCTACATCGACCAAAACCCCGCCCGGTGGGCGGAGGACGAATACTACGCCTGAGGAAAGGAACGAAACCCATGGGCTTTTTTGAAAAGATCAAGGCCGGCCTGACCCGCACCCGGGAGAACATCGGCCACTCCTTCGACCAGCTCTTCGCCGGGGAGCTGAACGACGACTTCTACGACGAGCTGGAGGA
>CALWXZ010000003.1 GCA_944385625.1 uncultured Flavonifractor sp. | reverse complement strand
CATTTGAAACAGCACCTCCTACGATAAATGTGGTTGGAAGCGGAACTGCTGTGCAGTCCCTCCCACGTGCGGGGGAATGGGGCCGTGCCCGGGGTCACTCAACCGGCTCGATCTCGTCCAGTTCCAGTTCCACGGGGGTTTCGCGGCCGAACATGGAGACCACCACCCGGACCTTGCTGCGGTCCAGGTCGATCTCCTCCACGGTGCCCAGGAAGGATTCCAGGGCGCCGTTGATGATCTTGACATTGTCGCCCACCTGATAGTTCACCACTACCTCGCGCTTTTCCACGCCCAGGGCGGCGATCTCCTCATCGGTGAGGGGGATGGCCTTGTTGCCGGAGCCTACAAACCCGGTGACGCCGCGCACGTTGCGCACCAGATGCCAGGTCTCGTCGGTCAGAACCATCTTGACCAGCACATAGCCGGGGAAGACCTTGCGCTCTACGGTCTTGGGGCCGTTGTCCGTGATCTCGGTAACGGTCTCCAGAGGAATACTGACCTCAAAAATGAGGTCCCGCAGGCCGCGGTTCTCCACGGCCTTTTCGATGCTGGCGGCCACGGTGTTTTCATAGCCGGAATAGGTATGCACCACATACCATTTTGCGTTCTCAGCCATCTTCTACACCTTAACCCTTGCCAAACAGATCCAACAGGGCACGAATCACGGAGCCGGCGAGGGCGTCGAACACCCAGATGCAGATCCCAACGACGATACAGCAGAGAATGACGATCACGGTGTTGTTAATGGTCTGTTTCTTGGTGGGCCACTGGACCTTCTTCAGCTCGCTCTTGAGTTCCTTGAACCACTTGCCGATGCGGGCGAAGAAGCCGGGCTTTTTATCCGCCTTGACGTCTTTTTTCTTTTCAGACTTTGCGGGTTTGGCCTGCTCGAGCTTCTCGTTTTCAGACATTCCGTTCAACCCTTCTTTCTTCTGAGCCATCTAGCAGCACTCATTACTTGGTCTCGTTGTGGACCGTGTGCTTTCTGCAGAAGGGGCAGTACTTCTTCAATTCCAGACGGTCGGGAGTGTTCTTCTTGTTCTTGTTGGTGTTATAGTTCCGCTGCTTGCACTCGGAGCAGCGCAGGGTGATCTTCACCCGGTTGCCGGCCTTCGCCATGTTCGGCACCTCCTTCATTGTTTGACCGCATAAAGCAAAAATGCCGGATGCGGCCGCAGGCCGAATCCAGCACATACCGGCGCGAAACGCAGCCGGATAAAACGCCACGGTGCGGATTCGGCACATTTGCCTCCCTATGTCTCACGCGGAGGGAAGGGTTTCATGCGTCATCACACCGTAAAAATGCGCACAAAAAAAGAGCCCTTTTTCATAGGTAATTGAACTATACCACAGCCGGAGATCAAAGTCAAGCAGTTTCCACTTGTTTTTTTCCCCTGCTTTCTGTATAGTGGAGGGAGCAGAAAAGGAGTGGTAATTTTGCGTATCATGGCCATTGACTACGGCGACGCCCGGACTGGCGTGGCCATCTCCGATCCCACCGGCCTGCTGGCCGGCTACACCACCGTCATTCACAGCCGGAAGGGGGAGGCGGTGGCCCAGGAGCTGGCCCGGCTGGTTAGAGAGCACCAGGTGGACGAGCTGGTGATGGGCTTTCCCCGGAACATGGACGGCACCGAGGGACCCCGGGCGGAGCTGTACAGGGCCTTTGCCGCCCAGGTGGAGGAGGCCTGCGGCCTACGCCCGGTGCTGTGGGATGAGCGGCGCACCACCGTGGAGGCCCATAACATCCTACACGCCACAGGCAAGAAGATGAAAAACCACAGAAAAACCGTGGACGCGGTGGCCGCCACCCTGATTTTGGAGGGCTATCTCACCTTCAAACGGGCCAGAGGATAGGGAAGTTATCCCTTGCGGAACAGCTCCCGCAGGCCCACCAGCAGAAGAAAGCCGCCGAAGCACCGCCGCAGCAGGGTGGTGTCCAGCCCGGTGGCGGCCCAGGCGGCCAGGGCGGCGCAGGCCAGACCGGTAAGGATGGCGGGCAGCAGCACCCGCTTTTCCACATAGCCGTGTTTGATGTGGGCGGGGAGGGCGGCGGCGGCCGAGGGCAGGAAGTAGAGCAGGTTGATGCCCTGGGCCTGGCTCTGCTCCATACCGGCAAAGGCGGTCAGGTAGATGAGCAGCAGGGTGCCGCCCCCCACCCCGAAGCCGGACAGGATGCCGGTGAGGGCCCCTGCCACAACCGCGATCAGCCAGCCCATCAGAAGAACAGGGCCCTGAAGCCGCCGTAGAGCAGCAGCAGGGCAAACAGGCGGCGGAGCCAGACCATGTTAAGCCGTTTGAACACCCGCCCGCCGATGAAGCCCCCCGCCAGGCCGCCCACCAGGTAGGGCAGGGCGGCGGCCAGATCCACCCCGCCCCGGAACAGATAGATGGCGGCGGACAGGGTACACAGGGGCAGAATGATGGCCACCGAGGTGGCGAAGGCCTTCCGCTGCCCCAGGCCGCACCACAGTGCCAGCAGAGGCACCAGCACCATACCGCCGCCCCCGCCGAAAAAGCCGTTGACCAGCCCCGCCGCGCCCCCTGCCAGAGCGGGGCGGAGCCATGTTCCATGATTCTGACGCAAAAAACATCCCTCCGTTGGCCTTAGTTTGCCGGCGGAGGGATGTTTTTATACCGTTTGCAGTCCGGCCAGGGTGAGTACCACGTCTCCGGCCATCATCAGTCCCGCCACCGGGGGTACCCAGGCCACGCTGCCGGGGACGGAGCGGCGGCCGGGAGGGGGCGCCTCATGCTGGATGGCCGCCTTGGGCTCCTCCGGAGACCACAGCACCCGGTGGTGGTGAATGCCCCGGGCTCTCAGCTCCTTGCGGACCACCCGGGCCAGGGGGCAGCTCTCGGTTTTGGAGATATCCCCGATGCGGAATTGGGAGGGGTCCAGCTTGTTGCCCGTCCCCAGGGCGGAGAGAATGGGGATCTTTCGGGTGATGGCGGTCTCGATCAGGTCCAGCTTGCAGGACACCAGGTCGATACAGTCCACAATATAGTCGTAGTGTGTGGAAAAGAAGGCTTCCCGATTGCCGGCCTCGTACTTCTCCGCCCGCACCGTGGTGCGGCACTGGGGATTGATGTCGGCGATACGCTCCGCCATGGCCCGGGCCTTGGGAACACCCAGGGTGGACAGGGTGGCCTCCACCTGCCGGTTCAGGTTGGTGAGGCCCACCTCGTCGTGGTCGATAAGGGTGAGGGCCCCCACACCGGAGCGGGCCAGGGCCTCGGCGCACCAGCTGCCCACGCCCCCCAGGCCGAACACCGCCACATGGGCCTTGGTCAGACGGTCCATGGCCTCATGGCCCAGCAGCATTTCCGTGCGTAAAAATTTTTCGTCCATAATGCCTCCGAAAAAAGGCGGACGGGGCTGGGCTCCGTCCGCCTTTTAAATGTCAGTTGTACAGGTACTTCATGCCGTCGCCCTGAACGGCCTCCAGGCTATCGGTGAGGCCGGTGACCCAGCTGTTCACGTCCTCGCTGCGCAGCGCGCTGTCGGCGCTGATCTTCCAGACGGGATCGTCGGCGCTCTGATAGTACACCACGCACCAGCCCTGCTGGCCGGAGTTGGTGTTCTCGATGAGGGTGACGTCGCCGGGCTGGCGGGTCTCGTCGCCAAAGAGCCAGTTGTCAAAGATGGTGAAGTAGCCCTTGTAGACCTTCTCGTACAGACCGCCATTTTTGTTGGAACCGGGATCGTCGGAGTTGGCGTTGGCCAGCTCGCCGAAGGACTCGGCGGTCTTGTCGCCGGCGTTCCACTGGTCCAGCAGGGACTGAGCCTCCGCCTTGGCGGCGTCCAGCGCCTCCTGGGTGGGAACGGTGGACTCGTCCACATCCTCGGTGGCCGGGTCATCCTCCTGGGTCAGCTCGGCCTGGATCAAGATGTGGCGGATGTCGGCGGTGGGGGTCTCGTCCAGGTAGCGCTCCTGGAAGAGAACCACATAGTAGCCGGTGTCGTACTCCACCACGCCCACGTCGCCGGAGGTGCGGGAGGCATCCAGCAGCCACTCGCCGTAGGTGCGGCTGGCCACGCTGCTGCCCAGAAGGCCCGTGCTCAGGGAGTAGTCGGGATCGCTCTCATAGCGCTCCTTGCTGGTCTCGGCCACATAGTCGGGCGCCAGCTGGGCGAAGGTGGCCTGCTTGTCCTCGGCAGCCTCCACGGCGGCGGCGAACTCGTCGGCCTTGGCCTTGGCGGCCTGCATGGCGGCGGCGCTCTCGGCCTCGGTGGGCTCCACGGTGTTGCCGTCGGCGTCGGTGCCGCTGGGGGCGGAGCCGTCAATCTGGATGGAGCGGAAGGTAAAGCTGTCCAGATCGTTCTTGTGCTCGTCGTAGTAGGTCTGGATGGCGTCGTCGCTAATCTCCAGAGCGTCGGAATAGGCGGTCTTGTAGCTGCTGACCAGCTGGACCCGGCGCAGGCAGTTCTCATAGGCGCCCACGGTCATATACTTGCCGTAGCTGGCCTTCAGGAACCCGCCGAAGTCGTTGTAGCCCAGCTGGGCGGCATAGTTTTTCAGGTAGGAGACAGTGCTGTCCACGGCGGCCTGATCCTCCTCGGTCAGGGTGTAGCCGGCGTCCTCGGCGGCGTTCTCCACGGCGGCGGCCTCCTTCAGGCTTTCGATGGCCTGCTCCAGGAAGTAGTCGTAGTAGGTCTGGGTCTGCGCCTCGTCCACATACTGCTCCCGCAGGTCGGTCTCGGTGTCGAAGGAGAGGCCGTTGGAGGAGGCGGTGGTCATGGCGTTGCGGAAATAGTATTCCACGTCGTTGACATTATAATTGCGGCCGTCCACGGTGAGGGCGGTGGCGCCTCGCTGGAAGATACCGGAATGCCACACCAGCAGAATGACCACCAGGATGGCGATGATGACGCCGATGGCGGTGTAGAGTACCGTCTTCTGCTTGGCGGCCTTCTGCTCCCGGAGTTCAGCCCGCTGCTTCTGGGTCAGACCCTGCTCGGGATCGCTCCGGCGCTGCTTTTTTTCTCTGGATGCGCTCATTGTTGCTTCAGTCCTCTCGTCAATGTTCCTGCCTGCGGCAGGGGTGGCTGTACATCCAAATCTGTATAGACAAGCCTGTATTATACAGGAAATACAGCGATCTTTCAAGCCCAAAAACCGGTTTTACACTTTGTTCAGATTTCTGGGAAAAAAGAAAACCCCACGAAACCACAGTTTCGTGGGGGCCCCGCTCTGGCCGTGCGAATCCATTTAAAACCTGCACGAAATGGCAGGTGGGTCGCCTCCATGGTGTTTCGTTGCTTCCAACTTCCAGCCGTCCCTCGAAGGGGCGCCGGGAGGCCTGCAGTCCGCACTATGAGGTGGGCGTCCCGTTTTAAAAATGTGGGTTTAAATAAGACCCGTCACGCACCGAGCAGGAATCGCGTTAAGAATTTATTCCTCGTCCTCGTCAGCGAAGAGGGCCTCCATAAACTGCTGGTAGACCAGCTCCAACTCCTCGTCGCTGTCCAGGGTGGAGAGCTGATCCTCGCCGTCCGCCTGGACGACTTTCAGGATGATGAGGCCGTTTTCCTCATCGTCCAGATCCACCTCTTCCACGGTGTCACCCTGCTCCTCCCCCTGTACCGCGGGGAAAAAGGCCATATAGGTCTGGCCGTTATACTCCAGGGTGTCAATATGCTCCAGTTCAAACTCGTTGCCCTCTTCATCGGTGACGGTGATGAAATCGGGGCCAAATTCTTCACTCATAAATGGCACCATACCTTCCTTCGTGTCGTCTCTATTGTAGCCTGTAGCGCGGAAAAATGCAAGAGCGGGCCGGGCAAATTTTTTGGGGGCGCCGGAATGGGACACAAAAAAGGCGGGAAAGAGGGTGGACATCAGGTGAGAACGTGATATAATAACAACGATTCTCTGTCAGTTTTTTATACGAAAATAGGACCGAATACCCGTTCACCCAATATGGAGGTGTGATTTTTGCCATCGAGATCCAATCAGAGTCCCCGGCCGCGCAAGGGCCGGAGCGAAAAGCCCTACAATCCCACCCTGCACATTCTGGGGATGGTAGGCAAGGTGGTGGGGACTTTCCTGCTGGTCATGCTGATTACGGGGATCATCCTCGTCTGCTTCGCCATGGTCTATATCAAAACGGTCATCCTGCCCCAGGCCCACCTGGAGGCCAACTTTGATATGAATCTGACCAGCACCATCTATTATATGAATCCCGACACGGGAGAATACGAGGAACATCTTTCCCTCCACGGCGCGGAGAACCGAAAGAAGGTCACCTACGATCAGATCCCCCAGAATCTGGTGAACGCCACCATCGCCATCGAGGACGAGCGCTTTCTGACCCACGACGGCGTGGACTGGAAGCGCACCCTCAACGGCGTGCTGCTCATGTTCACCGGAAAGGACATCCAGGGCGGCTCCACCATCACCCAGCAGCTCATCAAAAACGCCACCCAGTATGATGACGTCACCGTCAAGCGCAAGATCCAGGAGATCTTTACCGCCCTGGACTTTGACGCCACCTACTCCAAGGAGCAGATCATGGAGTGGTATCTCAACCTGATCTATCTGGGGGACAACTGCTACGGCGTGGCCACCGCCGCTGAGAACTACTTCGGTAAGGATGTGTCCCAGCTGAGTCTGGCCGAATGCGCCAGCCTCATCAGCATCACCAACAACCCCACTCTGTACGGGCCCAATTCCAATGTGCGGATTACCAACGAGGAGACCGGCGAGGTCACCACCGGCCGGGAGCGCAACAAGCAGCGCCAGGAGCTGGTGCTGTGGAAGATGCTGGACCTGGGCATGATTACCCAGGAGGAGTACGATCAGGCTGTGGCGGAGGAATTGGTGTTTACCCGCAGCGAGGATGAGAAGAAGCCCTCCACCATCTACAATTGGTATGATGAGCAGGTTATCACCGACGTAATCAATGACCTTATGGAGGAATATGGATACTCCGAACAATTGGCGGAGAACATGGTGTACTCCGGCGGCCTGAAGATCTATGCCTGTGTGGACACCCGCATCCAGTCCATTGTGGAATCGGTCTATTACGATCAGAACAGCCTGGTGCTAACCTCCTCCAAGGGACAGGACATCCAGTCCTCCATCGTCATCATCGACCCGGAGGGCAACGTGGTGGGTCTGGCGGGCGCACTGGGCGAAAAGACGGCCAACCGGGTGCTCAATATGGCCAGCGGCACCGTCCGCCAGCCCGGCTCCTCCATCAAGCCCCTGTCGGTGTACGCCCCGGCCATTGAACTGGGTATGATTACGCCGGCCTCGGTCTACGCCGACGAGCCGGTGCGGGTGCTCAACGGCAGAAACTGGCCCCTGAACAGCCCCCAGACCTATCGGGGCAACATCACCGTGAACACCGCCGTGGAGGTGTCCTCCAACCCGGTGGCGGTGCGTATTCTGGAGGAGATGGGGGCCGAGACGTCCTTTGACTTCGTGGAGCAGAACTTCCACATTGATCTGGAGGACTACTACCTGAGCAACGGCGAGGTCAAAAACGACTACGGCTCCAGCCAGCTGGCCCTGGGCGGCCTGACCCACGGCGTCAGCGTCATGGACATGGCGGCGGCCTACTCGGTCTTCCCCCGGGACGGCGTGTATATCGAGCCCCGCACCTATACCAAGGTCACCCAGGAGGTGGACGGCGTGGAGGAGGTGCTGCTGGACAACACCGATACCGAGAGCGAGGTCATTCTCTCCACCAAGACCACCTACTATATGAACCAGATGCTCAAAAACGTGGTGAGCAACGGCACCGGTACCGCCGCCCGCATCTCGGGTATGACGGTGGCCGGCAAGACCGGTTCCACCACCGCCAACAACGACCGCTGGTTTGTGGGCTACACCCCCTACTATACCGCCGCCGTGTGGGTGGGCTACAAGACCCCCGAGCGGATCTATGCCAGCAATAACCCCGCCGCAGTCATGTGGCAGAAGGTGATGAGCCAGGTCCATGAAGGCCTGGAGAACAAGGACTTTACCCAGGCCAGCGGGCTGACGCCGGTGCAGATCTGTAAGGACAGCGGGCTGCGGGCTACCGAAGCCTGTCTCAGTGATCCCAGAGGGGATCGGGTCTTCCAGATGTACCTCTTCTCCGAGGACGTACCGGTGGAAAACTGCGACCAGCACACCATGGTGGACGTGTGTACCGAATCTCCCATCCTGGACGCCAACGGCAACCCCATTGAGGGGCTGTACCATCTGGCCGGCGATTACTGCCCCAGAGAGGCCAACGAGGAACTGGGGATTACCGAGGGGACCGTGAAGTCCATCGGCGTACTCATCAGTGACGACAGCGGCAGTCAGTATACCAAGGCGTATCTGGACGCCCAGGGCAGCTGCACCGTCCACACTGAGGCGCCCAAGCCGCCGGAGCCGGCCGAGTATGATCCCTCCACCTTCCGGCTGGAGGACCAGTCCACCTGGCCCACGCAGGAGCAGTGGCCCGGCTTTGATCCCACCAATCCGGCCACCTATCCCACCGTTCCCCCCGAGCCCACGGATACGGAAGGTTCCGGTGGAGAGACTGTGGAACCCGGCGTGACGCCCTCCCCGTCGCCCCCGCCGGCAGAGACGCCGCCGGAGGAGCCCTACGTCCCCGCCAATTAGCGGGCCTTGAGCGCCGAAAAAGCGGCACGCCCCAGCCTGTCAAAACAATATCCCCCTCGAAAAAGTGGTCTGCCACCTTTTCGACAGCCAGGGCCTGCCGCAGCATTGCGGCAGGCCCTTTGCGCCCCCCTTGGCGGCCATCATAAAATCGTAAGAACTGGTGCTGGCGCTCTGAAACCGTTGCGCCCCAACGGGGCGGAAGAACGGTTTCCCCATTATTGTGGAAAAAAGGAAAAGAGAGCAAAAAGATTCTACCGCTTTCTCTGGACGGAATCTGAAAAATCTGATAAACTGGAGCCAAATCACGGCAGGAGGGAACAGTATGCTGATCCAACAGGTGATCGCATTTTTGCTGGCGGGAGCGCTGATGACCGGCGGCTCCTCCGGCGGCACCGTTCAGGACGTATCCCAGGACCACTGGTCCTACCCCTATGTGTCCTATATGGTGGAGCACGATGTGATGTACACCACCAAGACGGGCAATTTCCTGGGGGATGTGCAGATCAACCGGGGAGATTTTGTCCTCAGCCTGTGGCGGGCGGCCGGCAGCCCGGCCGGGGCCGCGCCTAATTTTACCGATGTGCGTCCGGAGGATGCCTACTATCAGGCGGTGGGCTGGGCGGTGGAGCAGGGAGTCTCCCAGGGCACTTCCGAGACCACCTTCTCTCCGGCGGCGTTTCTGGACCGGGAGCAGGCCTTTACGTTCCTGTGGCGGGCCCTGCCGGTCTTTGACGTGGAGCAGAAGGAGGGCCTGTCGGGCGGACTGGCTGACTTTGGAGACGTGGATTCCGTCAGCAGTTGGGCCCTGGCGGCCATTGGGGACCTCTATGCCCGGGGCATCGTCAGCGGCACGGGGGACGGGCTGCTGGCTCCCCACCAGCCGGTAACCCGCAGCGAGACCGCCACCCTCCTTTACAAGACCCTGGATCTGGCCGGCAGAATCGAAGGCGGGGGCGCCGGTACCCCCACGGTCTCCACGGTGGTGCCGGAGGACCCCTGGTCCTGGTTTGACGACGCCGTTTTTGTGGGGGACTCGGTGTCGCTGAAACTGACAGGCTATGTGACCAAAATGCGGCAGAGCGATCCGGACTATCTGGGCAAGGCCCAGTTCCTGACCGCCGGCAGCCTGGGCAGTGGCAACGCCCTCTGGGAGGTCAGCGATCAGTCGGTCCATCCCCTCTACCAGGGCAGCAAAATGCGCCTGGAGGACTCGGTCCACGCCTGCGGCGCCAAGAAGCTCTACATCCTGCTGGGCATGAACGATGTGGGGATGTACGGGGTGGACGGCTCGGCGGAGAATATGGAGACGCTGCTCAAGCTCATCAAGGAAAAGACACCGGACCTGGAGATCTTTGTCCAGTCCGCCACCCCCATCCACAAGGGCAATGAGAAAAAAGTGCTTAGCAACGCCAATCTGAAGCTGTACAATGAAAAGCTGAAGGAGATGTGCCAGCGCAACGGCTATCACTATGTGGATATCGCCTCGGTGCTCACCGATCAGGAGGGATATCTGCCCGACGCCTATTGCAGCGACGCCTCCGGCATGGGGATGCACTTTACCGACGAGGCCTGCCGGATCTGGGTGGACTACCTGGTGCAGGACGCGGCGGCCTATCAGCAGGGCTGAGAGGGAGAAAAAATGTGCGGCAGGGGCCGCGGAAAGGTGATTGTATGAACAAGAAGATACGCAGCATCCTGCTGCTGGCACTGGCGGTTACCGTGGCGGTGGGACTGGCCGCCTGCGGCGGCACTCAAAAGGCCGCCGATATGGATGTGAAGCAAGTGATGCAGGCCATGCTGGAGAAGGCGCCCATCGAGGGCGGCATTGAACTGAGTCAGGACGATATGCTCAATTTCTACGGCATCCAGAGCGAAGATGTGGATACCTTTGCCGCGGACCTGGCGGCGGATGGAATCACCGCCAAGGAGATCGTGCTGGTCAAGGCCAAGGACGAGGACAGCGCCAAGACGGTGGAGACCAAGCTCCAGAGCCGGCTGGACGCCCGCCGCAACGAGTTTAACAACTATCTGCCCGACCAGTACGCCATCGTGGAGAAGAGCGAGGTCAAGCGGGACGGCGTCTATGTGCGCCTTATCATTTCCCCTCAGCAGGACGAGCTGGTGGAGCTGTATAACAGCTATCTGAACGGCTAAGGCAAGACAGGCAGAGGAGGGCCTGCCGCGCAGCTGCGCGGCAGGCCCTCCTCTGTTCAGTGCTCCCGGCTGGGAGGCTTTTTTATTTGACAGCGCGCTTCTTCCCGCCCTTTTTCCGGGGGGACTGGACCTGATCGCGGAGACGCTCGTGGTCCTCCAACAGGGCCTGGGAGGCCAGATCGAAGGCGGCGGCGTCTTCATAGCGGTTGACCAGCTCGCTCTCCTGCAGGTCGCTGTAATCGTTCTCCTTGCCGCGGTAGACCAGCTTGAGCAGAATGGGGGTGAGAATGGTGGTGGCGATCACCATCAGCACCACCGGGCCGAAAAATTCCGTCTTCATCAGTCCGGCGGAAATGCCGTTGTTGGCCACAATCAGAGCCACCTCGCCCCGGGAGATCATGCCCACGCCGATGCGGAGGGAATCCTGACCGGAGTAGCGGCACAGCCTAGCGCCCAGGCCGCAGCCCACCACCTTGGACACCACGGCCAGCAGGATCAGCAGGACCGAGAAGAGAACGATGGAGCCGCTCATCTCGGGCAGCACCACTTTCAGTCCCAGACTGGCAAAGAAGATGGGAGAGAGCAGGGCATAGGACAGGGTTTCAAAGCGGTCCTGCAAATAGGTGACCCTGGGCGTCTTGGCGAAGATCAGTCCGGCGATGTAGGCCCCCGTGATGTCGGCCACCCCGAAAAACTCCTCGGCAAAATAGGCGTACAGCAGGCAGAACGCAAAGGAAATAACCACAAACCGCCGCTTGTCCCGGTCATAGCGCTTAAACCACCACTCCACAAACCGGTGGAGGAGCATCCAGGCCACCACGCTGATGGCAAAGAAGGCCACGATCTTCAGCAGGACCACCACCACGTTGGCGCCGGTGCCCGACATACTGGTGATGATGGTGAGGGCCACGATGCCCAGCACGTCGTCAATGATGGCGGCGCCCAGAATGGCGTTGCCCGAGCGGGTGGACAGCCTGCCGATCTCCTTCAGGGTTTCCACCGTGATGCTGACGGAGGTGGCGGTCAGGATGACGCCGATAAAGACATTTTGCAGGAAGGTATCGGCTCCGGCGTTGAAGAAGCAGGCCAGAGCAAAGCCGCCGGCCAGCGGGACCAGCACGCCGATGAGGGCGATGATGAAGGCGGAAGCGCCGGCTTTTTTCAGCTCGCCCAAGTCGGTCTCCAGACCGGCGTTGAACATCAGCACGATAACGCCCAATTCCGCCAGCTGATCCATCAGTGTGGTCTCCTGCAGCAGACCCAGCATGGCGGGGCCCAGCAGCAGGCCGGCCAGCAGCGCGCCCACCACCTGAGGCAACGCAAAGCGTTTGGTCACAATTCCCAAAACCTTGGTGCTCAACAGGATAATGGCGATCTCAAATAAGAAGTGATAATCCGTAGCCCATTCCCCCCTCTGTCACACTATCACATACATGATATAAAATAGTAGTTGGATTTGGGCAAAAAGTCAATTGTCAACCTGGATAGAAAATTGGGATGCTGCCGTGAAACAACCGAAAAAACTGACAAGAAACCTCCCCGGCAGGACCTGTTTCACAGGTTCCACCGGGGAGGTGGGGAAGATCAGGGGGTCTGGGGCGGTATGGCAAAGCGCTGGGCCACCCGGCGGAACTCATCCTCCAGCAGGAAGCTGATGCGGGCAGCCAGTTCAGCCGGCTCCTCCTTCATGTCGTCCGCCAGCCAACCCAACATGGTACCGGCCAGGGCGTACATATAGAAATCCACGAGGAAATCCCGGTCCCGTTGGTCCAGGACCAGTCCCTGGGCGGCGGCGTCCAGCAGCTTGGCGGTCAGGGCGTGGGACATGGTGAAAAACTGACAGTCCAGATGCTCCCGGCCGCCGGAGCGGTAGATATGATAGATGATGACGTGGTTATCCTGTATGTAATGAAACGCCGTCATCAGTGCCTCCTGCCAGGAGGTACAGGACTGCAGGGCCTCGGTGGTCTCATGCTCCAGAAACCAGTGGAGCAGATCATAGATATCCTGGAAATGATAGTAGAAGGTCTGCCGGTTGACCTCACAGTCCTCCACGATCTCCTTGACCGTGATATCATCCAGAAATTTCTTCTGCAGCAGACGGCGCAGAGAATTGGATAGAGCCAGCTTGGCACTGGGAGCCAATGGACACACCTCCTCTCAACGGCGCCAATATCGGTTGGCCGGATGGTCACTTTGCGGTTATTATACCACAGTGGGATAAAGAATTGCAATCCTGTCCAAAGTATGGTATGATTTGCCCCGTTAACAGGGAAGTTCAAAGGAGAGAGAAATATGACCATTGATTATCATCCCAGGGGCGTCTGCTCCCAACGTATGCTGCTGAATGTGGAGGACGGTGTGATCCGCTCCCTCCAGGTTCAGGGCGGCTGCAACGGCAATCTTCAGGGCATCTCCCGCCTGGTGGAGGGCATGAAGGTGGAGGAGGCCATCCGGCGGCTGGAGGGTATCCGCTGCGGGTTTAAGGCCACCTCTTGCCCGGACCAACTGGCCCAGGCGCTGAAGCAGGCGGTTCAGGCGTAACCAAAAAAGATGGGGTGTGCAGATGCACGCCCCATCTTTTTTGCGTAAAAACGGGATACAGGCCTCAGGCGGCCGCCTCTTCGGCGGTGAGAGCGGCGAAGTTGGACAGAACCTGAGCGAACTCCACCCGGGTCAGCTGGCCGGCGGGCATCAGCTGGCCGGCCTCGTTGCCGGTCATGATGCCGGCGTAGTAGCAGAAGGTCATGCCGTCCAGGGACTGGGCGGGGATGGAGGCATAGTCGGGGGCCTTCTCCATGGAGCCGTCGGCGGTGGGAGAGGCAATGCCCTTGTAGTCGGCATAGGCGGCGATCAGATCGGCGATCTCGGCCCGGGTGATGGTCTGATCCTCGCCGAAGGCGGTGCCATCAAACAGACCCACGGAGGCGGCCCAGTTGATGCAGTCGGAGTACCACATCCCCTCGGTATCGGTGACGGTGGCGCTCTCCACGGCGGGGCTGCCCTCCATGTTGTAGAGGACCTGATAGACGGTGGCCCGGCTTACCTGGCCGAAGGGAGTGAAGCTGAAGCCGTTGGTGGTGCTCATGATGCCGTTATTCACCACATAGCGGACGGCGTTGCCGTACCAGGAGGAGAAGTCGGCGTCGGCATACAGAACGGTGATGCGGCCGTCGCCCCTGGGATTGGCGTACTGCTGGCCTACCACGCCGCCCAAATCGTCCTTGATGTAATTGATGAGGACCTCGTTGTCCACCATAACCTCATCTTGCAGAATCTTCACATTGTTGGCGCCGAACATGGTGTAGCCGTCGCCGCCGGACTTGAGCATATAGTTGTGGGAAGCCAGGGTGTAGGTGGCGTTGGGATCAATGGGGGCGTATGCGCCGGTCTCGCTGTTCAGGACCTGGACGTCCTTCACCCGGCGGTCACCGGCCACCTTCACAAAGTTGCCGGCATCATCCACCTCCACAGAGGTAGGGATGGAGGTGTCCACAGTGTACTTGAGGCCGGAGACCTGCAGGAAACCGCCGCTCTCAGACACACCCACCTGCATAGCGCCCAGCTCCAGGGCGTCCAGGATCTGCTGGCCGGTGACCTCCACCAGGCAGGCCAGGTTGCCGAAGGGGTGGACGTTGATGATATCGCCATAGGTGATGTCCCCGGCGGCGATGTTGTCACGGACGCCGCCGCCGTTGACAAAGCCGATGTCGGCGTCCAGCAGCGCCCGGTAGGCGTCGGCGCACAGATCGCCCAGGTTGGTCTCGGCGGAGCGGACCGCCCGTTTTCCGGTATAGGGGTCGTTGACGGTCAAATCCACAGAGGAGGTGGCAACCACCTCTTCCGACATGGCCTTGTACTCGGACTGAATGCCCTCGATATAGGCTTTGGCGGAGGCATAGGCCTGGGAAGTGGTGTCCACGTCGGCCAGAGCAACCAGCTGGGTGGTCATAGTGCCGTCGGGGGCGATGACCAGCTTGCCCACGGACTGGGCCTTGGTGCCGGTCTGGCTCAAAAGCACGTCCTCACCGTCGGCGTTCTTTACAGTCTTGGAGGGTTCGGTAGTATGGGAGTGGCCGTCCAGCACCACGTCGATGCCGGTGGTGTTGGCGATGACCTGGGTGGACATCCAGGGAGAGCTTTGGGCGTCCTCACCCAGGTGGGCCAGGGCCACCACATAGTCGGCGCCTGCCGCGCGGGCGGCGTCCACGGTGTCCTGTACCTTGGTGTAG
This sequence comes from uncultured Flavonifractor sp., assembly GCA_944385625.1. Lineage (GTDB taxonomy): Bacteria > Bacillota > Clostridia > Oscillospirales > Oscillospiraceae > Flavonifractor. The sequence goes on along the minus strand of CALWXZ010000003.1, from coordinate 47,486 downwards.
AGGGCGGTGCCGTCCTTGTCCTGGCAGAAGCCGTAGATATACTCGCCCTGATCGTTTTGGAAATAGACAGGGGCGGATTTGCTCATGGTTTCAGGGGTGGAGATGCCCACATAGGCCACGTCCACGTCGCCGTAGGTGACCATGGTATAGGGGTCCAGCACGGTCTTACCACCGGCGTCCACAAAATTGCAGCTGACATAAGTGTATTCGGCCTGATTTTTTGCAATGTCCAGGAAGGTATCCATGCCGAAGTCGAACTCGTGGTTGCCGGGGATGGCAATGTCATAGCCCACGTTGTTCATGATGTCCACGATCCAGCTGCCCTTGGACAGGGAGCCCAGGATACCGCCCTGAATGGCGTCGCCATTGTCCACCAGGGTGACGTTGCCGGCGCCGTAGCCGGCCTCCATCTCAGCTTTGTAGGCGGCGACGGCGGCATAGGACATCCCGTCGTCACTGGTGCAGTGGACGTCGTTGGTGTACAGCACCACAATGCCTCCGTCCACAGGGGTGGGGGTTTCCTCCTCGGCGGCCATGGCGGGGATACAGAAGCCGCTGGCCATGGTAAGGGACAGGAATAATGACAGGATCTTGCGTGTGTGTTTGCTCATGAAACATTCCACCTTTCCTTCCGGGCCCTACCAGCGGGGAACTTTCTGGCCGACGGATCAACACTGAACCCATCCGCAGGTACAAAAGGTTCCTCTGAATGTGGGCGAATCGGATACCTTCATGGTAACAAAACGGACACAGAATTACAAGGCATCCGATGTAGAAAGCAGGTAAATTTTATGTGATTTTGGCAGGCGTCCGGAGGGCGGGAAGTGAGACGGGATTTTCCCGGCTCCTCCCCGCTCCGGATGTTGCTTCAGCAGGGCAGGGTGACCCAGGTGGGCGTGCCGGACAGGTCGGCAAACAAAAGCCCGTCAGGGGGCAGAAAGGTAAACAGCATGGTGGCCGCCCCCAGCGCCAGCACCAGCAGAACAAGCACCGCCTGACCGCCGCGCCAGAAGGTCTGGCCCAGCAAGTGGGGCAGCAGGAAAAACACTGCCATCATCAGCACATACAGGGCGATATCAAAGAGAAGGGAGTCCCCCTGAAAGCAGATGTGGTACACATAGCCGATGGCCAGCATACCCGCCACCGAAACCAGCAGCGAGAAAGCCCGCTGTGCCAGCAGCTCCGGCTGCTTCGGGCGCAGCGCCAGCCCGGCAATGAGACAGGGCCAGTAGATCAGCTTAATATGTTCCCACAGGCTCTCCCGGACGGGGGCCACCAGCGCGGTGACGGGACAGGGCAGCAGGGTATAGAGAAAGTGCAGGCAGGCGCCGGCCACCGTGGCGGCGGCAAAAGCAATCCATTCGGTTTTGTTTAGGCGCGGCATGGCGGACACATCCTTTCCTCTTATCTTTCATAACATATGCAAATAAAAGGAAAACTACCACAGCAGCCCGGGTCAAAACCAGGAAGCGGGGGGAGAAAAGCACAGGGGTAAATTTGCAACGGCCTGCCGCCCAGCCGATGGAAGGCGGCCCCAATCCAAAGCGACATTTCATTGCCAGCGTTTTTTGCCTGCCGCAGGTCCATATTAAAACCGGGCGCAGGAGGCGCCTACTGTTTGGGGAAGGAGCGTGAAGTGTCAAATGGGAAAAGAAGAACCAAAGGTCAGGCCCTGGGTGGGAGCGATACTGATGGCGGTGTTGCTGCTTACCTGCGCGGCCTGGTTCCAGCCGGCTGGCGCGGCGGAGCAGCGGCAGGTGATCCCCATGGGCCGGACGGTGGGGATCAAACTGTTTTCCGACGGCGTGATGGTGGTCGGATTCGGCGCGGTAACCGCAGCCGACGGCAGCCACACGCCGGCCCGGGACTGCGGGCTGAAAGAGGGGGACATCATCACCCACATCAACCGGGAAGAGGTGGACAGCATTGAGCAGGTTCAGGCCGTTTTGCAGCAGGCAGGGGACCAGGCCCTGAGTATCCGGGCGGTGCGGGACGACCAGCAGGTCCAGTTTACCGCCCAGGCCGTCCAGTGCAGCGCCGACGGCCAGTATAAGCTGGGGGCCTGGATCAGGGACTCCATGGCGGGTATCGGAACCCTGACCTTCTGGGACCCGGAGAGCGGCACCTTCGGCGCCCTGGGCCACGGCATCAATGATGTGGATACCGCAAAACTGATGCCCATGCAGTCCGGGTCCATCCTCTACTCCGAAGTCACCGATGTGCAGAAGGGGGTAAAGGGAGTGCCGGGGGAGCTCCACGGGGCCTTCCGGACGGAGCAGGATCTGGGCCAGCTGTGGTCCAATACCGGCAGCGGCATCTTTGGTCAGAGCAGCCATCTGGCGCTGGCCGATGGCCTGGAGCCGGTGCCGGTGGCGGAGCGCAGTCAGGTCCGGGTGGGTCCGGCGGTCATCCGCTCCAACGTATCCGGTGATACCGTAAAGGAGTATCAGGTGGAGATCACCCGTATTTTTCCCGAAAAAGAGGGAGATACCCGCAACCTGATGCTGAAAGTGACAGATCCCGAACTGCTGGACACCACCGGGGGCATTGTCCAGGGGATGAGCGGCTCCCCCATTCTCCAGGACGGCAGACTGGTGGGGGCGGTGACTCATGTTCTGGTAAATGATCCCAGTCAAGGTTACGGAATCCTCATTGAAACAATGTTGGATGAGGCAGAATTGAACTCATAATGTTCACGCCCAGCGGGGTACTCCAGAAAAAGCAGCCGGTCTGCCGTTCAGGCGGGCCGGCTGCACACTTAGAATACCTAAAAAATCGAAAAGCAATCAAAGCAATAGCAGCTATAGTTTATAGATCTTTCCGCTTATGAGGCCGGCCTCATCCAGCCGGGGTTCCGCTTCATCTGCCATGCAGCCTTTTTCCACAGTCTCAGCACAACCAGTTTTCAAACTGGTTGTGCTTCCGGCGATGTTGGATCATTAAATGGGTTTTTGGGAGGGACCATCCGCCCAGTGGGGGTTTTTGTAGATAGCTCTGCCCACGCCGATCAAATCTCCGCAGCCGTCCGCCATCAGCCTTTTGGCCTGGTCCAGGTTGGTGACGCCGCCGGTCAACAGCACCGGAATATGGACGGCCTGTTTGACAGGGATGGATATGTCCCGGAAATATCCCGCCTCGCTGTGGCCGGGGCGCACAAAGCCGTTCATGCCGCCGGTGAGATCCAGCAGGTCCACGCCGCTCTGCTGGAAAATCTTGCAGGCCCCCACGCAATCTTCCACGGTGCTTCCACCCGCTTGGTAGTCGCAGCCGCCCAGGCGGATGGCGATGGGGAAGTCATTACCCACCGCTTCCCGTACCGCCTGTATGACCTCCCGGTGAAATCTTATGCGATGCTCCACCGATTGGGCGCCGTATTCGTCCGCTCTTCGATTGGCCAGAGGGGAATAGAACTGGTTGAGCAGGTAGCCGTGGGCCGAGTGAATCTCCACTCCGTCAAAGCCCGCCTGCTTGGCCCGCAGCGCAGCCTGGGCAAACCAGGCCGTAACCTCATGAATTTGCCCGACGGTCATGGCGGCGGGCAGCTCCTCCGGTTGCTTGGGATGATAGACCATGCTGGGTCCGACGGGTGTCTGTCCGGTGTTTTTGGACATGGCGGCAGACCCAGCGTGGCTTAGCTGGGCAAAGACCCGAACGCCCTCCCCGTGGATACAGGTGGTCAGCTGTCTAAAGGCCGGAATCGTCTCATCAGTGGCTATGGAGAGCTGACCGGGATGGGCCTTTCCCTGGAGATGAATATAGCAGTGCTCGGTGATAATCAGGCCCACCTTGCTGTATTTTGCTCGTTGCTGGTAATAAGCGCATATGGCGTCAGTTACACAGCCCCGCTCGTCTGCCTTTGCATTGGCCATAGGCGGCATGACCAAGCGGCTGTTCAGGGTTAGATGGCGCACTGAAATGGGATCAAAAATCTGTGCCATTGTTATTCCTCCAATCGTAAAAAATAGTGTTTCAGGCTGGAGGATGGGCTGGGTCCAGGGTTGTGCCCCATCGTTTCATCTCCATTGCGCCAAAAAGCAGTGCCAGGAAAAAGGCACAGCAGTCTCCCACGGGACCGGCCCACAATGCCCCCTCTACGCCTAAAAAACGGGGCAAAACGAGCAATGCGGGCAGCAGAAAGATGACCTGTCTGGAGAGGGAGATGAGCGTTGCTTGGACGGGCTTTCCAATGGCTTGAAAAAAGATTCCGGTACAGAGTTGGAAACCGTTGAGCAGGATGAGCAGCAGGAAAATGCGCAGACTCTTTACCGCAAATTCATTGTATAGAGCGGATTCAGAACCGAAAATACTGATAATGGCGTTGGGAAAAATCTGGAAGAGGACGGTTCCCAGTCCCATCACCATGGTGGAGCAGAAAATGGCCAGAAAGTAGGCCTTCCGCACCCGGTCCGTTTTTCCGGCGCCGTAGTTGTATCCGATGATGGGCTGGGAGCCCACCGCGATGCCTATGACGATCCCCGTGATGATCTGATTGATTTTCATGGTGATGCCCAGGGTGGTCATGGGAATCTCGGAGCCGTATTTGGAGAGCGCCCCGTATTGGACCAGCACATGGTTCATGACGGTAATCACAATGGTGGCCGCCAGCTGCATGACAAAGCTGGAGATTCCCAGACTGCATATTTTCCGGCAGAGGGGGGCCTTCAGCTTCAGGCAGTCCCGGGTCAGGGCGATACACTTAAACCGCCTCAGATAGAACAGGGTGATGATACAGGAGACAATCTGGCCCAGAATGGTGGCAATTGCCGCGCCGGTCACCCCCATATGAAACACAAAGATGAAGATGGGGTCCAGGATAGTGTTCAGAATTGCTCCGCTCAATGTGGATACCATGGCGTAGACCGGGCTTCCGTCAGCCCGCAGAATGGAATTGAAGCCCATGCTGAAGGTATAAAAGGGAAAGCCCAGTATGATTACATACCCGTAGTCCAGGGCATAGGGCATGATGGTCTCTGTGGCGCCGAAGAGGACGCACAAGGGCCTTAAAAACAAAAGGGACAGTACGGTCAAAACCACGCTGATTAAAATGGTCAGCGTAATGGCCTGCCCCACACCTTGCGCGGCCCGCTTGGGGTCTTGCTGCCCCAGGCACAGGCTGAAATAGGCGGTGGCGCCGTCGCCCACCAGCAGCCCCAGGGCCAATGCAATCACAGTCAGAGGCAATATGACATTGGTGGCGCCGTTGCCCAGGTATCCCACGCCTCTGCCAATAAAGATCTGGTCCACAATATTGTACAGGGTGCTGACCACCATGGAAATGATACTGGGAACCGCAAAGGTCCGGAGCAATGTTCCTACCGGCCGGGTCCCAAGGGGATTGTTTTCTGCTGCTTCCATCTGATCCTTCCTTTCTGGGCCACATCCAAGTCGCCCGGTAAACTGGCAGCGTATTTACTATAAACTCTCCCATAATGGGAGAGTCAAGTGGAAAGTTCAGACCCATCCGGGAAACCATGCCCAACAATCAACAGGGGGAGCGGCGGGAGATGATCTCCCGCCGCTCCCCCTGTTGTCTTCAGAGCGGCTCCTGTAGTTCCAGCACCGGATTTTTCACGTCAAACTGTGCCAAGGTCAAATTGGTAATGATTACCCGGTCCGCGTGAGGACGCGCTTCAAAATACGCCGCCGCCAGGCCTTCCACGTCTCCCAACTCGCAGGACGGCCGCTGCTGGCAGAGATAGGTCCCCGCCGGCAGGGTCTCCACAGCCGATATCTCCTCCTTCCGCCGGAGCACCTCCAGAAAAATGGAGGTTTTGATCTCTGGGCCGCAGCGCTCCGCAATCAGTCCGATGGGAAAGGTGAAGGCCGGCAGCAGTCCAAGAGACTGCCCGCGGAGAAAGATTTTCGTGGAACTCTGCTTAACGCCCAGTTCTCCGCCGGAGGGGACGAACGATTCTCTCAGAATCAGGCGTTGATGCAGGTGGCGTGTGTAGCTACCCGCTTGGGCCTGGTAGGGACAGTTTTCCGCAATGCGCTCCAAGGCCTCATCCATCTGCTCCATGGTGGCCTGAAGATGCTCCAGTTTTTCCTGGGCCCTCCGCCGGCCATCCTGGAGCAAACGCCGGATATCCAGGGTCTTGTCGGGATTGCGGTACTGTTCCGCGTCCCGCAAAGGAATGTTAAGCTCCAGGCACATCAGGATCATATCCATCTCCACCAGCTGTTCCAGCGCATAGTAGCGGTAGCCGGTATCGGGATCTGTATAGGCCGGTGTTAATGCCCCGATTCGCTCATAGTACCGCAGCGATTTTTGATTCACGTTCCGCAGTTTGGCAAAGTCGCCTATGGAAAGATAGCCCTGCACTCCAATTCCCCCCTCCGCCAGACTTGACTCTCCTATAATAGGAAGGTTTATAGTGGCATTATACAACAGGCCGCGGCCTTATACCAGAGACAGGAGAGAAAAGTATGCGTTATCAGACAAAAGGAACCTGTGCCAAAGAAATCATACTGGAGGTGGACCGGGGGCGGATCCAATCCGTGGAGTTTGTGCTGGGCTGCCCCGGATTCACCCAGGCCCTCAGCCGTCTCCTGACAGGTATGCCTGTTGAGGACGCCATCGCCCGGCTGAAGGGCATCCAATGTCTGGACAAGGGCACCTCCTGCCCGGACCAGCTGGCCGCGGCGCTGACTGTGTGCAAGGAAATGGAAAAATAAGTAAAACCTGAACATTACGCCCTACGCCGGCTTATGAAAAAAGATTCAGATTGTAGATCCGTCCAATGATTTCACCCCCCGTTCTTTTTATAATATACCCGACAAACAGACCTAAATTCTGCTATCAGGAGGGAGCTTTGCGTGAACAAAATCATTATTAACCAGGAGCTGTGCATTGGTTGCAAGCTCTGCTTCAAATCCTGCTTTATTGATGTCATCAAGTGGGACGAGAAAGCCCGCAGGCCGGTGGTGGCCTATCCGCAGGACTGTGTGCAGTGCCTGTTCTGCGAACTCAACTGCCCCAAGCGGGCTGTCAAGGTCGTGCCCGACTACGCCCACTACCGCTTCCCGCGGGAGAACATTTTGTAAGAAGGAGGGAACCTCATGCCCACTCATACCGCAGATATTCTCATCGTTGGAGGCAGCCTGGCCGGACTGGCCGCTGCCATTACCGCAAAAGAGGCCAATCCCGAACTGACTGTGACCGTGGTGGAGAAGTACACCGCCGGTTATGCGGGCAAGGCCAACCGGGGCGCCGGGATCATCACCATGCTGGGCAGCAGCAAACCGGAGGACTTCGTGGCCTACCACACCAAGTATGTGGGGGACTATCTGAACGACCAGGAGGGCCTGCTCCGGTACGCCCAGGGGATGAACGACAGCATTGACGCCGTGGACCGCTGGTCCGGCGGAAAGGTGTGCAAGAACCCGGACGGCAGCTACCGGACTCTGAAATGGCTGGCCCAGATCACCGGCGAGGACGAGCACGGAAAGCGCACCTTCTCAGAGCCCGACCACTTCCCCTGGACCCTGGTCTCCGTGGACCTGGACTACATGGTTCAGGTGCGCAGCTACGCCGTAAAGGCCGGCGTCCAGGTGGTGGACCGGGTGGGCGTGGTGGATGTGCTCACCGACGATGGCCGCGTCAGCGGCGCGGTGGGCTACCACATCGACAGCGGCGAGCAGTGGATCTTGCGGGCCAAGACGGTGGTGCTGGCCACCGGCAGCCAAAACTATCGGATCATGCCCATGTGGTCCCCGGGCCGGGGCGAGGGGCTGGCCGCTGCTTGGCGGGCCGGTGCGCGGTTTACCAACTGCGAGTTTGGCTCCTTCTATAACTGGACCTCCCTGGATAATTTTGAATCCAGCATGGGGGTAGAGTTCGCCCTGTTCAACGACAAGGGGGAAAACGTCTGTCTGGCCCACACAGCCGGCGAGCACCCCGACATGGACCAGAACAGCCTGGCCGAGTGGTACAAGCAGGTCAAGGCGGGCAACGGCCCCATGCACTACCGCCAGAACGAGAACCCGCTGATGCCCTACCTGACCTCCATTCTGGCCTCCGACTCCTACTACGACCGCCCCTTTGCCGACCGCTTCTGGGGCGGGCTGTTCTTCAACGCCTTTACCCAGCAAACCAGCGACGAGGTGGTCCCCGGCCTCATTGGCGAGTTCTCCGGCCTGTGGGTGGATCAGGACTGGAGCACCAGCGTACCCGGCCTGTTAGCCGCTGGCGATATCTGCTACGGCGGCTCCCGGGTTACCGGCGCGGTGCCGCCGCCTCCCGGCCGCGTCCGGGGCAGCGGCCTGGCCTTTGCCCTCTATTCCGGCCGCATGGCCGGCGCGTCCGCCGCCAATTATGCCGCCGGACATACCCTGGGCCAGCTGTCCCAGGAGCAGATCGACGGGGTGGACCGCCGCTTCCGCGCCCCCCTCACCGCCGCCGGCGCGGTGGACGGTTACGCTCTGCTGGACGAGATTCACAAGGTCATGCAGCCTCTGGGCAACAGTCTCTACCGCCGTCAGGACCGTATCGAGGCAGCCCTGGCCAGGGTGCGGGAGCTGAAGAATCAGCTGCCTCAGGTGCGCGCCGTCGATCCCCACGGTCTCTTTGCCTGCAATGAGTACCGCTCCATGCTCCTGTGCGCCGAACTGTTCTTCAATGGTTCCCTGGCCCGCAAGGAATCCAGAGGCTGGTTCCTGCGGGAGGACTATCCCCAGCACAGCGCCCGTCCCGAGTGGTATGTCCAGGTGGCGGATGGGGACGGAATCCGGGTGACGGCGGAGACCGTGCCCCTGGACCGCTATCCCAACCAGCCCGGCTGAAAGGAGTGTTTACGATGTCGGAAGAACTGCGTCCTCTGACCCCTGAAGAGGAGAAGCTGCCCTACGCCAAGTATTATTACCGTCCCATGGCCACCCCCAACCCCCGCCTGATGGAGATCCTGTCCAAGGGGCCCATGGATCCCGCCAAGGCCCTGCCTCTGGAGCGGCTCAACGACCTATTGGACCCCGGCTATCACGAGGTGGAGACCGGCTACTGCGTTATGGACAACGGTCTGGGCTATGTGGCGGTGAATAACGTCTTTCCCGGCTGCACCGTGGAGATGCTCCAGTGGTGGTTTGCGTGGCACGCCGCCGGCCCCGGCCTGCGGTACAAGATCTGGTGTCCCACCTGCCACGGCGGTATTACCGTCTGTGACAGCGACCGACGCAAGCTGCTGGACCCGTCCCTGCCCCTGGAGGAGAAGTACACCGGGGTGGATCATTTCGTCATGGAGGATATCGGCGGGGGCTTGGATGATATCATTATCACCTTCCTGAAGCCGGAGCAGATGGGCTTTGATTCGGAGAAGCTGAGGACCTCCCCGGTGAAGGCCATGTTCGGCGGGTACGGCCTCACCGAGAACCGGGCCCATCCCACCGGCAAAGTGCCCGCCGTGATGATCCACACCTGCCGGGAGATTCAGGGCGGTGTAGAGTTCCGCACCCGTTTCTGGATGGGCGCCCGCATCAACAAGGGGGTCCCCATGTGCGTGCTGCCCCAGGGTCTCCGGGTGCCCGTGGAGGCCCCCATGGGCCTGGCCCTCCACAACGTGGTGGAGTTTTCCAACCTGGCTTCCATCCTGCCGGAGCTCTATGCCCAGTTTGGCCCCGATGTGAAGTAAGGGCCAAATTTCAGCGTTATCTCATCTCAAATGGTGTTGCGTGGAAGCGTCGGCTGCCGCTGGTAATGGGGCAGCCGGCGCTTTCAAGTATGATAAGCATGGCCCATCTTGCCGCGTACAATGCCTTGATTGCACGGCAGTGCCACACGGTGGGCGCACTGTGACGTGGGCTATCAGAACCGGATACTGCTGCGGATGAGGATTGGTTTATGGTCAAAAATCCTGCCATCTTCCTCGCCGGATGGTGAGGAAGCGGTCAGAAATGGCATTGAAAGAGGATACACAATTATGATTATCACGCTTGCTATGCTTTGGGACAATCTGAATCAGACCTATCCGGAGCTGGAGACAGAGCTGTACACGAACGGCCCCATCAAAGGGATTAAACTGCTGCCGCCGACCAATGAGCGGCTGTCGGAAGCCACCCTCTACCTGGGAAAGCGGGAGGATGGAATTGATCTATCCTACCATGGGAAAATAAGCCCTGTTAAATTGAATACATATCTTCCGCTGGAGGAGCTGTTCAACGCCCTCCAGGACAGCTTTAACCAGTTGCGTGATTGGGATATGGAGATGCACCTTTCCCTTTTAGCGGGGTGCGGTGCGGAAAAACTATTGGAACTGAGCGAGTCTATCCTGGGAAATCCCATCACGGTCATGGACCCCAGCTTCAAACTGCTGGCCCGCTCGCCCCACACCGAGAGCCCATCCGCCATCTACAATGAGGTTTGCAAAAACGGCTATCTCTCGGCAGAGATGGTCAAGCTGTACTCTGTGCGGGGATATCTTAAAGACCTGGTATCCAGTGGGAAAGACGGCGCGTTTCAGGTTGAAGAAGGCTTTATCACCATAACTAGGGCGCTTAAATATCAGCGCAGGCTGATTGGATACCTTACAATGCCTTGTACACGGCGCCCATATTCCGAAGGGCTTGCGGCCTGCTTTGCCTGTCTGGGGGACGGGATTGCCCAGTGTATGAGCAGGGAATTGCAGTCCCACACATTAAGACGCTATATGTATGAATACTTCCTGGTAGATCTTTTGGAGGGACGCAATCTGGAGCCCGCTCATCTGCGGGAGCGGCTGAACTATATCGGCCTGCCTCCGGAGGGAAAATTCCGGCTTCTGGAGCTGGACTGGCAGGAGGGAGACCACCTGTTGGACCACTACCTATCCCAGCAAGCTGCGGAGCTGATCCCAAACGAAAAAGTATTTGTGTACGGCAAGTCTGTGCTGGTGTTTATACAAGACGAACAGCGGCTGGACTGGGTGCTGGAGCGGCTGGGTCCTTTTTTGAAGCAAAAACAGGGGAGATGCGGGGTCAGCCGTTCCTTTACGCGGCTGACGGACATCCGGACGGCTTATCAGCAGACAGCGGCCGCGCTTCGGCTGGGCTGCCGGGTCAGTACGCTGCGCACCCTCTGCCAACTGGGAGTTGAGGCGTATCACTACGATGAGACTATATTTCATTATCAGCGGTACGCCCCCTATCACATGGTGGAAGCGGCGGCGGATGCCGGCCTGTACTCGCCGCTACTGGACGAACTGATTGAGCGGGACCTGCGGGAGCATAATGATAATCTGCGGGTGCTGTATGGATACCTGCTCTGTGAGCGCCGTCCCACCGTCGCCGCCGCATATCTGCATATGCACCGTAACAACGTCATCTACCGGGTGGGCCGGATCGAAAGTATGCTGTCCATATCACTGGAGGATTCCGATATCCGCCGGGAGCTGGAGGCCTCTCTGATGGTGCTGGAGCTGATCGAAACAGGCTATGGGGCCGCCGCCGGGCGGACGTGACGGCAGGGAAGGGGGTCGCCTTACCGACGCAGAGGAAAAGATCCGGCGGTCCCCCTTCCGGACGAGCATTGCCCGGCACGCGAATGAGAAATTTGCAATTTGTAAGAGCCTCGCAGCCTGTTATCCAAACAAGCTGCGAGGCTCTTATCAATGAGTAGCGTCGGCAAACAAGATCAGTGGTTCTGCTGACACAGAAGAAAACTGCCATATTAGGAATCGGGCAGGACGAATTGCTAGCCGGGGATTGTCTCGGAACAGAGAATCTTCTGTTGGGCTTGCGCTGGCCTGCTTTTATGCCGTCGGGCAATCAAGACGGGTGGCAGGATTTATCCTGCAATTTATCATGGTTTCCACCCTAAAAAATTGAAGGGGCCCGCATAAAAGTGCGGCGTTGTAACAAATTTGGAGAGCCCCAATGAATCATGGCTATGATGGCCCCTGACAGCTGCCGAACCTATTTCCGGTCTTTAAACAGAATCGCACAGATTAGCATCAGCACGGAACAAACCACCGGGACCTTGAATACCAGCAGCAGTCCACCGGCGCTGTTCATCAGGGCCGCGCACAGACCGCCGGCAATGGTGGAACCCAGTGCGCCAGCCAGGCCCATAAATGCCAGGCCGGTAGCCAGATCCTGGGGCTCCAAAATTGTCATAGGGTAGGTATATGGAGCAATCTGGTTGACGCTGTTGACCGATGCAATGGGGAAAGCTCCGACAAATAGAAGGACCAGGCCCATGGCAGCGCTGCTGGCCGCACCCAGCAAGGCCCAGAAAATACTACCAATTAAAGCGCCGATGGCCCATACCATAACCATACCCTTGTATTTTCCTGTTTTCGCGGCGTGGTTACCAAAAAAGATGGTGAGTACTACCGCCAAGATTAGACCGGGAACATTGAGCAGACCGGAAATCTGACTGCTGGCCCCCAGAACCGCCTGTGCATAAGTAGGTCCATAGTTACCCGCCCCATTACCAACGGAGAAGATAAACATAAGTAACAGAATACACAAGTAATAGCGGTTTTTAAACAGCTTGGCAGGGAATACCGGGTCAGTCGCCTTGCGCTCGGCAAAGATCAGGAGGATCAGACCGATGACAGCCACGGCCAGCAGACCCACGATCAGCGGACTTGTCCATCCGTAGGCGCTTCCCCAGTTCATAGCCAAAGAGAATGGCACCAGAGTCACTCCGGTAGCGATGACGCCCAGCAGATCCAGTTTGCTGCCCTCCCCACGCTTAGGGGGAATGGAAGGAATACCGTAGGCACACAGCGCTAGGCCGATAATCATTAACACAATGGCCACATAGAACTGAAGCCTCCAGTTAATCGCGCAGACCACACCGGCAATGGGCGCGCCGATAATCATGGCAACGGTGGTGAGGGACTGATTGTAGCCTGAATATTTGGGGGCATTGGCCTGTCCGAAGATGGCGCTGAGCAGGACAAAACCATTCATCATAAATAGACCCCAGGCAAAGCCGGACGCCATACGGGCAATGGTGAACATCCAGAAGCTGGTGGCAAAAGCCGCCGCCGCATAGCAGATAATATATAGGGATACGGCGAAGAGGAACAGCTTTTTATGACCGACTTTATCTCCCACTTTGCCGCCAATAGGGATGGAGACGCCTCGGGCCACGCACTCCAGCGTAAAGATCATACTTACAGACGGCAGGTTGCCGAATGTCTCAGCTACGGTATAGCTGTACACGCCCACGCCGGAGATGAGGTACATGGCCAGAAAATTGATAATCAAAATACCGACGTAGGCCACCATTTTCTTGGATTTGGAAGTAGTTTCAGGCAAGGAACACCCCTCCTTTTCTTTTTCCTTTTTACAGGCCCTGTCCCCCGTCCGCGCGGACGATGGCTCCATTTAGGAATGTGGCTTTGTCCGAAGCCAGGTAGCAGACGATATCGGCAATCTCCTGGGGGGTGGCAGGCCTGCGCATGGGCCCCAGTACGTTGTAGTCCAAATTCTTCAGCAGATAGCCGATCATCTTCGTGTCGATGGCACCGGGACATACCGCGCAGGTCCGGATACCCAGAGAGCCATACTCGGTGGCGGCGTTTTTGGTCAGACCAATCAAGGCGTGTTTACTGGCACTATAAGAGCCGTGGGTAGGCTCGCTGAACAATCCGTCCCGGCTGGCCACATTGATGATAACGCCGCTCTTCTGCGGTATCATCTGACGCAGTACATACTTCATACCCAGGAAGGCACCCTTGACGTTGATACGCATAATATCATCAAAGAGTTCCGTGTCTGTGTCGGCCAACAACACCTCCGGCTGGAAGCGGGCTGCGCTGTTGACAAATACGTCGATGGAGCCGAAGCGATCCACCGTGGCGTTGACATACCGAATGGTATCTGCTTCAGAGCTGATATCGGCGATTACCGGGAGCACCTCGGCGTATGCCAAGGCCATCTTGGTGGTCTCCATGGTATTGCTTTCAGAGCGACCCACCACCACCAGATTGCAGCCCTCCTTCGCCAGGGTCAGGGCGACCGCCCTACCCACACCGGCTCCTGCCCCTGTAACAAGTGCGGTTCTTTTTTTCTGGCTCATCCCTGGTCCCCCTCAGTCTTGTTTGTTATAGGGGTAATCTGGCGCCGCGGGGTCCACCTTGAGGCAGACCTTACAGCTGTGTTTGGTATCGGAGGCAGCTTCAAAAGCCTTGGGAAGCTCCTCCAGGGGGAATACATGGGTAATCAGGTGAGTGGTTTTGAATTTGCCCTCGGCCATATATTGCACGGACTTAGCAAAGTTGCCCGCCAGGCCAGGCGCATAGTGGACGCTCTTAAAGAACAGATCCGCAGGTGCAATGGGGGCGCGATAATCATCGCTATATCCCGCTACCAAGCAGACAGTTCCGCCATTTCGAACCGCATGGAAACATTCTGCCACGATGTCAGGATTACCCGTGCATTCGTAGACCACATCCACATTGACAGCCTCGCTTTTTCCTGGCCCATAGTGGTAGGCATAATTAGAGGTTCCCCAGAGTTCCCGCAGGCTGTCGATGGCGGGCTTGTCTGCGGTAGGACTGATAACATAGTCTGCGCCGCTCTGCTTAGCCAGATCCAGCCGGAAGGTGGAGCGGTTAATCATGGCCACTTGGCAATCGGGCCACTGGGCTTTGATTGTCTGGAGAATGCTCTGACCGATGATGCCGGCGCCGTAAATTGCAACACGCTCGCCGCCCTTCAGACCAGTAATGTCAGCAACGCCGGCGCCTACACACATGGGCTCACAGGTGGCGCCCTCCAAATCATTGATGCTGTCCGGCAAGGGATAGACGCTGATATTCAGCATGGCATTGTGCAGCACGCTGTACTCAGCAAACACACCATTTACGCCAAACCCCAGCCCCTTCCGGGTCACATCATCACAGGCAAAGAAGTTGCCGGACTTGCAGGCCTCGCACTCTCCGCACCACTGGATGTTTGTGCCCATAAAGCGCAGGCCCACGGGGATGTCTTTGACTTCATCTCCGACCTCAACCACATAACCGGTGAACTCGTGGCCAGTGGTAATGGGATAGTGCTGCAGATAGCTGCCCTTCTTGAAAGCCGGCAGATCTCCGCCGCAGATGGCCGCATAGGAGACCTTGAACAGGATATCTTTGGGCCCAATCTTTGGAATGGGGACTTCCCGCATCTCCATCTTGCCAGGGGCAGTAATAAACCATGCGCGCATTGTACCTTCCATAGTAGATACCTCCTTTATTTTGCTGCAAGAACGGGTTCTGTTTTTAAATTTAGCATTTTTTATGCCAAGTCTGAAACGTGCTCATATTGAGGCGCACTTGCCGTTCAGGTGTCAAAAATACAGTATAAAATAAATACGATGGTATTCTTTTTAGCCTCATGGATATGAATTCCCGTCCGCCACAGCGGTTGGCATCTCAATTGCTCATCTCACAAGTCATTATAAAAAGGGAGGGCATTTTCATGAGAACTTATGTACAGACCGTATTGGGTCCTGTTCCAGCCGGTGAACTGGGCCGCTGTCTGTCCCACCAGCACGTTCTGTTTGGCTATCCTGGCTGGGAGGGAGCTGTGCTTGCCCCCTTCCGCTGGGAGGACGCTTTGGAACAAGCGGAATCGGTACTCAACCATGCAAAGGAGCGCCATGGGCTTCAGACAGTCATCGATGCCACACCTGCCGACTGCGGCCGGAAGGTGGACTTTCTGAAGGCGGTCTCCAAGCGCACGGGCGTCAACATTGTGGCCAGTTCCGGCTATTACTATGAAGGAGAGGGGGCTCCCGCCTACTTCAAGTTTCGCATGGCCTACGGAAATGCGGCGGAGGAGATCTACCAGATGATGTATCGGGAAGTCACTGAGGGGGTGGGTGACACGGGCATCCGCACAGGTGTGCTTAAGGTGGCTACCAGCGCTGGACAGATTACGGACTATGAAGATTTGTTTCTGCGGGCGGCGGCTCGGGTATCCGCTGAGACTGGAACGCGCATCCTCACCCACACCCAAGCCGGTACCATGGGCTCGGAGCAGGCGAGAAGGCTGATTACTTACGGGGCAAGGCCGGAACATATTATGATTGGCCACCTGGACAACTGCACTGATATGGACGAATTGCTTAAAATCTTTGAACAGGGGGTGTACGGTGGCTTTGATCGGATGGGAATCCAGGGCTTTACCGGAGCCCTGCCTGAAAGTCGCCGACTGGCGGAAATTGTTGGCCTGGCAGGCAGCGGTTACGCGGACAAAATCATACTCTCCCACGACAGTGTTATCCGGATGCTGGGCGACCCCTGGATCTATTCGGAGCAGGATGCCAAGGATCTATCCCGCTGGAATTGGACTCATGTTTTTGAGGACATTCTTCCCCAACTTCAGAAAATGGGCTTGCGGCCTGACCAGGCTGAGGCCATGGTGACAGCCAACCCGCAGAGATTCTTTGGCGCGTAACAGCGAAAAAGTACCGGTTTCCGGAGCTAGGTCCGGAAACCGGTACTTTTTTGGGGTAGCGTTAGCAAACACAACCGCCAGCTCTGACGGTGAGGGGAAAGAGCCTTGGCTTGGAGCGAGAACCTGACGACTTGCTCCTCAGGTCCAACTATGGCGCGGGATGGCCGGGTCCGCCCAGGCCCTTATCGAGCGAACGCTGAATCCTGCGTCAGCGGAGGGGCGGAATTATGGGGACACCTTTGGCGATTAAAGATGGACCATTGGAAAAGGCGCTGGTAAATCGCCCGCACCCAATTATCCCCGAAGCAGTCGGCTTAAATCCTCTGCTGTGATTCCGTTCATGTAATCACCTACCCGAAGAGGCTCCAGGGCTTCCGCCAGGCGCTCATCTAGGGGAAGTCCCACCATAGCGCGCTCAAGCTCTGCTAGATCGCCATTTCCAAAAAAGTCTCCGTAAAAGCAGATATCTTGAATGCGGCCCTTCTCCGCATTCAAGTGAGCAGTGACCAATCCCGCCGGGAATTTCATCTCTCGCTGCATATCATAAGCAGGCGAGGAACCATAGTTCCACGCCCAGGTGGCATACTTCTCATCCCGCAGCTTTTGAACTGCCAGCACGTCCGCCTCTGTCAGTGCATAGGGCTCCAGCTCTCCGCTTGCCAGCACACGCGCGCTCAATGCCGCCTTGAAGTCTGCCATGGAAATGGGCTCAGAAGCCTGGGCGTTAATGGTGGTTACCCGGCTGCGGACGGACTTTACTGCCTTAGAGCTAAATTTGGCCTGTTTTACACGTAGGGCGTTTTCCACATTTGTTAGATTGGAATCCAGCATGATGCAGCCGTGGTGAAGCAGCCGCCCGTGGCGCACATACTGGGAGTTGCCGGAGAACTTCATACCATTAATGGTCAAATCATTCCGCCCGGTAAACTCTGCATGGATGTTGAAATGCTTCAGAACGTCCAGCACGGGCTGTATAAAGATCCTGAAGTTGAACTCAGGATTGCTGTCCTGAGGCACAATGAAAGTGAAGTTTAAATTGCCTTTGTCGTGGTATACGGCTCCTCCGCCAGACAATCTGCGGGCAACTCGAATGCCGTTGGCATCCACGAACGCCTGGTTAATCTCCTCGGCGGTGTTTTGGTACTTGCCCACTACAATGGTATTGTCGTTTTGCCAAAGCATGAAATAGGACTTGCGTTGATCCGTCTTCTCAAAGAGATACTCTTCCAACGCCAAATTAAAATAGGGATCTCTGGTGGGCGACTCCAGATAGACCATCTGTTATCTCTCCTTTCTTGTCCTGTTCCCAATGGGCAGCCTTCCCATCCACCCAGGACATATGTGCCAGAATTTCCACTTTGGGCAGGTCTGTAGGGAAATTCCGCGCCACTTGACGGGCCAGGCTGCAATAGTGGAAACAGTCATCCTCCTTGAAGGGCAAATGTATCAGAAAGACCCGCTTGGGACGGAGAATTCGCAGAAAATCCTGCCCACATGGTGAGGCCAGTTGATAGAGATTAAAGAAACCCGCATCCACATCTCCGCCGTAAAACCCGGCGAAATCGGCTGCGTCTTTTGCAGTCAGTGCAGCGTCCCCTGCGATAAAAAAGGTTTCGCCACCCATACGGATAAGAAAGGATTGATGGGGATCATCATGAAATTTCTGCCCGTCGTGGACGGTATCCTTAGCCAAAATATAGGCTCCGGACATTTGCACACGGCACATATCAGAACGGATGAACCGAATGAGAGCGTGGGTTTCCGGAAGCGCGGGCCCATAGACGCAGGGACATTTCGGCTTATCCAGCAGGTATTTCAATCCCCGGCGCTGAAAATGGTCTGGATGCTGATGGGTAAATAGAACTCCGTCCGTGTGTTCAAACAGGCCCTTGCGCTTTGCCAACTGCCCCGCCAGAAACTCCGGCATGGAGGAAAATCCTTTTTCTTTGCCGCTGTGGATACCGTCCACCAGCAGACCGGCGATACCGTCCCAAAAATACAGTCCGGAGTTGACGGAGTGGAAAATACGTATGTCCATAAAAAAGCCTCCTCTGTGCTGCTTGTGTAATATGCAAACAACGTGCCATTTTTTACACAAGAAGCACAGGGGAGGCAAATGGTTCTATGGGCTAAAAATGATACTTTGGGTAAAAAGTAGACGGCCGGAAAGGTTACCGCTCACCTGTCTCAGGTCTAGCGAAGGCCGTATTTGTCCAGCTTTAAATAAAAACTCCGCTTGGAAATACCCAAAATCTCGATAGCCTTGGCTTTGTTACCGCCAGTCAGGCTGAGTACCGAACGGATAGCATCATATTCCACCTTATCCAGAATGTCGTGCAGCTTATATTGGCTCAGATCTGGAGTTACGCTGGCGCCGGGTAAGACCTGGGCGGATTTTACGACAGCGGCAGGCAAGTATTCCTCCCCGATTTCTTCTTCGGGGCAGAGGATGGCCATGCGCTCCACGCAGTTTTTCAGCTCCCGGATGTTGCCCGGCCAGTTGTAGTTCATGAAATGCTCCATTACCTCCTCCGTAAACCTGCGCTCCTTCCACTGAGGCATATCCAGAGAGGAAATAAATTCCCGGGCCAGCAGCGGAATGTCAGAACGCCGCTCCCGCAGAGGCGGCAGGTGGAGCGGAATAATGCAGATCCGGTAGTACAGGTCCTCCCGGAAGGTACCCTCCTTCACCATTTCCTCCAGATTGCGGTTAGTGGCGGTAATCAAGCGAAAATTGAGCTTGATGGGTTTGCGACCGCCTACGCGGGTAATCTCCTTCTCCTGCAAAGCCCGCAAAAGCTTGACCTGCATAGAGGGAGGCATCTCTCCCACCTCATCGAGGAAGAGCGTGCCGTTGTTGGCCAGTTCAAATTTCCCGGGATTTCCGTTGAGATTGGCACCGGTAAAGGCGCCCTTTTCATAGCCAAACAGCTCGCTCTCCATCAGCGACTCTGGAATGGCGGCGCAGTTCACCTTAACGAGCGGTCCCTGCGCGTAGGCGCTGGAGTAATGGATCGCTTCGGCAAAGACTTCTTTGCCGGTTCCGCTTTCCCCCAGAATGCACACTGAGCCACTGGAGGCCGCCACCTGGGCCCCCACCCGGAGGACCTTCAAAAAGGGGGCCGAAGTACCCACGATCTGCTGGAATCTGGGCGGTAGAGAGCCTTTAGAATCTAATTTTTCCCGAAACTGGGCAGTCAGGTTTTTATAGTGGTTGATCTGACGGGAGAGTTCCCGCAGTTTCTCGTGTTCCTGTTGGATTACCATGATACCGGCGAACGTATCGGTCACGATGGGTATGAGATCCGAAAGCCCGGAATAGTGGGAGTCATCGTCTTGAAAATAGAATTTTTGCAAAACCTTCCCCGATTTCATGGTGTGTTGAAGCAGCTCCCATTCTCTTTGCCCACCGGTCAGCTTTGAAAGGGGCAGACCGAGTATATTTGCTGGAGAGACGCCTGCCCGGCGGAACTGCTTCCAATAAGCATCGAAATAGGGCTTGTTGAAAAAGCGAATGTAGGATTCCTGATCCAGAATCAATACCTGAGTATCCAACACGTCCAGAACCGTCAGCAGGGTATCCGTTATTGGGCTATGCGGCAAGGAAGTGCGCATATTTAGGGGCAGATCAGGTACCGCTGTAGTATCAACCATAGGCTATCTCCCTCCATGCTCTCGTTGACGCTAGATATCTTATATGGTAGAACAGACCGCTCTTCCTGTCAAGAAAGTAAAAATGGCATATATTTTGCTGTTTTTATTGTGTAGAAAAACGATACAAATCCAGATGAGAAAATCAATAGGGGTGGGACAAGCCCCAATATGAAAAAGCTTGCCCTGTCAGAAACGGCAATAACCCTCCTGAAATGTTTCGCTATGGATATCTAAATCGCATCCTGACCAGCCGGCGCGCTTCAGCGTTCTAAAGCGTGGGGACGAATATCGCCAAGCAAAGACGCTGCCGCCCAGGAGCTCCCATACATCTGTGAGCCGTATCAAAAAGAGTCACTGGATAAAAAGTAGAACCACCAGCTAAAAAGCGGATGGATGAACGGCCCAATAAGGCAGGACTCTCCCTGCTTTCCGAAATTGGCACAGTACTTGCATATATATCAGGCAGATTTCAATTGAAAAACTGGAGGAATAAAAATGGCACAATATGATGAGCAGGGCCGTCTGATCCGAGAAATCAAGCCTCTGGAGGGGATGCGCAAGGTAATCGCCCAGCGTATGACCTTCAGTAAGCATGAATATCCCCAGGGCACAGGGCAAGTGCGGCTGAGTGTGGATAAGCTGATCCAGTTCCGAAAAGAGCTGCTGGATCAGAAGGGCATCAAAGTATCCTTCGGCAATCTGTATGTGAAGGCGGCTGCCTGTGCCCTTGAGGAGAATATGGCCCTTAACGCCTCCCGCCAGAATGGTCAGTTGATCTATTACGAGGACATCAACCTCACCGTTCAGGCCACCATCAACGGGGTCCTGATGGAGCCGGTGGTGGAGCACGCCGACCGCAAGGATATTGAGGAGATCTCCGCTGAGCTGAAAAAGACCTATGACTACATTCAGAAGGGCAAGCTTATGCGAGTCAAGCTTGAAGGAGGCACCTTCTCCGTATCGAACCTGGGCGCATCCCTTATTGACAGTCAGCAGCCCTTTATCTCTCCCCCTCAGGGGGCCATCTTCGGCATCAACCGGAACTGCCGGGTACCCATGTTTGACGAGAACGACAACATCGTCCCCGTCAACCTGACTACCTTTGCCCTTACCGTTGACCACGGCCTGTGTGACGGCATCCATGTGGTAAATTTCTTCGCTTCCCTGGACAAGGTACTCCAGGATCCCTGGACCTGGATGTATCACAAGCGTCCCGCACCGGAGGAGGAGTAAGCCATGGAAAGGCGCCGCTACCTCATTGAAATCGGCACCGGCGTGGATATGCACGGCGGTGACGTGACCAAAGCCGCGCAAAAAGCGGTAAAGGATGCCATAAGCCATTGCTGTATGGCCGGCATCCGTGAAATACATAATGCCGGACCCCGGGATGTCGCCTTGCAGATTAAAATTTGCTGTCCCCGGCCGGAGGAACTGGATTTAGCACAGGTTAGAAAGCCGGTGGATTTTTACGATGATATAGAATTGGTGCCGGCCCGAGGCGGAGCTTCTGAGAAGGGACTCCATGTGGCGGAAATGGGCGCCGGCGACACCCTGGTGGTCGCGGTGGCCATTATCACGGTCTACCTGAAAAAGTAATGCCCCATGTACAGCTGTGTGACTAAGCGCGCCGGGTCACGGCGCCTTGGCAATAAAACATTTTGGAAAAGGAGATATGTGTTATGAAGCAGGAGATTAATATTCCCAAACTGGGTTCTGAGATGAAGACCGGCCAGATTTTGGAGTGGCACGTCAAGGTGGGCGACCATGTGGAGGAAGATCAGGAGCTGTGCGAGATCAAGACGGAGAAGATGAACGCTCAGGTTGAGTCTCTGTATGACGGCGTTATTACCGAGATCATCGGACAGGTGGGCGAGACCTACAACGTGGGCGACGTCATCGGCTATATTGAGGAAGATTAAACGGATTGCAAACAATCCGAGAAAGAAAGGAGTCAAGTACTATGGCCTACACCAAGGAACAGCTTGTTGAGATGTACAAGATCATGCAGCGGGGCCGTCTCTTCGACAAAAAGATCGCCACGGAGAGCAAGAAAGGCAAGCTGGTCGGGATGTTCCACTTCGGGACGAATCAGGAGGCATTTGAAGCTGGACTGATGCCTCTGATTGGGCCGGATGATTACCTGAAGCCGTACCACCGAAACCACGGCTGCCTGTCCATGTGCGATATGAAGCTCTATGTGGCTGGGATGTTGGAGCGTGCCACCGGCTACAACAATGGCATTGGCGGTGACTACCACCAACAGGACATCGCCGATCTGCACCTGCTGCCTTTGGACGGACTCATCGGTGAGGACTGGCTCCATGATACAGGCGTAGCTATGGCCCTCAAACTTCAGAACAAGCCTGGCGTGGTCATCAACTGTCAAGGCGATGGCGGCGCTCAGATGGGCGCACTCTATGAGGCCATGAACTTCGCCTCTCTGTTCAGTCTGCCCATTGTCTATGTAGTCGTCAATAACGGTGTGGCCATGACGACCCCCACCGAGAAGGAGTGTAAGTGCTCTGAGATCTCCGGCCGGGCCGCCGGGTTCAACGTGAAGGGCGTCAGTGTGTGGGGACAAGATCCCATCGCCGTGAGAGAGGCTATGGAGGCCGCTATTGAGAGCGCACGCCGCGGCGAGCCTGCCCTGGTAGAAGTTATGACTTACCGTAAGTGTGGACACTACTTTGGCGATCCCCGTGATTATGAGACTGCCGAGCGCGATGCCCGTATGTCTGAAAAGTATCCCGACCCCATTCCGCGCTTTGAGAAGATGTTGCAGGAGATGGGCATCTGCACCGAGGAGGAGCTCAAAGGCTATGCCAAGGAGATCAAGAATGAGATCGCCGAGGCCTTTGAATGGGCCTATCAGCAGCCCAGGCTCACTGGAGATATGACCAAGGGTGCCGACAAGGTGTTCTCCAACACGGAAGGAGGTAAGCTGTAATGAGAAATGTCAGCTATGCACAGGCCCTGGAGGCCGCCATCTTTGAGGAGATGAAGCAGGACGAGAAAATTTACTACATGGGCGAGGACGTGGGCGTCTTCGGCGGCGCTATTACCAAGCTGTTTTCTCTGTACAAAAACTTTCCCGACCGGGTGATTGACACCCCATTGGATGAGAAGGGCTTCACCGGCGTAGCGGTCGGTATGGCGTGGATGGGTCTGCGCCCCATTGTGGAGTTTATGTATCCCGACTTTATTCCTCTGGCCATGAGCAACATTGCCCACGGCGCTGCAAAGCAGTATTGGCTCTCTAATCAGAAGTGCCCTGTCCCCATGGTGATCCGCTCCGCCCAGGGCATTGGTTCTCAGTGCGGCGCCCATCATTCCGAGTGTGTGGAGGGCTGGGTCATGAACTATCCCGGCTTGAAAATTGCGGTTCCCACCTTCCCTGAGGACGCCTATGGCATGATGAAGTATGCCATCCGGGACAACGACCCGGTGATCTGGTTGGACTGCCGCACCACCTGCTATACCGAGCACGCGGATATCCCCGAGGCGGAAGACGACGTCCTCATCCCCTTCGGCCAGGCCCGCATCCGTAGAGAGGGCACCGACGTGACCATCGTTGCCTGGCATAAGCTGCTGAAGGATGCTTTGGCTGCTGCCGATGATTTGGAGAAGCAGGGCATCTCCTGCGAGGTTATCGATCCCCGCACGCTGATTCCCTTTGATATCGACACCGTTTTGGCCTCCGTTGGCAAGACCGGCCATCTGGTCATCGCCCATGAGGCCAATATCCGGGGCGGCTTTGGCGCCGAGATCGCGGCACAGGTCACCGAGC
This sequence comes from uncultured Flavonifractor sp., assembly GCA_944385625.1. Classification (GTDB taxonomy): domain Bacteria; phylum Bacillota; class Clostridia; order Oscillospirales; family Oscillospiraceae; genus Flavonifractor. The sequence goes on along the minus strand of CALWXZ010000003.1, from coordinate 23,680 downwards.
GGGAGGGCGGCGTTCTGAAGTCCCCCATTGTCCGCGTGGGCACGCCCAATACCTTTATTCCCGTGGGCATGGTAGAGTGGGAGATCGTTCCTGACAAGATGGATGTGATCCGCGCCGTCAAAAAGACCCTGGGGAAGGAGCTGCTGGAGGAGGAAAAGGGCCACGTTGTGGTAGACGGGGAAGCCGAACTGAAAAAGTCCCGTCCCGAGTCCAACGGAAACCAATAAGAAATAAACGCGGCGGGGCGCCAGAGACGGCCGCCCCGCCGTGGCTTAGGAGAGAGAACGCATGATGGAACAGAAAACCGCTATCGTCACCGGTGGGGCGGGTGCCAGCGCGGGTGGGTCGGGACGGTATATCTCCCAGCGCCTGGCGGAGATGGGCTATTTTGTAGCCGTCTGGGATGTTCAGGATGAAGCTGGGCGGAAGGCCGTGCATAAGATCAACGAAGAAGGGGGATGCGCGGCCTTTTTTCACTGTGATGTGTGCGACGAGGGGCAGGTACAGCAGGCGCTGGCCCAAACCTGTGCCCAGACCGGCCGGGTGGACGTCCTGGTGAACAACGCCTTCTGGCACGCAGATGTTCAGCCGCCTCTCCATGAGGTCACAGTGGAGGATTGGGATCGGCATATGGAGCTCAATCTGCGCTGTCATTTCCTGGTGTGCAAGTATGTAATCCCACTGCTGCTGAACCAGCCTGAGAGTGTGATCCTCAACATCGGCAGTACCGGTGCCCGCCGGGGAGAGGACGGCTATGCCGCATACAGCGCCGCAAAGGCGGGGCTGGAGTCCCTGACCCGTTCCATCGCGGCCCAATATGGCCGCAGCGGCATACGGTGCAACTGCCTGGTACCCGGATTGGTGCTGGATCAGGATATGTACGCCGCTTTGGCCCAGGTCCCCGCCGCAAAGGCCGCCTTTGACCGCATCGACCGGCATACTCTGCTGGCTCGGGGGCATGGTACCGGCGCTGAGGTGGCCGATGCCGCGGCCTTTCTGGTATCGGATGCCTCCCGCTGGATGACCGGAGAATGTCTGGTGCTGGACGGCGGCGCTATCAGCCATAACGCCCCCTGGGCCGACAACCGGGCGGCACAGAATGAAACATAAGTTGTGAGGTGCAGCATGAAACAAGTATTTGATCTGACCGGTAAGGTGGCTATCGTTACCGGCTCCACCAGCGGTATTGGAATCGGCATTGCCAGGGTGCTGGCCCGGCAGGGCGCCCATGTGGTGGTCACCGGCCGCCGCGCGGAGCGGGGAGAGGCTGTGGCCCAGGAGATTCGGGACGAGGGCTTTTCCGCCAGTTATCACAAGCTGGACATTATGGACGAGCGCTCTGCCGCTGCGCTGATCGAGGATACCGTCCAGAGTCACGGAAAGCTGGATATTCTGGTCAACAATGCCGCCAGCGTCAACGCCCAGGACGGTAACGTGGCCGATCTGACCGCCGAGGCCTGGGATGAGATGCTCCAGTCCGACCTGCGCAGCGTCTTTCTGCTGAGCAAGTATGCCATCCCCCACATGAAGCGCAATGGCGGCGGCTCCATTATCAATACCGGCTCCACCGCCGGCGTCAACGGCAATCTGGGCTGGAGCGCCTACGGCCCGGCCAAGGCGGGCGTGGCCAACCTCACCAAGAACATCGCCTATCAATATGGAAAGGATAATATTCGCTGCAACTGCATCCATCCCGGTCTCATTATCACGCCTCAGAACCAGTCCAATGTGCCCCAGTTCTTCAAGGATATCTATCTGGAGCAGATCGACGTGAACCGGTGCGGCTGTCCGGAGGATATCGGCTATATGGCTTTGTTCTTCGCCAGCGATGAGGCGGCCTTTGTGACCGGTCAGGAGATCTGCGTGGACGGTGGCATGATGAGCCACGCGCCCATCTACAGCGCGCTGCGCAAGCTGGCAGAGGGGTAATCCGCCATGGGCATCATTGGAATTGCCTGCAACCCCCAGTCGGGAAAGGACATACGGCGCCTGCTGACGGCGGCCACCACCATTGACGATATGGAGAAGCTCAATATCCTGGAGCGCATCATGCTGTCCGCCGCGGCGGTGGGGGACCAGAAGGTCTATGTGATGCCGGACCGGCTGGGTTATGGCCGCCTGCTGCTCCAGAAGCGGCAAACCCCTGGTTATCCGGGGGACCTGTCCCAGCTGGAGGTCTACGAGATGGAGCGGACAGAGACACAATCGGATACCATCTTTTTTGCCTCGGAAATGGAGCGAATCGGCGCGGACGTGCTTGTCGTCATGGGGGGCGACGGCACCAGCCGGGCCGCCGCCAAAGGGACTAGGAAGGTACCCATGATCTCCATGTCCACCGGTACCAACAATGTCTATCCGGAGCTGATGGAGGGTACGGTGGCAGGGCTGGCCGCCGCGGTACTGGCAGGGAAGAGAGCTCCGCTGGAGGCCTGCGCCGCTCCCGCAAAATGTATTGAGATATGGAAAAACGGAGCGCTGGTGGACCTGGCCCTCATCGACCTGGTCTTCTGCCGCAATCCCTTTGTGGGCTCCAAGGCCATTTGGAATTACCAGGAGATCGACCAGGTGGTGGTGACCCAGTGCTCCATGGCGTCTATCGGCTTTTCGGCTCTGGTGGGTACGGCATTACAGGTATCCAGGACAGATGAGTGGGGCGCTATGGCGGAATTTACCGGCGGCACTCCCAACACGCTGGCCCCTGTGGGGGCCGGTACCGTGCAGGGCGTCCACATTGAAAATGCCTGCCGGCTGCCCCTGGGGAAGCCGGTGACCCGCACCATGACCTATCAGGGTACCCTGGCGCTGGACGGCGAGCGGGAGATCTTTTTCCAGCCGGGGGACGTAATTACCTGCGCGGTGACCCGGAACGGTCCGCTCCGGGTGGACGTGGCCGGTACCATTGAGTATGCCCGTACCCACGGCTGCTTTCAATTACGACAGGAGGCAACAGCATGAATCAGTATGAAGTTGCGGTCATCGGCGGCGGCCCCGGCGGATACATTGCCGCCATCCGGTCCGCCCAGCTGGGAAAAAAGACTGTGCTGGTGGAAAAGCGGGATGTGGGCGGAACCTGCCTCAACCGGGGCTGTATCCCCACCAAGGCCCTGCTTCACAGCGCGGAGGTCTACCATGAGCTCAGCGGAGCCAAGTCCCTGGGCATCACGCTGGGGGAGTATTCCTTCCAGTATAAGAAGATGGCCAAGCGGAAGGACAAGGTGGTCAAGCAGCTGCGCAGCGGTGTTGAAAACCTGGTGGCCGGCCACGGCGCCCAGCTGGTGCGGGGCGAGGCGGTTCTCACCGGCCCTCACACCTTCCGGGTGGGGGAGGAGGAGTTTGAGGCGGAGCGGATCATTCTGGCCTCCGGCTCCTACCCCGCCTCCATCCCCATCCCCGGCGCGGATCAGCCGGGCGTGCTCAACTCCGACGGAGTTTTGGCTCTGGAGGAGTGCCCCGAGTCTGTGGTCATCATCGGCGGCGGTGTCATCGGCGTGGAGTTTGCCACCCTCTTCCGGGATCTGGGCAAGCCGGTGACCATTGTGGAGATGCTGCCCACCATTCTGTACGGCAACGACCCCGATGTGTGTACCACCATGACCGGGGTTCTCACCGACAAGGGTGTGACCATCCACACCGGCGCAAAAGTGCTGGAGATCCGGGACGGCCTCACCTGCGTCTTTGAGAAGGACGGCCAGACGCTGGAGGCCCGGGGCCAGGTGGTGATCCTGGCCACCGGCCGCAAGCCGGAGACGGCCAGCCTGGGCCTGGAGACCGCCGGAGTGGAGACCGAGCGGGGCTTTGTGGCGGTGGACGACGAGCTGCGCACCAACGTGCCCCACATCTACGCCATCGGCGATATCACCGGCAAGCAGCAGCTGGCCCATGTGGCTACCGCCCAGGGCGTGGTGGCGGCCCACAATGCCGCCGGAGAACACCGGAAGATGGACTATTCCGCCGTGCCCGGCTGTATCTATACCACCCCGGAGATCGCCTGCGTGGGTCTCACCGAGGAAAAAGCGAAGGAAGCGGGATACACGGTCAAGACCGGCCGTTTCAATATATCGGGCAATGGCCGCGCCCTGGCCATCAGCTGCCCCGACGGCTTTGCCAAGATTGTGGCCGATGAGGTTACCGACCGGGTGCTGGGCTGCCATGTGGTGGCCCCTCACGCCACGGAGTTCATCAGTGAAGCGGTGCTGGCCATCCGGCAGGGTCTCACCGTGGAGCAGCTGGGAGAGACCATCCACGCCCATCCCACCGTCAGCGAGGCACTGATGGAGGCCGCCCATGATGTGGAGGGGCTGTGTTGCCACAAGCTGTAACCCGATGAGGACGGTCGTGAACCTGCACATCATTTTCCCCGGTAAGGAAAACAACATATCCAGTTAAGATAAAGGTAGACGCATGGAAAACCACCATGCCGTCTACCTTTTTATTTCCATGCAAAGGCCAGGTGTTCGTAGTGAAAAGGTCCGGCAGGGAAGAGCCCGGATGTCAAAGCAGAGCGCCAAGATGGTCCACAGACGAATTGCAGCATAATCGCCCTGTGGCCGGCCTCACCAACGGAGCGGGGTTCAGAGGCGATTGTACCGGATAATAATTATACTTGTGTATACTTATTGTCATTGCATTTGCGGCCAAAAGGGGGGAATGGACCCCAATTAATTGGCATAAGAATTGCTTCTATTTAAAACATAGAGAGGCGCAACTAAACTGGATACAGGAGGAAAAGCATGAATTATACGGATTTCTATCAATCGAAGCTAGGCACGCTGGACGGTGCGTTAGCCATGATCCAGTCCGGGGATACCATTGCGACGCCCATTTATGGCAATGAACCAACTCAGTTTCTGAAACGACTGCACACTATTTCAAACAGGGTGGAAAATGTTTCCTTGTGGACCATGCTGTTAATGGGAAACTATCCTGTTATGACGGACGACTCCCTTAAGGGTCACATCGATATTATTACCTTTTTTTACAACAACAACTGCCGGGACGGACATTCCACCGGCCGTTACCAGATGGTACCTTTGAACCTTCACTCCGTCGGACCGACTATCATTGAAACCCGTCGGCCCACCGTATTCGTTGCCGCCGTCTCTCCCATGGACTCCCATGGAAAAGTCTACTTATCCTTTGATCTACAGGCAACATTAGATTGTCTGAAGGCAGCGGATAAGGTGATCTTTGAGGTCAACTCTCACATTCCCCGCTTTTTTGGTGAAACAGCGATCCCGATAGAACGCGCTGATTACATCTACGAGGCGGATACGCCTCTGCCCTACGCACCCGCTGCGCCCTCTTCCGAGGTGGAGAAAAAGATTGCTGAAAATGTGACCTCACTAATCCGTGACGGGGACTGTATCCAACTGGGTATCGGCGGTATGCCCAATGCGGTAGGCGAGGCATTGATGGACAAGCATGACTTAGGAATTCACACAGAGATGCTTACGTCCTCCATGGGCAAGCTTCTCCGCGCGGGTGTGGTTACCAATGCCCGCAAAAACTTCAATACGGGGAAAACGATCGGCGCATTTGCCTGGGGTGACCAGCAGCTCTACGACTATTTGGCAGAAAACACCTCAGTGGAGTTGCGCCAGGCGGCGTGGGTCAATGACCCCTACGTGATTGCCCAAAATGATAACATGGTCTCTGTCAATGCCGCCATTCAGGTGGATCTGACCGGTCAGATTTGCTCGGAAAGCATGGGGTCTCGCCAGTTTTCCGGCACCGGCGGCGCGTTTGATTTTGCCTTTGGCGCCTTCCATTCCAAAGGGGGAAGAGGGATTATCGCCCTGACCTCCACCGCCAAAGGCGGCACTGTTTCTAAAATCCAACCCCAGCTGACTCCAGGCGGAGTGGTCTCCATCACCCGCAATATAGCGGACTATGTGGTTACCGAGTACGGTATTGCTAAACTGCGCAATCGGACCATCCGCCAGCGGGTTGAAAACCTGATTGCCATTGCCCACCCGGATTTCCGTGCAGAACTACGCAAACAGGCCGATAAGCTGATGCTCTGGTAGAATGGAACGCCGGCAGCCGCTGTGTACGCCATTCCCAATTTCATACATAACCTGAAATTCTGGGGCGGTTGCCGTGGCGCAGGGCGAAAACGGACGTGGAGTTTTTCGCGCCTGTGTGCGCCAACTCTGCCAGGCATTTTTGACAAGCTGAAAGTTAGTGAGAACCGCCACATTGCTGATGGCTCTCACTAACTTTTTCTTTGACCGGATTTTTTGAAATGCTCTTTTGAAAAGTGGACCGTGCCCGGCACCGATGGGGCATCTGCGGGCCTGCGTCGGTAAATCCCGGCGGCCTTTTCCGGCGAAAGGGGAGGAAGAAGGGGGGACTTTGCGGCTGTCCGTCGGAATTTCCGGGGAAAGGTCGAACGAAGTCGAAGAGAAATAACCAGAAATTACCAGTAAAACCCTTGCGCTTGCTGTCTGATTATGGTAAATTATAGCCAACCGGTAAAGAGACCTGGCCAGTCGCAAATGTGGAGCAGGGGAGCCTGCTGGAAAGGGTGTCAAGATTGGAACGGAAAATCAAGGTCCTGGTGGCGGATGCCGGCGAGGAATTTCGCCGCATCCTGGTGGAACAGCTGGAGGAAGAGTCCGGCATCCAGGTGGTGGGAGCCACCGGGGATGGAGAAGAAGCCCTGCGTCTGGCGGAGCACCTGGCGCCGGATGTGGTGGTGATGGATCTGGTGCTGACCCAGATGGACGGAGTGGAGGTTTTGCAGGAGCTGGCCAAGGCCCAGCCCAGACCCAGGGTGCTGGTGCTCTCCGGGTTTGTCCGGGGCAGCGTGGCCGAGCTGGCGGCCTCCACCGGCGCGGATTATTATATGCTCAAGCCCTGCCGGCTGACGGCGGTGGCCGAGCGGGTCCGGCAGCTGGCCGCTCTTCCGGAGGCGGAGGAGAGCGGCGACGGAGAGGAGCAGGCCGTCAGGCTGGAAAATGTGGTCACCAGCATCATCCATGAGATTGGTGTGCCCGCCCACATCAAGGGCTATCAGTACCTGCGGGAGGCCATTATCATCGCCGTGGGGGATATGGACGTCATCAACGCGGTGACCAAGATCCTCTACCCGGAGGTGGCCAAGCGCTTCGGCACCACCGCCTCCCGGGTGGAGCGGGCCATCCGCCACGCCATCGAGGTGGCCTGGGACCGGGGGGATCTGGAGACCCTGCAAAAATACTTCGGCTACACCGTCTCCAACGCCAAGGGGAAGCCCACCAACTCGGAGTTTATCGCCATGATCGCCGACCGCCTCCAGTTGCAGCAGAAGGAGCGATGAAGGGCGCCAAGTGCCCGGCAGACGGGGAATTCCCCGGCGGCCGGGCTCGTTTTTCTCTACACAAAAGGCGGAAAAAGGAGTATAACATAGGCAGAGAGACGTTCCCCCTGGCCGGGGACGCCTGCAAGGAGGCGGAGTATCATGCTGGCGCAGCAATTACATCGGGCCAGGACCGAGGAGCGGGATCTGGAAAATTTGACTGTGGAGGGGGAGCAGCTGACCGGGCTGGACCTGTCCCGGTTGGAGTATGCCCGGGTCCGGTTTTATAAATGCCGCTTTGAGCGGTGTGATTTTTCCAAGGCGGTCTTTTATCAGTCGGAGTTTGACGGCTGTGATTTTTCCAATTGCAGCTTTCTGGATACGGTGTGGAATCAGTGCAGGGTGACCGGCTGCAAGGGGGAGGGCGGTAAGTTTATCTCCAGCCGCTGGAAGAGCTGCACCGTGGAACATAGCTCCTTTCGGTACGGCAACTTTTCCAAGTCCCTGTGGAGCCGCACCACCATGACCGGCTGTGATCTGCGGGAGGCGGCCCTGGCGGAGGCCCGGGTGTCCGGACTGGAGGCCCACGGGACCAACTTTCAGAAGGCCGACTTTTTCCGCACCCCGCTCAAGGATGTGGACCTGTCCGACTGCCAGATCCAGGGCATCACGGTGTCGGAGAGCCTTCAGGAGCTGCGGGGACTCAAGATCAATCCGGCCCAGGCGGTGGATCTGGCGCCCCTGATGGGGGTCAGGCTGCTCTGAGCGCCCCCGGGCCGGACAAGATACAGGCATGGAACCGCCCCACGCTGCATACCTCTGGGACAAGGGGGTGGGGCTATGACGGGATTGGAGCGGCTGGCCGATCTGATCTGGAATCCATGGCTGCTGGGCCTGTTTCTGGTGACGGGCCTGTATCTGTCGGTGCGGACCGGTTTTTTTCAGCTGATCCACTGGCGGTTGTGGCTAAAAACCACGGCGGGGGCCTTGCTCAGACGGGACCGGCGGGGGACCGGCCGGGGACTGACCCAGCTCCAGGCCATGTCCACCGCCCTGGCGGCCACCATCGGCACCGGCTCCATCGCCGGGGTGGCCACCGCCATCTTTTACGGCGGGCCGGGGGCGGTGTTCTGGATGTGGGTGTCCGCCTTTTTGGGTATGATGACCGGATGCGTGGAAAAGACCCTGGCGGTATTCTACCGGGAAAAGGATGCCAAGGGCCGCTGGCAGGGGGGGCCCATGTGCTATATGGAGGGGGGCCTGGGAAGCCGGACTCTGGCCACCCTTTTTGCCCTGTGCTGCGTGGCCGCCTCCCTGGGGGGCGGCAATATGGTGCAGGCCAACTCCATTGCCGCCGCTTTGCAGGCCGGATTCGGCCTGGACCCGCTGGCGGTGGGGGTGGTGGTGGCCCTCCTCACCGGGGCGGTGGTGGTAGGGGGGATCGGCCGCATCGGGAGGGTGAGCGAGACCCTGGTGCCCTGTATGGCCCTGCTCTTTGTGGGAGGGGGGCTGGCGGTGCTCTTTTGCCACGCCCAGGCCCTGCCCGGTGCTTTGCAGCAGATCCTGGAGGGGGCCTTCACCCCCAAGGCGGCCCTGGGGGGCGGAGCGGGCTACGGTATGGCCGCAGCCCTGCGCTACGGGGTGGCCAGGGGGGTGTTCACCAACGAGGCGGGCATGGGCTCCTCCTCCATCGCCCACGCCGCCGCCGATACCCGGGACCCGGCGGAGCAGGGGATGTGGGGAATCTTCGAGGTGTTTGTGGCCACCCTTGTGGTGTGTTCCATCACCGCTCTGGTGATCCTCACCACCGGGGTTTACCAGCCGGAGGCGGCCCTGGCCGCCATCCGCAGCGGACAGGTGGCGCCGGAGATGCTGGGCGCTCCCCTGTCGGCGGCCGGGTTTTCCACCGTGTTCGGGCCCTTTGGGGAAATTTTTGTGTCGGTGTGCCTGCTGCTGTTTGCCTTCACCTCCCTGCTGGGGTGCTGCTACTACGGCGAACGGGGACTGGAGTACCTGAGCGGCTCCAACCGCTGGCGGGGGATCTACCGTCTGGTCTTTCTGTGGGCCCTGGTGTGGGGCAGCGTGGCCGACGTAAGCGCGGTGTGGCAGCTGGCGGACATCTTTAACGGGCTGATGGCCCTGCCCAATCTGTGTACCCTGCTGCTGCTCTCTCCCCAGGCCCTGTCCCTGCTGGGGCAGTGGAAAAGAAAACAGGCATGAAAAAGAGCACGCTGCCGGGGCAGCGTGCTCTTTTGTGTGGAAAACTTATTCCGCCGGGGCGGGAGCGGGGGAACTTTCCGGGGCGCTCTCCTCCTCCTGAGGGGAGGCGCTGACAATGGGAGAGGGGGCGGGCTGGGCCGCGCCGTCCAGGGTAATGGTGGAGCCGTCCAGAATGGAGGAGGTCTCCCCATCCACGGCGGGGGTGTGCTGGATGGTCACCTGATCGCCCACGTTTAGGATGACGGCCAGGGGGTTCTGAGTGGCGGAGATGGCGTAGTAGGTGGGATCGCCCTCCAGCTGGATGAAGTAGTAGGAGTTGCCCTCCATTACAGCCGAGCGGATGTCGCTGATGACGCCGGAGACCTCGGTGGGGGGCAGTTCCTCCTGGGTGCTGATGCCTTTGCTGGCCAGCAATTTGATATACTCCTGCTCACACTCCGAAACGGTGGAACCGGTGGCCACCACCTGATACTGGGCCACATTGACCATGGCGTAGCTTTTTACAAGGTTGGTGGCGTCCTTCAGGGGGATGAAGTAGGTGGGCTCCCCGGCGATGTTGAGCAGCAGGGGGAAGGTGGCGGTGTACTTCAGATCCTGGACCACGCCCTCGGCGGAGGACATGGCGGCATACTCTGTAGCGCCGGGGGCGGAGTAGAACTTGGTCTCCTTGGTCCGCTGGTTGGACAGCAGGAAGCCCAGGTTGGACTGGTCGGCGTTGGCCGAGGTGACGCCGGTATACATATATACGTCGTCATTGAGGGCAATATAGTTGGAGCCGTCGGTGGTGATGGTCACATCCCGCTGGCCGAAGATGGAGTTGATGAAGCCGTTGACCAGGGTGCCGTGGTAGTCGTACTGCTCCATAATGAGTTCCGGCGTGAACACGTTATCCACCCAGGTGGGGATATCGGCCAGTTCATAGTAGGTGCATTCACCGGTAATGGCGTCCACCAGCACGGCGCCTTGGATATCGTCGCCACCGAACAGACCGATGGTCTTGACGATGTGGGGGGCGATCCAGTAGGGGCGGCCATCCTCGTCGATCTCAAACTGGGGGGTGCCGAAAATCATGGTGGGGTAGTGAAAGCGCAGGTGGCGTTCAATGTTGCGGTTGAGGGGCTCGGAGAAGGAATATTTCATGCCCTCCTCCAGACGGACCACCGTGGCCTCCTGGGTGACCATGTCCACCATCACATAGGCGGGCAGGCCATTGCCCCGGTTAGTAAACCACTTGAACAGGTCGGCGTAGGCGATGGGAGCCACCCGGACGGGCCGGCCCTTGTAGTTGATCTGAGTGGAATCAAAGGAATACTCAAACTGGCTTACCATATCACTGAGGGTGCCCATCTGCCGGTCGCTGAGGTACTCGGCGGAGGACTCGTCCAGGGTGGGGATCTCGTTGAAGGAAATCTCGGCGATGTCGGCGGCAAAATTCCCATCCTCCACGGTGAGCAGATCCCGGTAGGCGCCGGCCCGGAAAATGGGCATGGAGATCAGGCTTCCCACGATGCCGATGGCAATCAGCACCAGCAAGATAATGCCGGCGGGCAGACAGCGGGATTTGATGAAGCGCAGGTAATCCTTGGGTCCGCTGCCGTCCCGGATCAGATCCATGCCGGAGGTAAGCAGGGAGGTGACCACATAGACCACGCACAAAATGGCGATAAAGACGTAAAAATCGCCGGACTGGGGGTTGATGGGCGGCAGAGCCACATAGAAATAGAGTAAACCGATCACAATGGTGACTACAAGGCAGAACACCAGTTTGCCGGGCTTACTTTTGGGGCCGCGGGCCTTTTTGGCCGGTTGCTGTTCCATGAATGTTTCTCCTTTAGGCAATTTCGACATTTTTTTCGGAAGGGGATTGGACTTATGAAGGTAGTATAGCCTAAACGGAGGGAAAAGGCAACTGAACCGGCATTAAAATTCCCTAAAACCGGCAGAAAAAACCTGCCGGAGCGGAGAATAAAAGGAGCCGAAACTTCGTACAAAATCCCATTGACGGCAAACTTTACATTCGATATACTTAAACAGGATATCGTAAAGAATCAGGAAAAAATATGTAAAAAGATGAGGAGAGACATGGGAGAGATGAGTATCCTTCTGGGGCTGCTGGGCGGCCTGGCCTTATTCCTCTACGGAATGCAGATGATGAGCTCCGGCCTGGAGGCCGCAGCCGGCAACCGTATGAAGCGTATCCTTGAGCGACTGACCTCAAACCGTTTCCTGGGCGTGCTGGTGGGCGCGGTGATTACCGCGGTGATCCAGTCCTCTTCCGCCACAACCGTCATGGTGGTGGGCTTCGTCAACTCCGGTATGATGACCCTGCGGCAGGCCGTGTGGATCATCATGGGCGCCAATATCGGCACCACCATCACCGGCCAGCTCATCGCACTGGACGTGGGGGCCCTGGCTCCCCTCTTTGCCTTTGTGGGCGTGGCCATGGTGGTGTTTTTGAAGAAACCCCAGATCCACCACTACGGCAACATCCTGGCCGGCCTGGGGGTGCTCTTCATCGGTATGGAGATGATGAGCTCCTCCATGGAGCCCCTGCGGGAGTGGCCCGCCTTTGTCAATATGGTCAGCACCTTCTCCAACCCGCTGATCGGGATTCTGGTGGGCGCCCTCTTTACCGCCCTGATCCAGTCCTCCTCCGCCTCGGTGGGTATTCTCCAGGCCCTGGCGGTCAGCGGGGTCATCGGGCTGGACAGCGCCGTGTTTGTGCTGTTCGGTCAGAACATCGGCACCTGCATCACCGCCGTGCTGGCCTCCATCGGCACCAGCCGCAACGCCAAGCGCACCACGGTGATCCACCTGATGTTCAACGTGTTCGGCACTATCCTGTTTACAGCCATCTGTATTCTGACGCCGCTGACCGACTTTATGGTGAGCCTGACGCCCACCAGCCCGGCGGCACAGATCGCCAATATGCACACCCTCTTTAACATTGTCACCACCATTTTGCTGCTGCCTGTCGGCAATGGCCTTGTGAAGCTGGCCATGCGCATCCTGCCCGATCAGCGGGAGAGCGGGGAGGAGGGAATGCACCTGGCCTACCTGGTGCCCAACCCCACCCACACCAAGCAGGAGCACCCCATCGGTTTCTCCGCCATGTATATCACCCAGCTGCGGCAGGAGCTCAACCGGATGCTGGGTATGGCCCGGGACAACATCGCCACCGGTTTCCAGGCCGTGTTGGATGTGGACCCCAAAAAAATGGAGGGGGCCGAGGCCACCGAGGACTATCTGGACTATCTGAACAAGGAGATCTCCCAGTATATTTCCCAGGTCATTGTCCATGAGACCAACGAGCAGGACTCCACAGCCATCAGCGCCTATTTCAAGATCACCGGCAACATTGAGCGCATCGGCGACCACGCCATGAACATCTGCGAGTATACCCAGATGATGTATGACAAGCAGATCCACTTCTCTCCTGAGGCACAGTTGGAGATCAAGAAGATGGAGCAGATCAGCCTGGAGGCTCTGGACATCCTCCAGCAGGAGGTGAGCGACCCCACCAAGTGGCTCACCAAGGTGTCCGCTCTGGAGCAGCGGATGGACGACATGACGGAGGAATACCGCCGCAACCAGCTCAAGCGGATGCGCAAGGGCACCTGTTCCGACGAGGCCTGCATCATTTTCTCCGAAATGCTCACCGACTTTGAGCGCATTGGCGACCACGCCCTGAACATCGCTCAGGAGCGGGCCTCCATCTCCTCTGACGCCACCGGCGTTTAACCGCAGAAAGCATTTCCCCGGACCGGTTCAGCCGGTCCGGGGAAATTTTTTATTGCCGTTGCGGGCGCAGTACCCGGTGGCCGGCGGCCAGGCCCAGGAAAAAGGTAAGCAGTTCGGTGGCGGGAAAGGCCAGCCAGATCCCGGTGATCCCCATCAGCCAGGCCAGCAGCAGCACCAGGATGGCGATACCCACCCCGCCCCGGAACAGGGAGAGGAGAAAGGAGGCCCGGGACTGTTCTGTTGCGCCCAAAAAGGCGGCTGTGATGATGTTGGGCCCGGCCCAGAGAAAGCCTAGAAAGTAGATTCTCAGTCCGTCCACCGCAATCCTGGCCAGAGCGGGGTCCCCGTCCCGGTTGAACAGGGCCACCAGAGGCTGAGCGGCAAACTGGGTCATGAACACCAGGGCCAGGCCGGTGAGAAAGGCCGCCGCCAGGGCCATACGGCACAAAGCCTGCACCTGCTGCCGGTCCCCCCGGCCCCAGGCCTGGCTGATGAGGGGTTGGGCCCCCTGGGACAGGCCGGTGAACAGGGCCAGGGCCATGAGGGCCAGATTGGCTACCACCCCGTAGGCCGCCACCCCGGTGGTGCCGGCAAAGCGGAGCATCAGCAGATTATAGAGGGCCAGTACCATGCAGGAGGTAAATTCATTGAGAAAGGCGGCGCTGCCCAGCCCGGCCACATCGGCCAGCGGCCGGACCAGGGCGGCGGGCCGGGCCAGGCGGTACTGATTGCGGCCGGTGAGGCTGTGAAGGGAGGACAGGCACAGGCCGATGACCGGCGCGGTGCCGGTGGCCAGCGCCGCCCCAAAGATGCCCATATTCAGCGGATAGAGAAAGAGGTAGTCCAGGGCGATGTTGGCCAGGCTGCCGGTGAGCATGGCGGCCATGGCCAGCTTGGGATTGCCGTCGTTGCGGACAAAGCACACCATCACATGGTTGAGCAGAAAGAAAGGGGAGAAGAGCAGCACCGTGCGCAGGTAGACGGTACACAGGGCCAGAGTGTCGGCGTTGGCACCCAGCAGCCGGGCCATAGGCCGGGCCCAGAGGCCGCCCAACAGCGCCAGCGCCAGGCCCAGCATCAGCCCGGCGCCCAGGGCCAGGGTGAAGGTGCGGTTGGCCCGGTCCCCGTCCCCCTGATAGCGGCAGATGGAGTAGCGGGTGGCGCCGCCGATGCCCAGCAAGATCCCCAGACCGTTGATGAGGCCAAAGACGGGGATGGCCAGATTGAGGGCGGCCAGTCCGCCGGTCCCCAGACGGTTGGCCACAAAGAAGGTGTCCGCCATGATGTAGCCGGACAGCCCCAGAGCTCCCAGCATATTCAGGGAGATATACTTGAAAAAGGTTCGCCTCATAATCCTTCCTCCTCTGTACCCATGTACACAAAAAACGTGCCTGAGTATATTCCTTCAAAGACCTACGGAATATACTCAGGCACGTTCTATCGTCCATCCGGTGACGGACGTCATGCGCGGAATTGACTTGTGGATAAGAGCATAGCAGAAGAGAGGAAAAATGTCAAGGCGTGGGGGTTATTGGGACAGCTTCTCCCGCAGCAGCTGGTTGACCACCGCCGGGGCGGCCTGGCCCTTCAGCTGGCGCATGACCTGCCCCACCAAAAAGCCGAAGGCCTTCTCCTTGCCCGCCTTGAAGTCGGCCACCGACTTCTGGTTTTCAGCCAGCACCTGCTCCACCACGGAGGCCACCAGCCCGGCGTCGGACACCTGAGCCAGACCGTGCTCTTTTACATAGGCGTCCACGTCACCGTCCTCGGCAAAGACGGCCTCAAAGACCTTGACGGCGGTGTTGCGGTTGAGCTTGCCCTCCTGAACCAGGGCGATGAGCCGGGCCAGGGTGGGGGGCGTCAGCTTCATGTCCTTGGCCTCCAGGCCGTGGGCGGACAGCTGGCCCATGACCTGGCCCATGACCCAGTTGGAGGCCTGCTTGGGATCGGCCCCCAGGGCTACCACCTGCTCAAAGAAGTCGGCCAGGGCCTTCTGGGAGGTGAGCTTCTCGGCGTCGTAGGCGGGCAGGCCCCAGTCGGCCTGGTAGCGCTCCCGCTTGGCCTCCGCCAGCTCGGGCTGGGCGGCCCGGAGCCCCTCGATATATTCCTCCGACAGCTCCAGGGGCGGGATGTCGGGCTCGGGGAAGTAGCGGTAGTCCTGAGCGTTCTCCTTGGAGCGCATGGCGTAGGTGGCGTCCTTGTTCTCGTCCCAGCGGCGGGTCTCCTGGACCACCCGCTTGCCCTCCTCGATACGCTCGATCTGCCGCCGGGCCTCATAGGCGATGGCCCGGGAGATGGCCTTGAAGGAGTTGAGGTTCTTCATCTCGGTACGGGTGCCGAACTCCTCCGAGCCGGCGGGGCGCACCGACAGGTTCACATCGCACCGCAGGGAGCCCTCCTGCATCTTGCAGTCGGACACGCCCAGGTATTGCAGGGTGGAGCGCAGCTTCTCCAGGTAGGCGATAACCTCGTCCGCCGAGCGGAAATCGGGCTCGGTGACGATCTCAATGAGGGGCACGCCGCAGCGGTTGTAGTCCGCCCGGGTCTGGTCCAGCCAGGGGTCGTGAACCAGCTTGCCCGCGTCCTCCTCCATGTGCAGCTCATGGATGCGCACGGTCTTGCCGCCGCCGATGTCCACCGCGCCGTCGTGGCAGATGGGCAGGTAGAGCTGGGAGATCTGATAGGCCTTGGGCAGGTCGGGGTAGAAGTAGTTCTTCCGGTCAAAGCGGCTGAACCGGCTGATCTCACAGTTCAGCGCCAGACCGGCCTTTACCGCAAACTCCAGTACCTTCTCATTGAGCACCGGCAGGGTGCCCGGCATACCGGTACACACCGGGCAGCAGTGGGTGTTGGGTGCGCCGCCGAATTGGGTGGTGCAGGAGCAGAAAATCTTGGTCTTGGTGGCCAGCTCCACATGGGTCTCCAGACCGATGACGGTTTCCCAGGTCATTGGGCGTCGCCTCCTTTGGGACTTTTCTTGTGCCAGTCGGTCTCCAGCTGGAAGGCGTGGGCCCCGTTGAGCACCATGCCGTCCCCCAGCGGGGGGCCGATCAGCTGGGCGCCGATGGGCATACCCTTGCCGTCGAAGCCGCAGGGCATGGACAGGGCGGGCAGACCAGCCAGGTTGACCGAAACGGTATAGATATCGCTGAGGTACATCTTCAGCGGGTCGCTGAGGCTCTCCCCCAGCTTGGGGGCGGTGGTGGGGGCCACCGGGGTGAGGAGCAGATCGTACCGCTCAAAGGCGTGGTCGAAGGCCTTCTTGATGAGGGCCTTCACCTGGAGGGCCTTTTTGTAGTAAGCGTCGTAGTAGCCGGAGGACAGCACGAAGGTGCCCAGCAGGATACGCCGCTTCACCTCGGCGCCGAAGCCCTGGGTGCGGGTCTTGCAGTAGAGGTCGGTGAGATCCTCGTAGCCTTCTGCCCGCCAGCCGTATTTCACGCCGTCGAAGCGGGACAGGTTGGAGGAGGCCTCTGCGGCGGCGATGATATAATAGGTGGGCACCACATATTGCATGACCGGTAGGGCAAATTCCTCCACCTCCGCCCCGCGTGCTTTCAGAACCTCGGCGGCGGCCAGCACGGCGGCGCGCACCTCGCCGTCCAGGCCCTCGCCGAAGCAGTCCACCGGCAGGCCGATCTTTTTGCCCTTCAGATCGCCGGTGAGGGAGGGGAGCAGCCCCCCGGCGGGGGCGTCCAGGCTGGTGCCGTCCCGGGGGTCCCTGCCCTGGATCAGGTCCAGCACCGCCGCGCAGTCGGCGGCGGACCGGGCGATGGGGCCCATCTGGTCCAGGGAGGAGGCGTAGGCGATGAGGCCGTACCGGGACACGGTGCCGTAGGTGGGCTTCATGCCGGTGACGCCGCAGTAGGCGGCGGGCTGGCGGATGGAGCCGCCGGTATCCGAGCCGATGGCGTACCACACCTCACCGGCGGCCACGGCTGCCGCCGCGCCGCCGGAGGAGCCGCCGGGGGCGCGAGTCAGATCCCAGGGGTTTTTCACCGGGCCGGCATGGGAGGTCTCCGAGGTGGAGCCCATGGCGAACTCATCCATATTCAGCTTGCCCATGGACACCGCCCCGGCGGCGGAGAGACGCTCCACCACGGTGGCGTCATAGCAGGGAGTGAAGCCCTCCAGGATCTTGGAGGCGCAGGTGGTGGCCACCCCCTTGGTGCAGATGTTGTCCTTGTAGGCCATGGGCACCCCGGCCAGGGGGGAGGCGGACAGGTCGGCCGCAGGGAAGGCGGGGCCGTCCACCGTAACGAAGGCGTTGTTGTCCGGCTGGGCGGCGTGGATGCGGGAGAGGGCGGCGTCCACCGCCTCCTGCTGTTTTACCTCGCCGGAGCGGAGCTTTTGCGCCAGCTCCAGGGCAGTCAGTTCATACAATTGCATTTGTGCCACCTCACTCTACCGCTTTGGGAACCAGGAAGGTCTCGCCGTCCCCGGCGGGAGACCCTGCCAGCAGAGTCTCCCGGTCGTAGGACGGGACCACCTCGTCGGAGCGCAGCACGTTTTTCAGGGGGAAAATGTGGCTCAAGGGCTCCACATCGGTGGTATCCAGACTGTTGAGCACATCCATATAAGCCACGATGCGCTCCAGCTCCGCCGTCATGGCGGTTTTCTCCTCAGCCGGCAGCTGGAGCCGGGAGAGCTGGGAGATATAGTCAACCATATCTTCGGTGATTTTCATATTCAATCCTCCTTAAGGCTCCAGCCGGGTGCGGTCTCTGGGGAAAAGGCAGGCCCGGCGCACATTGTCCAGGCCGCACAGCTGCATAGTCAGCCGCTCCAGGCCGATGCCCAGCCCGCCGTGGGGGGGCATACCGTGCTTGTGGATCATGAGATAGCTTTCAAACTCCGCCGGGTCCATGTCCCGGGCCTCCATCTTGGCCACCTGCTGGGCGTAGTCGTGGATGCGCTGGCCGCCGGTGGTCACCTCCAGCCCCCGGAACAGCAGGTCAAAGGACAGGGTGAAGCGGGGGTCATCGGGGTCGTCCATGGCGTAGAAGGGCCGCTTCTTGCTGGGGTAGTGGGTCACGAACACGAAGTCGCTGCCCCACTCCTCCTTGGCATACTTGCCGATGGCGTGCTCCTCCTCCGGCTCCAGGTCGAAGGGGTCCCGGATCTGGTAGCCGTACTTCTCAGCCGCTAGACGCTTGACTTCGTCAAAGCGGACGGCGGGGATTTTGGAGGCGTCGGGCAGCTCCACCCCCAGCAGGGCCAGTTCGGCGGCGTATTCCGCCTTCAGCAGCTCCATCAGGTGTTGGAGAAAGCCCTGCTCGGTCTCCATGATCTCGGTGAAGGACTGGATATAGCCCATCTCAAAGTCCAGGGAGGTGTACTCGTTCAGGTGGCGCTGAGTGGAGTGCTTCTCCGCCCGGAAGACGGGGGCCACCTCGTACACCCGCTCAAAGACCCCCACCATGGTCTGCTTGTAGAACTGGGGGGACTGGGCCAGGAAGGCCTTCTTGCCGAAGTAGTCCAGCCGGAAGATGTTGGACCCGCCCTCGGCCCCGGCGTGGACGATCTTGGGGGTGTGGATTTCGGTAAAGCCCTCCCCCTGGAGATAGTCCCGGAAGGCCCGGCCGATGGCGGCCTGGATGCGGAACACCGCCCGCTCCCGGGGGGCGCGGAGCACTACCGGCCGCAGGCCCAGCTCGGTGTCCAGGTTCAGGCCCAGCTTTTTCTTGGACAGAGGCACCGGCAGGGGTGCGGCGGGGCGGGACAGGACGGTGAGGGTGGCGTCGGTCAGCTCCTTGCCGCCGGGGGCCCGGGGTTCCTCCCGCCAGGCGCCGGTGGCGGTGACCGCGCACTCTTCGGTTGCCCCGTCCAGGGCATCTTTTTTGGTGCAGACGCACTGGACCAGGCCGGTGCGGGTGCGCAGGGTAACGAAGGTAATGCCGCCCATGTCCCGCAGGGCATGGACCGCGCCGTGCAGGGTGACGGGCTGGTTATTCTGGCCCTCCACCGCTTTGTCGATTTGTTTTGCCAGGAATACCATACCGTTCACAACCTTTCTTTCTGAAAAATAAAAAAAGCCCCGAAGCCATCAAATTGACTTCGGGACGGAAAAACTCCGCGGTACCACCCGTAGTTGCCCCGCCGCCCTTGACGGAGCCCCTTGGAACCCTTAACGCGGGCCATACGGACGGACCTACACCACCCAGACGGGGTTCGGAACGCCGGCTCAAAAGTGTTGCGCCATCCCATCCTGCCGGACCGGGCTCTCAGTCGGTGGCCCGGATTCTCTGTCGGCTTTCACGGGCGGCGGTCTTTATCGCAGCCTGTATGGGCGTAGTATATGCGCTTTTGCCGGGAAAAGCAACTGTGAATTTTGACAAAATCTGCCCTAGGCAAGGGGGAGAGCTCTGTGTTACAATGGGAAAAACCACGGGAAAAAGGGGAGAGGACCTTGAAAAGCTGGGAAGAACTCCACGCCGAATGTATGGACTGCCGCAAATGCGGCCTGGCCGATACCCGGCACAATGTGGTCTTTGGAGAGGGGGCCCGGGACGCGGAGGTCATGTTCATCGGCGAGGGCCCCGGCGAGCAGGAGGACCTGACCGGCCGGCCCTTTGTGGGCCGGGCGGGCCGGCTGCTGGACGATATGCTGGAGATGATCGACCTGCGCCGGGAAAAGGTGTTCATCGGCAATATGGTCAAGTGCCGTCCGCCGGGAAACCGGGACCCGCTGAACATTGAGCAGGAGGCCTGCATCGGCTATCTGCGCAATCAGGTGGCCCTGATCCGGCCCAAGATCATCGTCTGCCTGGGCCGCATCGCCGCCATCCGGCTGATGAAGGACGACTTCAAGATCACCCGGGAGCATGGCCAGTGGATGGAGAAGGCCGGGGTGTGGATGATGGCCATGTTCCATCCCTCCGCCCTGCTGCGGGACCCCTCCAAGCGGCCGGAGAGCTTTGTGGACTTAAAGACCCTCCAGGCCAAGATCCGGGAGATCTGCACCCATACCTACGACTGAACAGCGGGACCTGCCGGCGGCAGGTCCCAATTTTTTGCGCCCTTTTGTAACCTGAGGCCGGGATGGACCGTATATAGGGCAGAACGAAGGAAAGGAGGAAACGCCGTGGACAACGAGGAACTGGAGCGCATCGTACACACCTACGGCAGCTCCATCTACCGGCTGGCCTATGCCCGGACGGGCAGCCATGCCGACGCCCAGGACGTGATGCAGGAGACTTTTCTGCGGCTGGTGCGGACGGGGCCGGACTTTGCCAGTGAAACCCACTGCAAGGCCTGGCTGCTGCGGGTAGCGGCCAACTGCGTGAGCGATGTGTTCCGCTCCCCCTGGCACCATGCCCAGCCTCTCAGTGAGGGGACGCCCGCTCCGGCTCAGCCGGAGGAGGGCGGGGTACTGGAGGCGGTGCTGGCCCTGCCCCCCAAGTACCGTCTGCCGGTCCATCTCTACTACTACGAGGGACTGACCGTGGCGGAGATCGGGGAGATTTTGGGCAAAAGTGAGAGCGTCATCAAAACGCGGCTGTTCCGGGCAAGAGGAATGCTGCGGATGGAGTTGGAAGGAGGACGGGAACGTGTTTGAACCCAATTTTGAACAGGAATACCGTGGGGAGCTGGAGCGAATGGGCCCCACACAGACACAGCTGCGGGAGGTGATACGGCAAGTGGAGCAGGAAGGGCGGAATGGAAAAAGAAGCGGGAAATCCGTCCGGCGGGTGGGCCGCACGGCGCTGGTGGCGGCGGTTGTTTGTGCTCTGGTCACCGTGGCGGGAGCGGCGGGGATCGCCCTCTCCCAGAGCAGGGTCCACTTTTTTGACAACGAGAAGGATCTGCTGGAGGCCGCCAACGCCGCCGGTGTGAACGGTTATACGACTTATCTGGGTGGGGACTATGACCCCAACAGTCTGGCCCAGGAGAATCTGCGGATCTGGAACGACTACGCCGGCGGCGACCTGGTAGAGGAACGGCAGGGAGCAGAGGACGATGGCTGGACCGATATGCGGGCCTTTTCCCTTAGGAACAGGCAGGACCCCTTACGGGCCGAACTCTACCGGGCGGACAAGCTCTCCGATCTCAATGGGCTGTGGACCACGCCCGGCTGGGATGTGAGCTGGTTGGAGGAGCACTATGAGGCCATCCCCGGTACCTGTCTCTATCAGACGGAGACCGATCTGGAGGAGGACGCCCTGGTCTATCGATCCTTCATCGGCGGCTATGAGCGGGCGGACGGGGCCTCCTTCACGGTGGAATGCAGCTGGTTTGGCCACTATGAGATGGAGGACGAGTACTTTCTGGGGGAAGGGGTGAATTATACCACCCGGGACGGCGTAACGGTGGCCATCTCCATGGTGACCACCGAGAGCGGCCAGCGGCAGTTCTGGGCGGACCTCTCTTCCGGCCATATGAGCTGGAGTATGCACGGCGCCGGGCTGACACTGGAGGAGATCCAGGAGGTGGCCGACCACATGGGGCTGGCCGCCCTGTGCCAGCCAGCGTGAGTAAAAGCCTGGGACCCGTTGCTATCAGCGGGTCCCAGGCTTTTTCATGTGTCCAATTCCAGGTAATAGAGTGTGTTGCTCTCTGTATCATAGCAGGCGAAGGTGTAGTTTTGGGAGTAGCGGTGAAACATACTGCCCTCACCATCGGTCTGCCGGTCCATCAGGTACCACCAGCCCTCCTCCGGCACCGGCCAGCCCGCCAGACCGGCCCCGCCGGCCCAGAGAAAGTCCTCCATCTCCTGATCCATAGGAAAGGCATTCCAGCGGCCGCTGGAGTGGCTGGATATTGCTTCCGCCACCGTTTGGCCGTCTTCCGGTGAAAAGGTCAGCTCCATGTGGAGCAGGCCGTCCCCGTGAAAGCCACCGTGGCTGTCGGCGGTGGTGAAGCTCTGGCACGGGGGCAGCTCCAGGGCCAGCCGGTGGGCGGCATAGTCCGGCGAATCGCTCCCGCCGCAGGCGGACAGCAGAAGAAGACACGGGAAGACGGATATAAAGCGCAGACGCATGGTTATTCCTCCTCCGGCACATATTCCAGAATGTCCCCAGGCTGGCAGTCCAGGGCCCTGCAGATGGCCTCCAGGGTGGTGAAGCGCACCGCCCGGGCGTGGTTGTTTTTCAGAATGGACAGGTTGGCAAGGGTGACATCCACCTTGGCGGACAGATCGTTGAGGCTCATCTTCCGCTTGGCCATCATCACATCCAGGTTTACAACGATGGGCATGGGAACACCTCCTCAGATGGTCAGGTCGTTTTCCGCCTTCATCTCCGCCGCCTGGCGGAAGAGGGCGGATATGACCAGACAGAGCAGCCCGGCCAGAAAGAAGAGCGGTACAAAGAGCATATTATAGCTGAGCAGAGGTGCGGCGGACTGAACATAGCAAATCCTCCAGATTACACGCACCAGAGCGGCCCCGGAGATCAGGAAGCAGAATAGTGCCGCCCGCTGAAGGCAGACCGCGTTTTCCATGCGGAAGGGGGTACCCTTGAGAATGGTGCTCAGAACCCGGCGGCCCTGCCACAGGATGGCCGCTGTGCATACGCCGCAGAAGAGCAGGAAGAGGGTAAGCACCAGGGTGTAGGGGGCAAGCTCGCCCCAGCCGGATACCAGTACCAGATAGAGCATGGTGCCGGGGGCGTATGTAAGATCTGAGGAGGCGCCCCCAGTTCCCATACTATGGAGCAGCGCCGCCAAGGGAAAACCACAGCTGGATGCAGCGGACACAATGGGAACCAGCGGCAGAACCAGCAGGTTACACACAAAGGTGATGCTCACCAGTGTTTTCAATATGTAGGCCAGTTTTTGTACGCCGGTCCGCTCCATAGCGATCCCCCTCCTTTGGCATCACTGTACCACGGTGAACATTGTTTGTCAATGTATTTTTATTGTTTATCGATATAAATGCGGAGACTGTAACATTTTGACGGGGAAAAACGTGTATCATACAGAAAGGGAGAAAGGAGAGCGGGCTATGGATCGGGAGGAAGCGGCCCGGCTGGTGGAGCGGTACAGCACAGCGGTGTACCGGCTGGCCTACGCCAGGACGGGCAGCAAGGAGGACGCGGAGGACATCACCCAGGAGACCTTCCTGCGATTGGTGCGGGCGGCCCCGGTTTTTCGGGATGGGGAGCATTGCAAGGCCTGGCTGCTGCGGGTAGCCGCCAACTGCGCGGGGGATCTGCACCGCTCCCCCTGGCGCCGTCGGTCGGTGCCCCTGGAGGAGGCGGGGCAGATGCCGGCGCCGGAGCCGCCGGAGGATCAGGGCATGGAGGCGGCCATTCTGACGCTGCCGGAGAACTACCGGGTGGTGGTTCATCTCTATTACTATGAGGAACTGAGTACCGGGGAGATCGCCCGGCTGCTGGGCAAGCGGGAGGGGACCATCCGCACACGCCTGAGCCGGGCCCGGGCCATGCTGCGGGAGGACTTACAGGAGGGGGAAACGCCATGCTGAAGCAGGATTATCAG
>CALWXZ010000002.1 GCA_944385625.1 uncultured Flavonifractor sp. | reverse complement strand
TTTTCCTTGATGGAGTGGCAGGTGCAGACGCCCGCTTTGGTGAAGCGCTGGTAGGTGCGGCAGACGAAGTACAGCACATCCTCTCCCCTGGCATTTTTCCGGTTGAGCACCGCCAGCGGATAGCCGCACTCATGGCAGAAGATCAGCCCTTTCAGCAGGAAGTCGTAGGTTCGGCTCCGGGTGTGCTTACGGCTGTTGACCAGTAGGCGCACTTTCCGGAAGGTCTCCCCGTCCACCAGTGGCTCGTGAGTACCCTCCACTACCACCCAGTTGGCCGGGGTCTGCCTCAGGCACTTTTTTGACTTATAGCTGATCTTCACGCTGCGTCCCTGGACCATGTTGCCGATGTAGGTCTCATTTTGCAGCATATCGGAGATCCGCTCACTGCTCCACAGGCCGGTATAGGGGCCGGGTCTTGCCACCGGGAGGTTCGCATAGGTAGCCGGGGTGGGCACCCCCTCCTGGTTGAGGATGGTTGCAATGTTCCGGCAGCTCATGCCGGAGAGGGCCAGGGCGAAGATTCGCCGCACGATGGGGGCTACTTCCTCGTCAATGACGATTTTGTTTTTCTCCGTGGGGTGCATCTTGTAGCCGTACACCGGCTTACCACCGATGAACTGCCCCTTCCGCTGCTTATCCCGCTTGACGCTCCTGATTTTCTTGGAGATGTCCTTGGCGTACATATCATTCATGATGGCCCGGAAGGGGGTAATGTCATTGGCGGTGGAGTCCACACCGGTGTCAATGCCATCCAGCAGAGAGATGTACCGCACCCGGTGCTCCGGGAAGTACCGTTCCATATAGTGGCCGGTCATGATGTAATCACGGCCCAGACGGGAGAGGTCCTTGGTGATGACCATATTGACCTTCTTCGCCTCGATGTCGGCAATCATCCTCTGAAAGCTGGGGCGGTCAAAATTCGTGCCGCTCCACCCGTCGTCCACATAGGTGTCATAGACGCTCAGTCGGTGCTGCTGCACAAACTCCCGTAACAGGGATTCCTGGTTCTGGACGCTCTGGGATGGTCCCTCACTCTCATCCTCCTTTGATAGTCTGATGTATAAAGCCGCATGGTAATCCATGGGATTGCTTATCTCTAAGTACATATGGTACCTCCTGAGATAAGCGGCCATTCATCATAAGCATTATAATAATTTGCGGTCATATCGTCAAATTCTTGCCTTATTGCGGAGATTTCTCTCTGCAAAAAGCCGCAGGCATCCTAACATCAGCTCCGGGAGCTGTTTTCCCTCCTCTTTAAAGAAGCAACTAACAACCAGTACCTGACCACGCTTTTTCATGAGTATTCCCTCCTTTCTAGTTTGATAAAGCCTATGCGTTAATGGAGCACTTCTTTCCTGACTTGGCACAGCCAGCAGCCATGGCGGCAAGCGAAAAATTGTATTGGCACAGTGAAGTACCTGCTCATACTGACGCCTTGCTGACCTCATCCGCACAGGATATTTCATCTGGAGTCATACCCATAAAATAATAGTCGGTATAGCTTCGGTCTGCCTGTTTCCTCAGGGCCTGTTCAGCAAGGCGGTACTCTTCAAACATTACGTCAATGACGAAATCCGACATACCTGATGCAATCAAATGTGCCACACTTAATTTTTTAAAATGTCCATTACACATCATGCAGAATAGTCTGTAATTAGCACAATTGCTGCAACTCTTTTCATCTAGTTATAGCTGCCTATAGCAAAATTTAATATGGGGTGGAATGTCAAAACAGAAAAGACCACGGCCAGCGATAAGCCTGCCGTGGTCAAAAGTGTTTGTAGAACACGCTTACATAAGGGAAAGCCTTTCAAAACGCAAAAATACTTAGCCTGTAAGAAGTTTCGGTCTTAGATCCTCTGGTCACCCACGGACCAAACATGATCCTTTTTCGCTTCCGCAGCCGTATTCTGAGCCATGACGCCCACCAGAGGATGGGGGGTATAGAGTTCCTCCAGATAGGCACACTCTTCCGCTGTCAGAGTGAGCTCCACCGCCTTGGCTGCCCCCTCGATATGGTGCAGTTTGGTAGCCCCAACCACCGGAGCAGTAACCTTGGTCAGCAGCCACGCCAGAGAGATTTCTGTCATGGAAACACCCCGGCGGTCAGCCAGCTCCGCCACCCGCGCCAGAATGGGAGCGTCCTGATCGTGGGCTGCCCCATATTTCAACTGTGCGTAACTGTCCTCCCGGAGTCGCTTGGAGGTCTCCCCGGGATGCTTGGACAGCCGCCCGCCGGCCAGCGCACTGTAAGGCGTCATGGCAATATTCTCCTCCCGGCAGTAGGGAGCCATCTCCCGCTCCTCCTCCCGGAAAATCAGGTTGTAGTGGCCCTGGACGGAGACAAATTTAGCAAAGTTCTCTTTCTCCGCCAGGGCGTTGGCCTTGGCAAGCTGCCAGGCAAAGCAGTTGGAAATGCCGATGTAGCGAGTCTTACCGGCTTTCACGGCGTTGTTCAGCCCCTCCATGATTTCATAGAGAGGGGTCTGATGATCCCACATATGGTAGATGTAGAGGTCTACATGGTCCATTCCCAGGTTCTGAAGGCTCTTGTCCAGCATCCGTCGGATATGCTCCTGGCCACTGATGCCCTCTGCGATTTCCTCATTGGTACGAGGAAGAAACTTGGTGGCCACCACCACTTCGTCCCGTTTGGCAAAATCCCGAAGGGCCCGGCCCACATACTGCTCACTGGTTCCGCTCTGGTAACCGATGGCGGTGTCGAAGAAATTGACACCCAGCTCCAGGCCGCGCTTAATGATCTCCCTGGAATGAGCCTCGTCAATAGTCCAGGAGTGCTGGCCGTTTTGAGCGTCTCCAAAACCCATACAGCCCATACAGATTCGGGAGACATTTAGATCGGAATTACCTAATTTCGTATAGTCCATATCAAAACCTCACAGTTTCAAATTTTTGATCCAAGACATCAACGCTTCTTCCGAAAGCCGGCCATTGAGCACTCGTCCGTCCACAATTTTAGCGCCGGGTGCGCTGGGACGCAGACCTGCCGCCGACCGTCCAAGTCCGCTGCCGCCAGAGGTAGCAAAGAGGACGATGGTCTTGCCGGTAAAGTCGTAGTTCTCCAGAAAGGTATTAACAATGGTGGGAGCTGTGTACCACCAGATGGGGAAGCCCAGAAAAATTACATCATGTTCGGCTACAGGGGCGGCTGTATCCGCCAGTGCCGGGCGGGAATGCTTGTCGTTCATCTCCACGCTGCTGCGGGAGTGCTTATCCATCCAGTTTAGGTCTGCACTTGTATAGGGAATTGCGGGTTTAATTTCATAAAGATCAGAGCCTGCGGCATTTGCCAGGGCCTTTGCCGCCTTGGCCGTAGTACCGCTGGCGGAGAAATAAGCAACCAATGTTTTCATAGAATAACCTCCTTATTCTTTCAGGGATTTTCCCAGTTTATAGGCCTGGTCCAAAAATGGGCTTTGTTTCGTCATGGACACGGAGCCGCAGCCGGTCCCAAGGATCATACCCTGATCCCGGAAGTTCATATACCGGCACAGGGTCTGATAGTGAGCGGACAAATCCTGCATGGTCCAGTCGTTGCTGTCCCAAGCGGCGGCAATGAGAGCCGTCTTTAATTTGCGGGAGGATAGTTTTCCGGTGAAACTGTAAAATCGGTCGATGACCATTTTCAGTTGAGCAGACATACCAAAGTAGTAAAGCGGCGTGACAAACACAGCCATATCCGTCTCCAGGAGTTTCTCCCGCAGGATCGCCATGTCGTCTTTTTGTACGCAGGGTCCCGCCATGCCGCAGGCATCACAACCCAGACAGGGATGGAGATTCGCCCGGGCTGCGTCAAAGACCGCCACCTGGTGGCCCGCCTCTTTCGCTCCCTCCATAAACCGCTCCGCCAACAGATTGGAGGAGCCGTGCTTGTGGGGGCTGCTCTCGATCATCAAAATACGCATTCTGGATTCCTCCTTTGCCCTCATTGTAAGTCCATAATCTAAAAATGTAAAATGCTCATTTCCTATTTAGAAATATACTTTCAAGGCATTTTTATGTTGCCGGATGAGGATGGATATGATACGATGAAAAAAAGGAGGCGGGACCATGGAACTTCGGGTTTTGAAATATTTTCTGGCGGTGGCCCGGGAGGAAAACATCACCAAGGCGGCGGCCCTGCTCCACCTGACCCAGCCCACCCTCTCCCGGCAGCTGATGCAGCTGGAGGAGGAACTGGGGGTACAGCTCTTTCGCCGCAGCCGCTATCACATTGTACTGACGGAGGATGGAATGCTGCTGCGCCGCCGGGCCCAGGAGCTGGTGGATCTTGCAGAAAAGACAACCCGGGAGTTTACCATGCGCGAAACGGAGTTGATGGGTGAAATCGCCATTGGCGCAGGAGAGACCCGGAGTATGTCTTTCCTCTCTCGCGCCATTGTTTCTTTCCGGGAACGCTACCCGAAGGTCACCTTCCGAATTTTCAGCGCCAACGCCGATGATGTGAAGGAGCGGCTGGACACGGGCCTTTTAGATATGGGTCTCCTGACAGAACCAGTGGATGTAGGGCGATATGCATTCTGTCGAATGAAAGAGCGTGATCGTTGGGGAGTCCTTGTGCGCCTGGACTCTCCCCTTGCCAAGCTGGACTCGGTTACACCCGACGATTTGGAACGAGTTCCGTTGATTATTAGCGGCCGTGAGAGTGTGCAGCGGGAGTTAGCCAACTGGTTTGGTAACCGATGGGAGCGGCTGCAAATTGCCGCCACCTTTAACCTGATCCTCAACGCGGCCAACATGGTACGCTACGGCGTGGGAACTGCTCTGAGCTTTGACTTGAATTTTGCCTTTGACAATCTCCGATTTTTGCCCCTTTTTCCGACCATGAATACAGGAACCGTCTTGGTCTGGAAGAAGGATCAGGTACTGACGCCGGCAATGGTGGCCTTCCATCAGCATATCAAAAATGTTCAATAGGCATTTTTGAATAAAGAAAATAAGCATTAGACATAGTAAAAAGTTTGATTTACAATGCAGATGTCCAGAGAGGGACATCTGCATTTCTATTTTGGAGGTTGTAATATGACCAAGCAGGAGGCAAGCGAGCGATACCAGATCCCCATGCACATCCTGAGCGAATATGAGAGCTGGGGACTGTGCGGAGCGGTGAAAGAGGTAATGGGAGTCTGGCAGTACGACGACACGGATCTGGAGAGACTGAGCACCATTATGACGCTCCACGATCTGGGATTTACCACCCCGGAGGTGGAGACCTATATGCGCCTGCTCCTGGAGCAGCCCCACACGGAGCGGCAGCGTCTCAAAATGTTGGAGGAAAAGCGATCTTCCGCCCTGGAGGAGATCCACTTCAAGGAGCGCCAGCTCCAGCGGCTGGATTACCTGCGCCATGAAATCAAAAAAACACAGAGATAAAGAGGAGGTACCATGAAATGAAACGACTGTTCGCACTGATGACCGCTTTGGCTCTTGCCTGTGCCCTGACGGCCTGCGGAGGACCGGGGACCCAGAGCAACCCCGACCAGTCTACCCCTCCCGCTTCCTCCACGCCGGAGGCAGGCGAATCCGGCGAGCAAACGGTGGAAGGCGGCGTACTGGTGGCTTACTTCTCCGCCACCGGCAACACCGAGGGCATTGCCCAGCACCTCCAGAGCGTCCTGGATGCCGATCTCTATGAGATCGTTCCGGAAGTGCCGTACACCGATGAGGATCTCAATTACAGCAATGACAGCTGCCGGGCCAATCAGGAGCAGAATGACCCTGCCGCCCGGCCCGCCATCACCGGCACCCTGGAACAGCCTGAGAACTACGATGTGGTGTTCCTGGGCTACCCCATCTGGTGGGGCCAGGCGCCCAAAGTAATTTACACCTTCCTGGAGCGCTGTGACTTCGGCGACGCCACCATCGTTCCCTTCTGCACCTCCGGCTCCAGCAGCATCGGCTCCAGTGCCGACGCTCTGCATGAGCTGACAGAAAACGCCCAGTGGCTGGACGGCCAGCGGTTTGACAGTGGGGCCGGCCAGGATGAAGTGGCCCAGTGGGTGGACAGCCTGGGTCTTGATCTCTGAGTTCAGAAAGGAGCAGTGAGCTTATGAAGCGATGGCCGTCCCTTGTCCTCTCAGCCCTTCTTCTCCTCCCACTGGCCGCCTGCGGCGGCGGAGATACCGGCAGCGCACCGCCGGTAGATTCAGAGGAGAACATCCATACTCCCCAGGCTCCCTCCGGCACCAACCTCCCTGACCCATCCGAGCCGGTCAGCAGTCAGGAACCTGCCGGCCAGGAGGAAACGGAAGGAGAACATATCCTCATCGCCTACTTCACCTGGGCGGATAACACCGTGGTGGAGGACCCATCCAGTGTGGATGTGGACGCCACCACCTCCGCCAGCCTTCTGGCCCCAGGCAACGCCGCCAGGCTGGCCGCCTGGATTCAGGAGGCAGTGGGCGGTGACCTCCACTCCATCGTAGTGGAGGAGCCCTACTCCAGCGACTATGACGAATGTCTGGATCGGGCGGCCGAGGAAAAGGTGGACAACGCCCGGCCCGCCCTGGCCACCCATGTGGAGAACATGGCCGACTACGACATTGTTTTTCTGGGGTTCCCCAACTGGTGGTACACCCTGCCCATGCCGGTACTGACCTTTGTAGAGGAGTATGACTGGTCTGGAAAAACCGTGGTGCCCTTTGTGACCCACGGGACAGGAGGCCTGTCCAGCACAATCCGGGATCTGACCGCCGCGCTGCCTGAGGATACCGCGATTCTGGAGCCCATCGGCGTCTACCGCCCGGAGGTGGATGAATCCCAAGCCGCTGTGCAGGACTGGCTGGCTGGACTGAATCTGGAATTTTAAGGAGGAAACCAAGCATGAAAAAGAATATCGGAAATGTTCTGGCCCTCTATCCCACGCCTCTTGTGGTGGTGGGCACCATGGTGGACGGCAAACCCAACTGGACCCTGGTGGGCCACCTGGGCATCATTGGCCACGACCTGGTCATGGTCAGCATGGCCTCCAACCATTACAGCAATACCGGAATCCGGAAGATGAACACCCTTTCCATCAATATCGTGGACGAGGCTCTGCTGCCCAAGGCGGATTATGTTGGTTCTGTCAGCGGCAGCAAGACCGATAAAAGCGGGGTGTTTGACTACTCCATCGGGGAAGGCGGAGCTCCCATCATCGCGGATGCTCCTGTGTCCATGGCCTGCGCCGTGGAGGATGTGTATATGACCCGTGGCTTTGAGTCCTTCATCTGTAAAATTGCCGCTACCTACGCCGATGAGTCGGCGCTGAACGAGGACGGCAAACTCAACTATCATGCTCTCAAGCCGGTGCTCTTTGAGATGCCCACCTACGAGTACCTCAAGACCGGCGAGGTGCTGGGCAAGTGTATGAACCTGAACAAACAGTGATTGAAAAGGAGAAACAGACGATGGAACACAACAAGCAGATGCCCGCTGTGGCTTTGGGTACCTGGTCCTGGGGAACCGGCGCCGTGGGGGGCGACCAGGTCTTTGGCAATCACCTCAGCGGGGAGGATTTGAAACCGGTCTTTGACGCTGCCATGGAGCAGGGCCTCAACCTGTGGGATACCGCCGTGGTGTACGGCATGGGCGCCTCTGAGGATATCTTGGGCACCTTTGCAAAAACCTGCCTCCGAGAGCAGATCATTCTCTCCACCAAGTTTACCCCTCAAATCGCCGGACAGAGCGCCGATCCGGTAGATGAAATGTGCCGGAGCAGCCTGGAGCGGCTGGGCACGGACTATATCGATATCTACTGGATCCACAATCCCGCCGATGTGGAACGCTGGACGCCCTTCCTCATCCCTCTGGTGAAAAGCGGGAAGGTCCGCCGGGTGGGCGTGTCCAACCACAATCTGGAGCAGATCAAGCGGGCCCAGGAGATCCTGGCCCAGGGCGGCGTGAAGCTCTCCGCCGTGCAGAACCACTATAGCCTCCTGTACCGCTCCTCAGAGCGGGCCGGGATTCTGGACTACTGCCGGGAGCAGGGCATGGACTTCTTTGCCTACATGGTGCTGGAGCAGGGGGCCCTCTCCGGCAAGTATGATACCGCCCACCCTCTGCCCCAGGGAAGCCAGCGGGCGGAGACCTACAACCCCCTTCTGCCTCAGCTGGAGAAATTGACGGCAGCTATGGCACAGATGGGCCAGAAATACAGTGCCTCTGTCCCCCAGATCGCCATCGCCTGGGCCGTCGCCAAGGGGGCCATTCCCCTCATCGGTGTGACCAAGCCCCGCCATGTGACCGAGGCCGCCGCTGCCGCCGGTATTGACTTGACCGCCGAGGAGGTCGGTCATCTGGAGCAGTTGGCTGCGGATGCGGGCGTTGACACCCGCGGTTCCTGGGAAGCGCCCATGGTATAAGCCTATGGGAAACAAGAAACTGATCCTGCGTATGGCTGTGGATCTGCTGATGACGGTGTGCCTGCTGGGACTCATGTCCTTCATGCTCACCGGGCAGCAGTACCATGAGTGGATCGGTGCGGGAACCCTGGTGCTGTTCATCCTCCACCATATCCTGAACCTTCCCTGGATTCGGAAGCTCGGCCGGGGGCGTTACACCCCCTATCGGGTGGTGCAGGTTGTCCTGGCGGCGCTGGTATTGCTGGCCATTCTGGGCTGTATGGTCAGCGGTATCGTCATGAGTCAGTATGTATTCGCCTTCCTGCCCATCCAAGGTGGAATGTCTCTGGCAAGGCTTGCCCACATGGTCTGCGTCTACTGGAGTTTTATCCTGATGTCTCTTCATTTGGGGCTTCATTGGGAAATGATTCTGGGCATGATCCGCAAAGCGGCAGGCATACAGGTTTCATCCCCTCTGCGTACCACGGCGCTGAGACTGTTGGCTGTAGCCATAGCAGCTTGGGGCGTCACTGCGTTTGTAAAACACCGATTGGTGGACTATCTTTTTCTGCGCACCAGGTTTGTATTTTTTGATTATGAGCAGCCGCCCCTTCCGTTTTTGGCGGAATATCTGGCCATGATAGGGCTGCTTGTCTTTTTCGCTCACTACGCAAGTAAATTATTTCACAAACGAGGAGGAAAACCATGAGAAATCTAAAGCGAGTATGGACTTTGTTTCTGTCCCTGGCGCTGGCATTGAGCCTCTCCATCCCAGCGTACGCTGCGGTGGAGGATACCGGCTTTTCCGATGTGGCGGCGGACGCCTGGTACGCCGAATTTGTGGTCTACTGCCGGGACAACGGCCTGATGGCCGGCACAAGCACAACCACCTTCTCCCCGGACACCACCACAACCCGGGCCATGATGGCCACCATGCTGTGGCGGTATTCCGGCAGCCCCTCCGCCAATGCCGGTTCAGATTTTGCCGATGAGAGCAGCATTGCCTCCTGGGCCAGTGCGGCGGTGGATTGGGCCAGAATCAACGGTTATATGGGCGGTGTGGGCGCAAACCGCTTCCAGCCCCAGGGTCAGGCCTCCCGGGCGCAATTGGCCACCATTCTGACCCGCTATCACCAGGACGCGCAGGGGACTGTCACGCCCGAGCCTGAGCCGGAAGGCGGTGAAATGCTGGTTGCCTATTTTTCTGCCACCGGCAACACGGAGAACATCGCCCAGCACATTCAGACGATTCTGGATGCGGATCTCTATGAGATCGTTCCGGAAGACCCCTACACAAGCGAAGACCTGAACTACAGCAATGGCGACTGCCGGGCCAACCAGGAACAGAACGACCCCAATGCCCGGCCCGCTATTTCGGGCAGCGTGGAAAATATGGAAGACTACGATGTGATATTCCTGGGCTACCCCATCTGGTGGGGCCAGGCGCCCAAGATCATGCACACCTTCCTGGAGAGCTATGACTTTGACGGCGTGACCATCGTGCCCTTCTGCACCTCCGGCTCCAGCGGTATCGGTTCCAGTGCTGCCAATCTCCAGTCCCTGGCTCCCAATGCCAACTGGCTGTCTGGCCAGCGCTTTAGCGGCAGCGCGTCCCAGGAAACCGTAGCCTCCTGGGTAGAGGGACTGGATCTTCCCGAAGCCGTGACCGATTTCGGAAATACCCAGACCCAGCTCCGCCTGACCTTTGATGGCGGCGAGGCAATCATCGCTCTGGAGGACAATGCCACCACCCGGGACTTCCTCACCATGCTGCCTGCCACCCTTACCTTTGAGGACTATGCGGGTGCGGAGAAAATCAGCTACCTGCCCCAGGATCTGTCCACCGCGGACGCTCCTGCCAGCTATGATCCCCAGGTGGGTGATGTGACGCTGTATGAGCCCTGGGGCAATCTGGCCATTTTCTATGGAGACGCCGGCAGCTCCTCCGGCTTGGTTCCCATGGGTCGGGTGATCTCCGGTCTGGAGCTTCTGTCCGAGATGAACGGTGAATTTGAGGTATCTGTCACAGTCATGGAGTAATGTTTATAGACGCTGCGGCCGGTTATGCCGGCCGCAGCAGATGATACGCTGTAACTCTCGCTTCATCATCAGGCAGAGAATTGGATTATCCATTCCATCCAATTTCTCTGCCTGTTTTTTACTTCAATTCTTCCATTCATAAAAAGGTGGTGCAGGCATTATATCTGTCAAAATACCCCAATGTCCTGGATGAGGGACTCGCCTACTCACTGCCTGGACAAATTTTTGCAGTCAATCTGACACTTGACTAGGAAGGATATCCATGAGCATTCTTTCCAAGCAATACCCGCCGCACACCATGTGTCAAAAAGGAGAGGAAACAGATGCGTCACCCATCAAAGCACACAAAACCACGGATGAACCATTTGACCGCCGCCGTCCTGCTGCTGTCCGGCCTGCTGCTATCCGGCTGCAGCGGGGAGAGCGGCAGGATTCTTCCCATCGCCAGCGGTTCCTCCAGCGGAGCCTACTACCTGCAGATCACACCCATCGCGGCACTGTGGGAACAGCTGGACTTCATCTCGTCCTGCTCGGTTCAGGCCACCACCGGAGCCATGGAAAATGATGTCCTGATCTGCACGGGGCAGGCGGATGCAGGGCTTATCGACTCCTTCGCCTACTTTGCCGCCGCTGGCGGGACGGAGCCCTATACGGAACAGTATACCGGCATTTCGGCCATTGCCGCCGGGGCCCCCTCCATGATGACCATTGCGGTAAGAGCGGACTCAGGCATCGAATCCGTTGCGGATCTGGCGGGCCACTCCATCGCGGTGGGTGCGGCGGGCTCCGGCGCGGAATTTGAAACGCGTTTCATTTTGGAGGCACTTGGACTGGCGTACAGCGATTTCAGCCGTGTAGACATGGTGGGTATCGGTCCAGGCTTTACCTCCTTTCAGGACGGCAAGGTGGACGCGGTGATCTCCCTGATGGGCGCAGGAAACTCCAGCCTGATGGAGGCCATGACCAACGTGGACATCAAGCTGCTGGCCCTAAGTCAGGCGGAAGTCGGGCAGATCATGGCGGAATGTGAGTTTGCAGTGGAAGCTGTGATCCCCGGCGGGTCCTACAGCGGGATCGATCAGGATATCCTCACGGTATCCGTCCCCTGTATGCTGGCGGTGCGCAGCGATATGCCGGAGGATGAGGTCTATCAGATGACGCAGGTTATCCACGAAAACCTGGATTCTCTGAAAACCACCAACTCCAACTTCAATCAGTGGAGCTTTGGACCGGATTGTGCAGGAAGCGTCCCCCTTCACCCGGGCGCGGAGCAGTACTATCTGGACCATGGAATCGGCGGATAACATCTGGAAAGGGGGACAACAATGAAAGGAGCAGAAGCAAAAAATTCCGGCAGTCAGCTGATTTTAGACGATTTTGCTGGCAGCAAGGAGGAGGAAAAGGGACTCTTCCGGGTGATCTACCTGATCATCGCCACGGTGCTGACCGGTATCATGGTGTATTATTACATCTTCAGCACCATCGGGCAGATGGAGATTCTCGGAATCTTCCTGATGCTGGTCATGGCTATGTGTTTTTTCCCAAAAATCTCAGCGCCCAAATGGAAGCAGGCCCTGGACGTTCTGCTGATGGTTTTGGCCGGAACATCCAATCTGTACATGATCCTG
This sequence comes from uncultured Flavonifractor sp., assembly GCA_944385625.1. GTDB lineage: Bacteria > Bacillota > Clostridia > Oscillospirales > Oscillospiraceae > Flavonifractor. The sequence goes on along the minus strand of CALWXZ010000002.1, from coordinate 50,577 downwards.
TTCAACTATGAGATGAAGCTGAAATACGCCGGTTTAAGCCCGCTGGATATGGTTATGGGCGTCATGCTCATCGTGCTGATCCTGGAAGCCACCCGTCGGAAGGTCGGATGGGCCATGCCGGTCATCGCCGCCGTCTTTATCCTGTACACCTTCTTCGGCCACCTGATTCCCGGAAAATTCGGCACTTCCCCGTTCAGCCTTTCCCGGGTGGTCAGTATGTTCTATGCCGGTACCGAGGGCATCTACGGCTCCGCCCTGACTACCATGGTATCCACCGTGTTTCTCTTTGTGCTGATGGGCGGCCTGATGGAGAGCACCGGTGTAGGTCAGTTCTTCATCAATATCTCCAAGGCCCTGTGCGGTAAGTCTGTGGGAGGCACAGCCAAAATCTCTGTGCTGTGTAGTATGCTCTTCGGTTCCATTAGCGGCAGTGCGGTCGCCAATACCGTGGCCACCGGCTCTTTTACCATTCCCATGATGCGCCAGGCGGGCTACAGCGCCCCCTTTGCCTCAGCCATCACCGCAGTGGCCTCCACCGGCGGGCAGATGATGCCGCCCGTTATGGGCGCCGGGGCCTTCCTCATCGCCGAGCTGACAGGGGCTCCCTACTCCCAGGTGGTGCTGATCTCCATCATCCCCGCGCTTCTGTTTTACGGTGCCCTCTTTCTGGAAGCCGACCTTCAGGCCAAAAAGCAGGGTATGACGGGTCTTCCGCCGGAGGACATTCCCCGGGCCAGAGATGTGCTTCGGCGAGAGGGCGCAGCCGCCCTTCCCCTCCTGCTGCTGGTAATTCTTATCGTCTTCAGCGGCCTGACGGTGGTGTATGCGGGCGTATTTGCCGTGGGCGCCCTGGTGCTGCTTGGCATCATCCGTGGAAAAGGACTCGGCCGTGTCACCTTCATTCTGGATGGAATCAAGGCAGCCGCGCCCAGCATCGCCTCCACCTCCATCTGCTGCGCCTGCGCCGGACTGGTGATCGGCTCGGTAACCCTGACGGGACTGAGCTATACCTTCTCCAGTATGCTGATGAATCTGGCCGCCGGCCAGCTCTTCCTGGCCCTGCTTCTGGTAATGGTTCTGGGCTTTGTTCTGGGTATGGGCCTTCCCACCACCCCGGCCTTCATCATTATGATCGCTGTGACCGGAAGCGGTCTGGTCAATATGGGTCTGCCCATCCTGACCGCCTATATGATTATTTTCTGGTTTGCCCAAAGCGCCAACATCACGCCCCCGGTCTGTATGGCGGCCTATGCGGCCGCCGGTATTTCCGGTGCAAAGCCTATGGATATCGGCGTGCGGGCGGTCAAATTCGGCTTCCCCATGTTTGTTATCCCCTTCCTGATGGCATATCGGGGCATCCTCTTTGACAGCGGCAGCATCCTGTCCTCCAGCTGGGACTGCGTGATGGCCCTGCTGGGCGTCATCGCCATCACCATTCTGATCATCGGACACTGCAAGATCAGCCTGAACAAGCTGGAGCGGCTGCTGGTAGCAATCGCAGGTATCTCCTTCTTCTACTGGGCCGCCGTAGCCGATCTCATCGGCATCCTGACCTTCAGTGCGTTTCTGATCCTCCACCTGAGCCGGAGCAGACGTCTGAACAAAGCAGCGCTCAGCTGAAAAGAGAGCGGTGTGGGGCAAGTGCCCCACACCGCTTTTGTCTATCCGGCTCCGCGGCAGAAAGAAGAAGGCGGACTCCAATCGGGGTCTGCCTTCTTCTTGGATAAAACCGAATCAGATACCGGCGCCCAGCACCGCGCCCTGATAGATGGCTTCCACAGCGTTGCCGGCCTTGACCGCGTCGCCCACCACCACAACCTGAGCGTCCTCCAGGCCCTCCAGTTCCTGCGCCAGCGCGTTATTGGAACGGGTACCGAAGGCCAGGATAATGCTGTCAAACCCTCTCAGGGACTCCATCCGGCCATTCTTCTCATAGTCCACACCGTCCGGGAAGACCTGCTTGACGGTGGCGGAGGTAATCATCTGCACATGGTTGCCGGTCAGCCGCTCCAGCAGCAGCTTCTGGGTGGCAGGATGGTCATCCATAGCGATGGCCTCCCGCATTTCAATGATGGTGACCTCATAGCCATGTTCAGCCATAAAGTCGGCAGTCTCCGCGCCCTGCAGGCCTCCGCCCAGGATGAGGGCCTTGCTGCCCGGGGCAATGCGGCCCAGCAGGATTTCCCGGTTTGCGATGTATCCGGACTCCTTCAGGCCGGGGATGCCGGGAACCAGCGGATCGCCGCCGGTGGCGACGATGACCGCATCCGGGTTCAGAGACTGAATGAGAGCCCGGTCAGCCCTGGTGTTATAGTGCATATTCACGCCGTACTTTTTGCACATTTTGCTGTAGTAGACACAGGCGCGGGCCAGCATCTGCTTGTGGGGCGGGATGGCGGCAATCTTGAACTGGCCGCCGGGGTAGCTGCCCTGTTCAAAGAGCTCCACCTGGTGTCCCCGGGCGGCGGCGGTCCAGGCGGCCTCCATACCGGCAATACCTGCCCCCACCACCACGATTTTCTTGGGCGACTGGGCGGGCTCCAGCTTGAGCACGGTCTCCCGCATGGAGAAGGGATTGACCATGCACCCTCTGAACTGACCGCCATGACCGTAACTGCCGTAGCAGCGCTGCAGGCAGCCCACGCAGGGGCAGATCTCCTCCTCCAACCCGGCCGCTGCCTTGTTGACGAAGTCCGGATCGGCAAAGAGGGCCCGACCCAGGGTGATAAAGTCCACATTTCCTTTGCGCAGCAGGCTTTCGGCATATTCAGGCTCATTGATCCGGCCAGCCACCGCCACAGGGATGTTCACCACCTTGCGGATCTCCTCGGCGGGATCGGCGTTATAGCCGGTTCTCACAGCAGCAGGCGCAATGCCGTAGCCCACGCCATTCATACCTCCGGAGACGTCGATGAGGTCGGCGCCGGCCTCCTCCAGCAGCATGGCCAGGGCGGCGGAGTCCCGGCCCAGGTTGCCGTCGGAGACCATATCCTCTCCGTTGAGGCGGACGCTCACCGGATAATCGGCGCCGCAGGCCTCCTTAATGCCCTGAATAATCATAACCGGAGCCTTGGCCCGTCCGGTCAGGCCTCCGCCGAACTCATCGGTCCGCCGATTGGCGCTGGGAGAGACAAAATCGTTGAGCAGATACCCGTGGGAACAGTGGACCTCCACCATGTCGAATCCGGCCTTCTGGGCACGGACAGCGCCGGCGATGAAGGCATCGATCAGGTCATAGACATCCTGGGTGGTCATCTCATAGGGCTTTACCCGGTCGGTCTGCTTCATAATGGCGGAGGGCGCCATCACCTTTACCATGGAGCGGCGGCCGCCGTGCTGAAGCTGCAGGCAAATCTTGGCTCCGTGAGCGTGGACCGCGTCCACCAGCTTCCTCAGGCCGGGAATCTTTCCGTCGTCGGTGACGGAGATCTGGTGGTCAGAGGACCGGCCCTCCTCGGTAACAAAGCAGTATTCCGTAATAATCATGGCAATGCCGCCGTCCGCCCGGGCGGTGAGGTAGGCGATGAGGGGATCGGACACCGTACCGTCGGGGTTGCCCAACGCCGCGGACATGGGGGCCATAATGGTCCGGTTCTTCAGCTCCAGACGCCCTATTTTTGCGGGAGACAACAGTTTTGTATACTTCATTTTACCCATTTCCTCCGGTGTACCTGGTATTACTGATACTCCAGCAGACAGTTGTCCACGATGGCCTTTCCGGTCTCCTTGTTGAGCATACGGTAGATCAGCTTGCCCTCGCCCACCTTCCAGGCCTGGAAGTGTACAGGCGTGTCGGGGAAGGTGACGCTTCTCAGCTGGGTGGCAACATGGGTCACCCGCTCGGGCTGATAGGGAATGACCGCCTGGATGGCCAGGCGGGCGGCAAAGCCGGCGGAGCACAGGCCGGGCATAAAGGCGCCCTTGTAGCCGTAGCCCTTGCCCACCTCGGGATCGATGTGGGTGGTGTAGGTATCGCCGGTCAGACGGTACAGCGCGGCCAGGTTGTCGGCGATGTGGTCGTCACACTCGAAGTCGGGCGCCCGGTCGGGATAGTCCATCTTGTTGGAGACATACTTGGGACGGCCATTGTTGCCGAAGGCGGCGATCAGATGCTGGCTGCGCAGGGTACACACGGGGTTGCCGGCGATGTCGTACATCTCCATCTTGCACTGGTTGACCACGCCCTTCTCGCCCCAGTCAAAGATCTCCTCCACGCAGTCCTCCGTCAGGATCTTTCCACACAGGGGATCGATGGGCTTGTGCATGATGAAGTCAATGCCCATATGCAGCCGGTTGGGGATGTAGCCGTCCAGGGCCTGGATAATCAGGTCGCCGGGGATCTCGTTGGGGGCGTAGGGCACCCGGCGCTGGGGCTGCATAGTGATGGCGTTGAGGTAGGCGGTCAGCACAAAGGAAGGCAGGGCCTTCAGGCCGTTGGGGTGGCCCTCCCACACATAGGGCAGGTCGTCCTTGGTGCAGCCCACACCCAGGGCGTACAGGATCACGTCCCGCCAGGTGTACTCAAAATACCGGGGGCCCAGGCCCTTACCGATGATAGAATCAAAGTCCGGGGTGGGACGGGTGTGCCAATCCACTTTTTCGATGTTTGCCATTTTGATTCCCTCCTATATGATCTCAGACGTTCTGCTGCTGTTCCGCAGCCACTTCTTCCATGGCCTGCTTCAGAATGGGGACGCCCATGGTGACGGCGTGGATCCCCAGGGTGCTGACGATGTGAAGCACATCCACGATCTCGTGGATGGTGGCGCCCAGCTCCAGGGCGTTGGCGATGTGGCGCCGCACTTCATCTTTGTGCAGGGTGACCGGGGCGGCGTGGACCGCCAGGTAGATCAACTCCTTCTCCTTGGGGGACAGGGGACCGTGCTCCCAGGGACCTGCCTCAAAGTCGTTAAAGGTCTCGAAGTACTCCGGGTCCAGCTTGAGGATGTTTTCCTTCTCCTCGGACCACCAGCCATTGTGCTTGTCCATGTAGGCCTGCTTCAGCGCCTTCTGCTTCTCATCCAGCTCCATGGCCGGGACGCAGATCCCCCGGCGGCCCAGTTCCTCCACCAGGAGGGGCACACTCATCTGATGGGTAGTGACGCCCACCATACAGGTGATCTCCAGCACCTCCAGGATCTCCTTGACGTCGATTCCCAGCTGAAGGGCGTGCTTCATGTGGTTTTTCAGGCCGTTGGCATTGAGACAGCCGGTGACACTGTCAATAGCGATGCAGATAAACTTTCGCATCCGGATGTCCAGATAATTCCGCTTATCCGGCACGGAGGAGTAGCGGGCGTAAGAGGCCACGATGCTGGGGTCCAGCTCCAGAATGGTGTCCCACATGGGACTCCATTTCCAGGCACCTCTCGCCTCGATGAATTTCTGCTTTGCCTCCTGCTGCTCATTGGACCATTGTTTTTCCATGTGGATCCCCCCATAGTTCAAATTCACTCTATGATATAGCAAGCTAAATGCCAATTTGGTATCGGCTCCACAGGGGTCAATCTGTGTCAAATATCGTTTCATCTGTGAAATGGCACACCTGCGGGTGTGCCATTTCACAGATAACTTTCTGGCACACTTAGAAGTCGTAAATTTTGACCGCGGGATGGCGCTCTACCGGCAGCCACTCCAGGAAGCGGTACAGATTCCTATCCCAGAAGGCCCAGTCATGGGCTCCCTCGTCCTCCCGGTAGTCCACAGACATCCCCGCCTGCTCCAGCACCCCATGATAGGCCCGGTTGACCTCCAGCAGCGGGTCATCCTTCCCTACCGCCATAAAGATTTTGGGCAGGGGCTTGCCGCTCTTCCCCATGTCCCGCGCCAGCTGGTTATAATCCGCCCCGCTCCCTGCAAAATCCGTCTCAGGGCCGAATACCGTCTCAAAAAAGGAGCGCCGGTCCATCAGGCCGACACCGGCCCCCTCGTCCGGAGGATAACCGCCCGCCAGCGCGGCAGTGGACAGCGCGCCCACATAGCCGAAGGTGTCTGGATAGCGGAAGGCACTGTAGAAAGCCCCCAGCGCCCCCATGGACAGGCCGCCCACAAAGGTGTCCTCCCGCTTGTCGGACAGGCGGAACATGGTGCGGGTAAAGCGGACCAGCTCCTCCCCCACAAAGGTACCGTAGTAGTTGTGCAGGGTGTTGTTGTAAAAACTGTTCTCCCCCGCCGGCAGAATGACCGCCAGATTCCGGTCCTTGGCCCACTTGAAAATGCGGGTGCTGGTCAGCCAGTCGTATTCTCCGCCGTAGAGCCCGTGGAACAGGTACAGGGTCTTCAGAGGCTGCTCTTTGCTGCGCAGGCTCTCGCCGTCCATCTCCCGCTTGTCGATTGGGATCACCGCCATAAAATTCACCATGCGCAGCAGGGACTCGGAAAAGAAATTGACCTTCACAATCGCCATATCGTCATCTCCAATCTGTTGTGTTTTGTCCAGAGAAGCACAATACCGGCAGCCGCTTCGGCTGCCGGTATTGTTGCGGCGTATCCGGAACGCCGGAATGCTTACAGATAGCAGCCGCAGTCCACGGTCAGCACCTCGCCGTTGATGCAGCGGGACATATCGCTGGCCAGGAAGAGGACCGCGTAGGCCTGGTCGATCTCCCAGGGATGTACGGTGCGGACGGTGCGGGCGTTGCGCACCTCGTTCATCACGCCCTCCGCCAGGGTCTGGGGGCCGCCGTCATCGTGGGCGTAGGCGGTGGGGCTGGGGGTGTGACCGGGGGCTACGGCGTTACAGCGGATGCCGGTGCCGGTGCAGCGGATGGCAATGTTCTTGGTCAGCACATTCAGCCCGCCCTTGGTGGCGCAGTAGGCCGCCCCGCACATGGGACGAATGCCATTGACGGAGGAGATGTTGATGATGTTGCCGCTGTCCTTCTTCAGGAAGTAGCGGACCGCCTCCCGGCAGAGGTACAGGGGGCCTTTCATGTTGGTGTCCACCACCTGATCGATGACGTCATCGTTCACCGCGTCAATGGTGATGAGCTCGCCCTTGCCGGCGTTGTTGATGAGCACGTCGATATCGCCGTAGGCTTCCAGAGCCTTCTCAAAGACCTTCTTGCAGTCCTCAGGCTTGGAGGAGTCGGCGGCCACGCCGCAGATCTCGCCGCCGGTTTTCTCCCTGATATCGGCGATGGCGGCGTTGAGCTTCTCCTCACCGCGGGCGGTCACAAAAACCTTGGCCCCCTGCTCGGCCATGACCTGGGCCATCTTCTTGCCCATGCCGTAGCTGGCGCCGGTGACAATGACCACCTTGCCCTCCATCATCTTATTGAAGTTTTGAATGGTGAAAGCTTCCTCGTAGCGGCAGGTTTCGTCGATGCGATGTTCAGACATGATTGTTTCCTCCATTTTATAAGTTTGATTGAATGTAGTATATTTCAGGTTCAGATGCCCACTACCACGCAGATCGTAGTGGCAACGATGGTTACAAACAAGGGAACCACCACAGAAACCGCGAAGCTATGCCGGTAGGCGTCCTTATGAGTCAGGCCCAGCAGGTCATACACCAGGAACAGGCCGGAGGAGTGAGGCAGGGTGTCCAGAGAGCCGGAGGCGATGGCCACCAGGCGGTGCAGGATGTTCAGATCTGCGCCGGACGCAATAAAGGTGGGCGCCATGGTCTCGTACATGATGCGCTGTCCGGAAGAGGAGCCGCCGGCGATGGCGCAGACAATGCAGGTGACCACCACGGCCAGCAGCAGCGGGTTCATATCCAGGCCCAGGGCCCAGTTTATAATGTCCTGGTAAGCGGGGGTGGCCTGCACCACCGCGCCGAAGCCCAGGATGGCTGCGATGCCGCCGATGGAGGTGACACCGCTGGTCATGCCGTCAGAAAAAAGCTTGAGCCACTTGACCTTGCCGAAGAAGCGGCTGGGATTGAGCGCGATGACCATAACGCTGCCGATAAGCATGGCCACCACCGCGATGAAGGTGGCGTTGACCCCTCTGGAACTGCCGATGACGATGATGAGGATCAGGCAGATGATGGTCAGAAAACCCTTCCAGGCCGGGGGAAGCTGGCTGGGATCCACTTCATAGTTTTTGGGATCCACATTGGGGGGATAGCTCCAGTGCTCATTGCGCTGTTTGGCCTTTCTGGAGGCCCACTCGCCGTACAGGGCGCAGAGAACGAACATCACCGCGCCGCAGATGATGCCCATCACAGGGGCCGCGTTCAGGCTGGTGCCCAGGTACTCGGTAGCCACCAGGTTGGACAGCTGGGGCGAGCCGGGCAGACAGGTCATGGAGAAGGTGGAGGAGCCGGCGCTGAAGCAGATCACGGTCAGGTGTCTGGGCAGGTCCGCCTGCTTCAGCATGGTGTACAGGATGGGCGCGGCGGCGTAAATCACCACGAAGAGGCTGACGCCGCCGTAGGTCAGAATACCCACGATCACGATGCCCACCAGCACCACATGGTTGCGGCCGAACCACTGGGTAAACTTATTGCCGATGGCAGTGGCGCAGCCGGATACGTCCATCAGCTTGGCGTAGAAGGCGGAGCTGACAAACAGCAGCATATAGCTGGTGAAGGCGCCGGCATAGCCGGGTACGAAGTTGTTCATAAAGGTCTCGTAGATGGGCATCCCGTTGAAAACGATGGCGATCAGGGCGCCCGCGAGGGCCAGGGGCAGCGCCGAAAGCCCTTTGTATGCAAAGACCATAAGGAATATAATTGCGAGGATCAGGCCAATTACTCCCAACATACTGTTACCCCCAAATGTACGTTATTGCGGCTGTCTCTCTCAGCGCCGCTGCTGCCAGGCCGTGTCGCAGTCCTGGGCCAGGAACTTGCCGCCGCTGCACTCCAGCACCACCCCGTCGATGTAGGACGACATATGAGAACCCAGGAAGAGGGCCACCTTGGCCACCTCCTCCGGCTCGCCCGCCCGGTGGAGGGCGAAATTTCTGGCCACCCGCTTGACATCCTCTTCGCTGCGGCCGGCAGCGGCCTGCATGGCTGTATTGATGGTGCCCGGGGCCACGGCGTTGACGCGGATGCCGAAGGGGGCAAACTCCGCCGCCGACATACGGGTAAGCCCGTTGATACCATATTTGCTGGTGCAGTAAGCGCTGCGGTACATGGGGGGCATCAGGCCGCCGAAGGAGGCCACGTTGATGATGACGCCGCCCCCCCGCTCCTTCATCACTCTGCCTGCGGCCTGGGTGCCCACAAAGTAGGAGTTCAGATTGGTGCGCATGATCTGGTTCCACTCGTCCAGCTGGAGTTCCAGAATGGATTTGACCACGGTGGTGGCCGTATTGTTGATCCAGATATCAATGCCGCCCAGACCGTTCTTTACATCATCCACAAAGGCGTACAGCTTGTCCGCCTCGCTGACGTCCACGCTTTTGGTATAGAGTTCATAGCCCATCTCCCAGAACTGAGCCCGGGCCTTGTCCAGCTTTGCCTGAGAGCGGGAGCAGATGGCCACCTTACAGCCCTCCTTGGCAAATGCCTCGGCCATGGCGTACCCGATCCCTTCGGAGCCGCCGGTAATGGCGACTACCTTTCCTTCCAATGCAAGATCCATCGGTTATCCCCTTTCTTTTTATCCCTTAATATCGAAATCGAGGCAAGGATCCACGATATTCTTAAATGCAGCCGCCAGAGTTAGCTGGTCGGTATTCAGCACCACCGCGGAGCAGCCATCCTCAATCACCTTCCGCACGTCGGCCGCGGTCTGACCGTTGGGGCCAGCGGAGGGGCAGGCCATAAAGCCGATCTGCCGTGCCCGGCAGCGCTCCATGACCTTGAGGTAGGCCTCGTTCACCTCGCTGGTAAAGGTACCGTCGGCATTCAGGGAACCACAGGCCTGGCCGTAGTCCGCCTTGCCGAACATTATCATGTCCCGTCCGGGTACCAGCTCGTCCAGGATCTCGTCCAGATGCTCAATGGCCTCCGGGTCCTCGATCATGGGGACGAACACCAGATCCTTCACGTGCTCCAGATAGGCCATCCAGTTTTTGGCCTCAAAGCCGTCGGCGTGGTTGGAGCGGCAGCAGCTGGCGTTGCCGTCGGGCGGATAACGCAGGGCCTTCTGCGCCGCCCGGCACTCGGCGCCGCTGCGGATGTGGGGCACCAGAATGCCCCGGGCACCCATCTCCATATAGTTGCGCATGAGGTAGGGAACCAGCTCGGGCACCCGAACAAAGGGGACCACCCGATTGAGCTCGGCGGCCATGATCAGCTTTTCGGTGGTCTCCCGCTCCATGGCGGTGTGCTCGTTGTCAATGACCACGAAATCAAAGCCCACAGTGCCCGCCACATCCAGCACCGCCGTATCCCGCAGGTAGTTGAAGAAGCCTACCGGCGCCTTTCCGCTGCGGAGCTTTTCCAGAAAGGGATTCTTTTCAAACAGTGTACGCATCCTTTTTCTCCCCCACTTACCCTTTCGTCTTGACCAGATTCTGATAGAAACCGATCTTGTGGTCGATGGTGGCCTGCAGCTCCACCCCGCTCACCTTGGCGATGATTACCGTAAAGTGGGAGGGCTTGGTGGGGTCGCCGGAGGCCACCTTGGTCCCAGGCATCAGATGACCGCACACGGTATAGTCGGCGTTGCTGGCCACGCAGTGGGCGTGGATATAGGGGGTCCCGGGGCCGTACTCACAGCCCACCATGGGCCACTTGTCCGCCGGACCCTCCCACAGGCCGGGTACCGTGGGGAACATCCGCTCCACTACGGCGTCGGGGGTGTCCCCCTCGGCCAGATTGCAGACGGTGGAACCGATGGTGCCCTGGAGGCTGATCTCGCACTTGCCGTGCATGGTGCCGATGGACACGTTGGTGGGGCAGAGTTTGGGGTTGATGGGGAAATGCTGGTAGGTAAAGTCCACGGCGCTGCCGCTGCCGTCCAGGATGATGCCGGTCTTGATGTCCTTCTCCTTGCAGATGTCGTAGAGGGCCTTCAGGATATCCTCACCGGGCTCAAACCGGGCAAAGATCACTTCCTCGATCTTGCCGCTTTCAATCAGTCTTGCCATAACTGCCTCCTTATTTGGACTTGGAATAGATCGCCTGCTGAGCCGCGGCCACCTGCTCCAGCACGGGGTCAAACATCTTGTGCAGGGTGTCCTGATCGGCCACCTCACCCAGCACCTCAAAGGTATCGGCACCCAGCCCGGCGGCAGTGTACTCGGTCTCCCGTTCCAGATCACTCATGAGGATGGGGTTGCCGGGGACCCGGAAGGTGACGCCGTTGGGATAGGTGGCGTTGACGATGGTCTTGCGGTAGGCCACCTGGGGATGGTTGGCCACCGCCTCAAAGTCGTTGATGCGGCCGTAAACACACTTGCCCTTGAAGAGCATATCGGCCACTTCATCGCTGTCGTACTGGCTGAACAGACGGTTGACCTCGGTGTCGATGGCCTTGTAGTCGGCGGCACGCTGGGTCATGGTGGACCAGTTCTCGTTGGCGTACCACTGGGGCTGGTTCAGCGCTTGACAGAAGGTCTTCCACTGGGCGTCGGTACCCACGGTGATCATCAGGGACTTGCCGTCCTTGCAGCGGTAGGCGCCGATGGGGGCGCTGGAGGCATAGCTGTTGCCCATGGGCTTGGGCACTTTGCCGGTCATCAGATAGGAACTGAACTGGTTTTCCAGGCAGAAGATCAAAGAATCCATCATGGACACATCCACCCGGCGGCCGTGGCCGGTCTTCTGGGCCTCCAGAATACCCATCAGGGTGCCGATACAGGCCATCAGGCCGCCGGAGTAGTCGGCGATGGAGCCGCCGCTCTTGACAGGCTCGCCGCCCTCGGGGCCGGTGATGCTCATCATGCCGGACTCGGCCTGCACCGTCTGGTCAAAAGCCGCGTGGCCGGCATAGGGGCCGTCCTGGCCATAGCCGGAGATGGAGGTGAATACGATCTTGGGGTTGATGGCCTTGAGGACATCATAGTTAATGCCGAATTTCTCCATGGTGCCCGGCTTGTAGTTCTCGATCACCGCGTCGGCGGTCTTGACCAGCTCCAGGAACAGCTTCTTGTGGGCCTCATCCTTCATATTGAGGACAATGCTCTTCTTGCCCCGGTTTCTGGTGGCAAAGTGGCTGCTCACATCGTGGTCGATGATGTTGCCGTACCGGGTGTTGTCTCCAATGGGCGGGTTTTCAATCTTGATAACCTCGGCGCCAAAATCGGACAGCAGCAGGGTACACATGGGACCGGACATGAACTGACTGAAGTCCAGGATGCGGAAGCCCTCCAACGGTTTACTCATAAAGCTCGTCTCCTTTTCAGGTATTTGTGCGGGAAACTGTGTCCCTCGCACCGTTTTTCCTTACGCCCCTGTATAAAAGCAAACCCCATGCCAAAAACAGAGCCCCTTTTGGATGCTTTTCACACCACAATTTCTGTAGCGTTTCCCTGTTTTGTGTCAAAGTGCCAACTACACGCCACACTTATGGCACACTACTGTGTCACGATACACCCCTTCGGCACAGCGGCACCCGTCTATAGTCAGGGGATCAGACGGCACCCGCACGCTGGTGCCATCCTCCTTTACCGCCTCCAGCAGCATCCCTCTGGCCGCCACCTGGGGATGGGCGGCCGCGGCGGCCAGATCGTTGATCTTTCCGCAGACACAGCCTGCTTTCAGCATCAGCTCCAACAGTTCATCGCTGGAATAGGCCTCAAAGACGGCGTTGATCTCCCGGTCCAGCTGCCGGTGATGGGCCAGTCGGCCATAAAAGGTGCTGTAGTCCGGCACACACAGCTGTGCCGGATTGCCCAGGGCGGCGACAAATTTCTCCCACTGGGCCTGGGTGGACAGGGAGATCATGATGCTCTGACCGTCCCCGCAGCGGTAATCGCCCACCGGAGCCGCAAGGGCGTAATGGTTACCCATGGGGCGGGGGGCCTGTCCGTTGCGGAGATAGACGCTGAATTGGTTTTCCAGCCCATAAAGGATAGCGTCCATCATGGACACATCCATGGCCCTTCCCTTTCCGGTACGGCGTACGTCGATCAAACCCATCAGCAGGGCGACGCAGGCACTGGCGCCTCCGGCAAAGACGGCCACTTCGCCCCCGGTTCGGACTGGTTCTCCCCCCTCCGGGCCAGTGATGGACATAAGGCCCGACTCCGCCTGGACGCAGCCCTCGTCAAAGGGTCTGCCCGCCCAGGGTCCCCGCTGTCCATAGCCGGTGACGGAAACATGGACCAGCCGTGGGTTGCGCCGCCGCAGGGTATCCGCGTCCAGTTCCCAGCCCACCAGCTGTTCCTCCGGCAGAGAGGTCACAAACCCGTCCGCCTTTGCCAGCAGCTCACCCAGCCAGGCCCGGTCCTCCTCACATTCCAGCCGGCAGGAGACCTTGGTCTTTCCCCGGTCACAGACGCGGAACATCTCCCCGGACGGAGCCTGTTCCAGCTCCAGCCGGTAAACCTGCGCCCCATAGTCAGAAAGCAGAAGGGTTGCGAGCCCTTCTGCTTCTGCTGTACCGGCCTCGACGATGATATAACCATCTAACGGTCTCGGTTTCATATGAATCCCTCTTCTTGTTACTTGGCGTCAATGCCGCAAAGTTCCACCTGCGCCCAACGCTCATACAGCTTCTGTACCTGGATGCAGTCGGCGCTCTCCCCCTCCTCCGCCTTGGGGATGGCCAGGATCTGGGCGGTCAGGTTGCCGAAGAGAGCAGGGATGCCCATGTCCTTGCTGGCGGAGTTGAACAGGCCCACATCCTTGCTCATCAGCCCCAGGGAGAAGTTCCAGTTCTTACCTGGGAAGACGATATTGGGGAACTTCATGGTGGCGGCATGGTTGGTGCCGCCGCTGGAGCCAATCACCTTCACAGCCATATGGGGATCGATTCCCGCCTTGGCGCACACCGCCACAGCCTCGGTGGTGGCCGCCGCACAGCAGGCGGACAGGAAATTGTTGGCGCACTTAATCATGTCGCCGGAGCCGCTGGGACCCATATAGGTGACCTTTTCCGGGGTGCCCATCACATCCAGCAGGGGCTTCATGGCGTCAAAGGTCTCCTGCTTGCCGCCGCACATAATGGTAAGGGTCTGGGCCGCCGCGCCGGAGGTGCCGCCGCTGACCGGGGCGTCCAGCAGCTCGATGCCCTTCTGCTCCAGGACGCCGGCCAGCTTCTTGGTGCTCACCGCGTCGGCGGAAGTCATGTCGATAATAACCGTTCCGGGCTTGCACACCTCCATCACGCCGTCCTTGCCCAGGACGACCTCCTCCACCTGCTGGGACTTGGGCAGGGAGAAAATCAGGATATCGCTGTTCTCCAGCAGTTCCTTCTGCGAACCCGTGGCAATGCCGCCGTTGGACAGCATCCAGTCCACAGCCTCCGTCTTGGCCTTCTCATCGGGTACCAGACCGGAGAAACCGTGCTTCTGAGCGCTCTCCCGCCGGTAGGTGGGCAGGTTGACGGTGTAGCCGCTCTTGACCAGGCCATAGCAGATGGGAAAGCCGATGGCGCCCCAGCCCAGGAAGCCCAGCTTTTTGTCCTTGAAATCCTTCATTTTCATATCCTCCTTTGTTATTCCACATCCAGCAATCTGGCCGGATTGGTCTTACACATCAGTTCCACTTCCTCCGGCGTGCATCCGAACTGGATCATCATGCCGATAAAGTGGCGCATCCCGTCGGCGGGAGACATATCCCAGACCTGGGCCAGATCGGTTCCCATAATGGTCCGCTCCGCTCCCACCAGCTTGACGCAATCCACATAGTCGCTGGGGTCCATGCCACCCAGCCGGGGCATCAGGGTGCCGTACACGTGCTCGATGTAAACTCCCTTGGCCGCCAGCTCCTGAATCTGCTCCAGGGTAAACCGGCTCAGTTCGGCCAGAGGATGGGTGGCCACCATTTTGGTGATCCCCATCTGGATGGCCGCGTCAAAGAGCTTGGTGCTCTCCTCGTAGGACATATGCCCGGAGCACACCACCATCCGGTGGTCCTTGATGACCTTGAGGATGTCGTATACCTCATCCTTCAAAGTGCCGTCCTCCCGGAGGATGGAGATGCCCCCCTCCCGGCCCAGATAGCTGCGGCACCACTTTGCATCCATGGCTGGGAACCACACCACCTTGCAGCCGATCTGGGCCATCTTCTCAATGGTCTCGGCGGCGCAGGTCAGCCCGCCGGTGGTGGTATAGCCGATAACCACGCTGCCCAACACCTGAAGATCGGCGCATAAATGCTTCCCGATGATGAATGCGTCGGACACCGTGTTGTAGGAAAAGCTCTTGAGCACAATGGCCTTCATCCCGGCCTTCTCTGCCAGCACAGCCACCTGGCCGCTGTCCAGCGGCCGCTCCGCCAGGGGATCGGGGCCGGGGTGGATGTGCATATCAATGCTCCCTTTCCAGAGGCCGTCAAGGACCTCCGGTGCGATCCGGCCCAATGGTTTGTTTCTTACTGCCATAAATAGCGCCTCCTTATCTGCCCACTGGGGCTGTGGTACAGGTGTTTCTTCGCCTATGTATAAAGCAAGTTCCATGCCAAGCCAAAGACGGGATTTGGAGGGCCAGCCGCTTAAATTTATGCGAGATTTGACACACTTCCTTCCAAATGGCACACTTGTGTGCTATACTGTAAAAAATGTCACACAAATTGCACAGGGGGTGCCGCAATATGCCTGCGCACACATGGGAATACGCCGATAACCGATCTGTAGAAGAGGAGCGCGGCAAACTCTCCCGGCTGTATACCTTTATCCGCCGGTACATCAGCAAGACCATTGCGCCCAGCCGCAGCAGCCACTACGCCATGGGTCTCTTCTCCCGGGATGGGATATTGCTGGATCTGTTTGCCAAGGAGGACTATACCCTGGAGCGCTATCAGCTGGACGGCATCCGGGTGGGCAGCAAATGGGCCCAGCTGGGTTATAACGCTGTCAGCCAGGGTCTCCTGACCGGCGACAGCGCGGAGAGCGTGGGGGAGGAACATGAGTTCTCTCCCCTGAAGCGATACGCCGTCTACTACGCCCCTATCCGCATCCTCAGCCCCTATGAACCCTATGAGCCCCGGGAGGAATGTGGTCTGGGGATCATCACGCCGGTGGAAAACGCCTGGGACGACTACATGGCCATGATCCGGGGTGTGGCCCACGATATGATGATTACGCTGCAGTTCAACAACATCGCCACCATGTACTACGAGCGCAGCGGCAAGGGCATCCTGTCCATCGACAACATGATGAGCCCTACCGGGCAGAATCTGGCCACCTATTATAATGATGAGCTGTTCCGGATCCTGGAGACCCGTCCCATGGATATCTATTACAAACCGGTGGAGACCCTCATCGATCCCCTGCCTGCCAACCGTGAGCTGTGGGATATCGTGGAAAACCACAGGGTCATCCTGAATCAGCCCCTGGACGTGACCTGCCACGGGAAGACGGTGGAACTGATCGCCTCCACCGACGCCTTCAACCAACCCATGATCAATGCTCACGGCGTAGTCTTCTATTTCACCACCCGGCAGAAGATGACCGCCGAGCTGTCCCGCCAGGTGGCCAACGGCGCAATCAAGACCTTTGACGACATCATCGGCAACAATGCCGGCCTGCGCGGACTGATTCAAAAAGCCACCCGTATGGCCCAGACTGACAGCAATATCATGATCCTGGGGGAGAGCGGCACCGGCAAGGACGTATTCGCTCAGGCCATCCACAACGCCAGCTCCCGCCGTGGTAAACCCTTTGTTGCCCTCAATTGCGGCGCTCTTCCCCGGGACCTGGTGGAGAGCGAGCTGTTCGGCTATGAGACCGGCGCCTTTACCGGCGCCCGTAAAAACGGCAACGTGGGCAAGTTTGAGCTGGCCAACGGCGGAACTATCTTTCTGGATGAAATCGGCGAGATGCCTCTGGACCTGCAGGCCAAGCTGCTGCGGGTGACGGAATCCAAGCAGCTGATGCGCCTGGGGGGCAACAAAACCATCCATGTAGACGTGCGCATCATCTCGGCCACCAACGCCAACGTGGAAGGGATGATCCAGCAGAAACTGTTCCGTGCCGATTTGTACTACCGGCTGAGTACCATGAAATTGTATCTGATGCCCCTGCGGGAGCGCCGGGACGACATCGTTCCTCTGGCGGAATACTTTATCCGCAGCATCTCCCGCCGGATCGACAAAACCAACATCATGCGTTTTTCCGACGCTGCCAAGGCTCTGCTGACACAGATGGACTGGTCAGGCAACGTGCGGGAGCTGCAGAATCTCATCGAGTGTATCGTACAGCTCTACCCCGGCGACATCATTCTGCCGGAGTATATCTTGGATAACGTGTCCGAGCAGGAGCGTCTCCGCGGCGGCGCCGCTGCTCTGCCCGCCATGGCAGCCGAACCGCCCGCCGCGGAGGAGTCTCCCAGGCCCCAGCTTCCCCCACAGCCGCCGGAGCCCGCCCCCGCCGAGCCGGAGGGTCCGGCCAAGCGGAAGCGGAAGCATCTGACCCGTGAGGATCTGTGTCAGGCCCTGGCCGCCTGCGGCAACAACCGCACCGACGCCAGCCAGTACCTGGGTATCTCCAGAAGGACCTTCTACCGTAAGCTGGAGGAGTTCGGGCTCACAGACACCAAAGACCTCTGACCGCTCAAGCAAAGGGCAGGCACCCACTGTTGTGGGTGCCTGCCCTTTGCTTTACGCCAGCCTTTTCAATAATTGGCATCTTGTTTGCATTCCATTTTGGAGAAAAGTACTTTCAACCTTACGACACAGACAGAAAGGGATGCAATACCATGGGAATCGCTCGAAGTATCCGTATGATCCGCCGGCTCTACCTGGCGCTGGGCACACTGGCCATGATGTTTGGCGGCGTTATGTACACATGGTCGATCCTGAAGAATCCGCTGGCGGAGGCCTTCGGGTGGACCCCAACACAGCTGGCACTGAACCACACACTGACCATGGTCTTTGTGGCGGCCGGCAATCTGCTCGCCGGCGTACTGGCCCGCTGCCTCTCGTGCCGCTGGTTGATGTGCGGCAGCGGCGCGCTGGTTTTCCTGGGCTTTCTGGGCACCGCCACCATGAGCGGAACCCAGATTCTCTGGCTCTATATCTGTAATGCCGGATTATGCGGAATGGGCATTGGAGCTTTTCTGGTCAGCGTAATCAATACCATGGGAAAATGGTATCCGGACAAACGTGGAACCTGTACCAGTGTCCTACAGATGGGGTTTGGCTTCGGCGGTCTGCTCCTGGGTGTGGTCATCGGTTACCTGCTGGAACTGCCCGGCTTTGGCTGGAGAAATACCCATCTGGTACTGGGGATCGGCGTGGGCATAGCCATGACTGCCGCCGGACTCATCATCCGTCCCCCCGTCCGCCCACTGGGCACGGCACAGGCGCGAGTAGCCACCGGACCTCTCACCAGTCTGAAACCCGGGGAAATGCTGCGGCAGCGCACGTTTTGGCTCTATTATCTCTTTAATTTGTTTGTCGGCACCATCGGCTCGGTCATCATCAATTTCTCCACGGACTTTTTCGGGCTGTTTGCTATACCGGCAACCCTGGTAGTGCTGATGGTTGGACTGGTTTCGGTCAGCAACGGCCTGGGCCGCTTCTGCATCGGCCTGGTTTTTGACCGGTGGGGCAGCTTCTCCACCGTACTGGTTATTGCTGTGCTGGCGGTAGCCTCCCCCCTGTTCCTGCTGCTCTCCCTGTCTCAGGGCTGGCTGGCAGCCGGAGCCGTGGGCGCCTGTCTGGGCGGGTTCACCTATGGCAGCATTCCGTCGGCGGCAAGCCCGGTTATCCGCACCCGCTATGGAGAGACCTATTTTGCGGCCAATTACAGCATCTGCCTGACCAACTCCATGCCCGCCTCCTTTATGGCCACGGCGGCCGGCGCCATCCTCACCGCCGGCGGCTCCTTTGTCACGGTATTTCTCCTGCTGCTGGTCTTCTCCCTTGCTGCCGCTGCCCTGGGCATTACCCTGCGCCGGTGTATCTGAACCTACCCTTTCGGCACAGGTCCCGCTCTTTGACACAGAGTTTGGCACACATTTGGCACGGTGCTATTTGGCATACAGGTTGCATGATATCCAGGTATCAACACAGTCCCGCAAAAAATGAATGATCTGGAGGAAATTCGTATTATGAGAAATCAGGATGTATTCCAGTGGAAGGTAGCGGTTCTGGGCGCAGGAAGCATGGGGCAGTGCATCGCCCAGTTTATGGCCACTCACGGGCATCAGGTATTCCTGTACAACCGGACCCCTGCCAACCTGGACAAGGCACTGGTCCAGATCCGTCGAAACCTGGATACCCTGGCCGACTTGGGTCAGCTGGCCCCGTCTGAAATTCCTGCCATTCTGGGGCGAATCGCCCCCGGCAGCGATCTGCAGGCCTCCGTTGTCCAGGCGGACATCGTCATTGAGAATCTGGCTGAGGTGGAATCTGTCAAGAAAACCGTATTTCAGCAGCTGGATACATACTGCGGTCCGGATGTGATCCTGTCCAGCGACACCTCTACCATGAATATCTTTGAGTTTGTAGAGGTGTCCCACCCGGAACGGCTCATCATCACCCACTTCTTCAACCCGGCCCATGTGATGCCTCTGGTGGAACTGGTTCGGGGCCCCCACACCTCGGACGAGGTAGCCAACGCGGCAAAGCAATTTCTGGAGCACAGCGGAAAGCAGGTGGCCATGCTGAACCGCTGCATCCCCGGCTTTATCCTCAACCGGATCACCCTGTCCGTCTTCCGTGAGGCCGCCCACATCGTGGAGGAAGGCGTAGCCACACCGGAGGATATTGATAAGGCCATCGTCTCCACCTTCGGACCCAGATATACCTTTGAAGGCCCCTTTGGGCTGAGCGACTTTGCCGGTATTGACATCTATGAGCGTCTGGCCACCCTTCTACCTCCGGTTCTCTGCTCCGACACCGAGTGCCCCGAACTGCTGCACCACATGGTGAAGGAGGGAAAACTGGGGGTCAAGTCGGGAGAGGGCTTCTACCGCTACGAGGATGAGGCCGCCGCCAGAAAGGACCGGGATACCAAGATCGTCAAAATGATTGCGGCGATCAGGCAGGTCAATCAGGGTTGACCCGAACCGGCATGACAAAAGGAGCAAGCAAAGATGGAACACACTAAGGTAAGCAAGACCCGATTCACGCTGCTGGATCTGGGGGAGTTTGACGCATACAAAGAGGAGCACATCACCCTGACCCCGGAGGAGCAGCAGGAAAACCGGACTAAACGGATCATCTGGCCCATCCCCTGCTACTGCGTCCTGATACAGCACCCCACTCTGGGGAGTGTGCTCTTCGATACAGGAATTGACGACGATTATCAGAACCGCTGGCCCAAAAATCTGCTGGAGGAATATCCGGTAAAGCGCTTTCATAGGCTGGCGGACCGATTGGCGGAAGTGGGGCTGAGCCCGGCAGAGATCGATCTGCTCATTCTCTCCCACCTTCATTTTGACCACGCGGGCAATCTGCGGTCCTTCTGCGGCACCAAGGCAGGCCGCCATGTGGTGGTACAGTCTGAAGAGGCCCGCCACGCCTTCTTCCGCTCCAATCTGTACGACTGTCAGGAGGTGCGTTACCGTCACGACGGCTATGTCCGTCATGAATTTAACGGTTTACCCGGCATCGCCTTCGACATAATTGAGGGAGATGTAGCCTTGGCTGACGACCTTGAGCTGCTCCATCTCCCCGGGCACACGCCGGGGACCATGGGCCTTCTGGTACGCACAGAACACTTTGGCACCGCCCTCTTCCCGTCAGACGCAGTCTATAATGCTATGAATTATGGCCCGCCGGCAGTGCTGCCCGGTATGTGCGCCCGACCGGATGTCTTTTTCGAAAGTATCGAGAAATGCCGCAGATTGCTCGATCAGGAGCATGGGACGCTGTTTTACAGCCATGATGCCGCAGCCTATCCTCACTATAAACAAGCGCCGTACTGGTATGACTGACCCATATATTTATACAAAACTTAGTATGAGGGCCACAAACTGAGCTGCGCCCTGGCGGAGGTGACCTCCAGCTCGGGCGGCACGGTGGACCCGTTGGCCGCTGTGGTCAGGATGCAATACCGCCTCTCCCCTTCCCTTCTCTCATATAATCCCGCCACATAGAGCACCTGTTCCCCAGGCCGACGGAAGCGGGACAACTACCGGCAGCTAGTCCATCCCCTGCCGGTGGAAGACCTGCTCTACATAGGGCCAGCCACCAGCAAGAAGCTGCGGGGGCTGGGTATCAGCACCATCGGCCGGCTGACCCAGGCGCCTCTGGATACTTTGACCAGAAAGCTGGGCAAGATGGAGAGCGTGGCCTACCGGATGCGGGAGCTGGCCAGCCGGTGTATGGTGGTGGAGGTCTATGTCCGGGGAGCCGGATTCGTGGAGGCCACATCGGGGACCCAACTCTCCCTCTACCCGGAGGACAAGCGTCAGGGCAAGTGGGAGCGAATAGACGCAGCAGGCCAGGCTGCTGGCCGACCCGCTGCTGGGGGTCATCAATCCCAGGGACGACCATAAAGCACTTTCCAACAGCTAACCATCTTTTCTCGTATCCGTTTTATCTTGACCGTAGATTGCTTTCTCGGTGTAGACCTGCTCCATGATTTTATCCCAAGGTCTATGATGGACTTTTCCTAGCTTTTGCGCCTCAAAGGCAACCGCGATGACACGCGCATATTTGCATCGCTCCAGGTATCTGTCGTAATAGCCAGCGCCCATTCCCATACGATGACATTCCGGGTCAAACGCGGAACAGGGACAAATGATCAGGTCAATATTCTCCGGCGCAACCTGTTGTGACAGTTCTGGCACCGGTTCCGGAATCCCATAATGACCGAGAGTCCACGAATCTTCGGTCAGCGGAAGCATTGCCTCCATTTCCGATTCGCTGATACATAGTGGGAAAACAACCCGTTTATTCATCCGTTTGGCCATATCATTCAGTTCGGTAAGATCCACTTCTCCCTTGACCGCGCGATAACTCATCACGCAGGAAGCAGCTTTAAAATGTTCACTGTCCAGAATTTTCTGCACAATCTTATGAGAACGCTCTGCCCGCTCCGCAGGGGAAAGCTGATCTCTGCTGCGGATGCCGTCCGTTCGCTGCTGCCTGCAAATACATCGATAAAAACAGTTCCGGACCGAACCCGCCAAATAAAGGGAGCCAAACGTCACAACTTTCTCAGCTCCCTGGAGCTCAAGTACCACCTTTATGGCTGAATCGATACTATCATAGGCATCGGCACGATGTCCATGACCCCTCAGATAGTCCGCCAATTCTCCGGCAGGCAAGGCGCGTTCACTGTCCGGCGTTACGCAGAGATAACGGACCGCCAGAGGGTATGTCAGCGAAAGCATTGCGGCGTAATCCTTATCGGCCAGCACTCCCACCAGGAACACAAACTTTTGATCTGGCATAAGCCGTTTCAACGCGTTTGCCATGGCATCCACACACTGCGGATTATGCGCACCGTCCAAAAGGACAAACGGGTTCCTTGACAGGATCTCCATTCTGGCTGGCCACACAACGCAGTCAAGTCCCTTTCGGATGGTTTGCGGCGGGATATTCCAGCCTTTCATCTGAAGCTGACTAATCACATTCAGTACCACAGCCGCGTTTTTTACCTGGTGCGGTCCAAGGAGATTCAGCCGTATGTTTTGAAACGGACCCCAGGAGAATGTTTGACCCCGTAAATCCTCTGATGTGACTTGCAGGGATTCCAGGGACGTCATATGCAGCGACGCGCATCGCTCAGCGCATATGGTTTGAAAAACCTCGACGGTTTCCTGCGGTCCCGGATATGCCACCACAGTACCGCCCGCCTTAATGATGCCAGCCTTCTCTCCCGCAATCCGAGCCAAGGTATGTCCCAATATCTCCGTATGCTCCAGGCCGATGTTCATCAGCACGGCAACCTCAGGACAAGGAATCATGTTTGTAGCATCCAGCCGGCCGCCCAAACCTACCTCAAGTACAACGATGTCACATCGCTCTTGCTTGAAATAGAGCAGTGCCATAGCTGTAAGCCGTTCAAACTCTGTGGGCGGGTCCTCCATACCGGCCGCCGCCGCGCTTACCTGTTCCGCCAGCCGGATCAGCCCTTCATCAGAAATTTCTGCGCCATTGATTCGGAACCGTTCATGGACCCGCTCCAGATGGGGCGAGGTATAAAGTCCAGTTCGATAGCCCGCACAGGTCAGAATGGAACTCAGCATGGCACAGGCCGACCCTTTTCCGTTGGTGCCCGCTACATGGACAAATTTCAAATCCCGCTGTGGTTGGCTCAGACGGTCCATCAGTACCGACACCCGATCAAGGGCCAGATCACTTCTTTTACCAGCAGGGGCATGAATAAAGTCAAGTGCATCCTTCAGTTTCACACAAATAACCTCTTTCTATAGAATACCAGTCCTTTGCTCAGAAATGTTATGGTAGCGATTTCCACGGGTATTACCGCTATAATCTGTATGATTCTCGGCAGAAATACCGCCTTAAAGGACGAGTGATAGAGGACGCACAGCCAAAAGCTATTCAGGCCTAAGCTGAACACAATTTGGTTGATTATCACTGCACTCAGGATACGGAATGTGGTTTGCTTTTTCTGTAAAAATACGCCTAAGACAATTCCCATCAAAATCGAGGTCAGTGTAAAGCCAGGGAAGAATGGGCCTGATGGAAACAGGATGGCACCCAGGATATCGGCCACTCCGCCTACCAATGCTCCACCTATGGGGCCGTAAAAAATGGCGGCCATGGCAACAGGTACAAATCCAAATCCGAACTTTATATTCCAGGCGTTAATGGATAAAAACCTGGAGAGTACGATCTGCAAGGCAATCAGCAGCCCTATTGTTACCAAGGTTTTGGTACTGCTCAGTTTCATAGCTAAAAACCTCCTTACATGAATGCCACATAAGCAGGCAGCTCATTGTGGCAGCGGATGCGGACGTCATAACGCGGGTCCAGTCCCTTCGTCCGGCAGCAACCTCCCATCTGTCGGCACTTGACGCATGACGCCTACTCTGCAAATGATTGTTATACACGATCTTTGATCCAAGCGCGTACTATCGGCAGGAGTAATCCTCCTATGGCGTTGCCAAGCGTCATAAAGAACATCTGACGTACCGCCGTACCGCTCCATGCTCCCGCAAGCGAAAAATAGAACATATTGGCTACACAGTGTTCAAATCCACAGAGAATAAAAATGATAACGCCCAGGAAAAGGGCCAAATATTTACATATCTCATGAGGGTGATGATTATAGTTCTCCACCGCGATGTAGATCATAATATTACAAAAGGCCGCCAGTATAAAAATACTTAAGCCATTATCAGATAATTTGACCTGACACAGTCCCGCTGCGCGCTCAGCAAGGAATGCACCATACCGAGTGCCTAACATGAGTCTTGCAGCAGCCCACGTCCCAGCCAAATTACCCAGCCAGATCACCGGGATGCTTAGCGCATAAGACAAATCGTGATCCAGCAGATAGCAAATCTTCCCGGTAAACAAGGACAGGCTAAAGACGCAGATGGTGAACAGGCCCACTGTAAACAGTGCCGCCCCCAGCACCTTGTTATCAATGGAAAGAAATACCGTCCCGCCTATCCCAATCATCATTCCCGCAAGTACCGCGGAAAGAAAAGTACTCAGCCACTTCATTTCGCCCTCTCGGCCCGCTCTGCGGCCTCCACCACCTGCTTTACCAGCACAGTGGATGTAACAGTACCCACACCGCCGGGAACAGGCGTAATGGCCTCGACAATAGGTTCCACCTCATCAAATGCCACATCTCCGCACATTTTGCCATCCTGATCCCGATTGATGCCCACATCCAGCACTACCTGACCGGGAGACACATAGTCCTTGGTTACCAATCTGGCACAACCTGCAGCAGAAATCAAAATCTGCGCGTTTCGGCAGTGAGATGCGGTGTCAATGGTGTCGATGTGGCAAGTGGTCAGGGTGGCGCAGCGATTCAGCAGCATCATACCTACCGGCTTTCCAATCACCAGGCTGGCGCCAACCACCGTCACTCTGGCACTTTTTACGTCATATCCGTAATAGTCCAGAATTTCCATACAGGCCTGGGCGGTACACGGAGGGAAGCCCCCCTCTCTGCCGATAAAGATATCACCCAGTGAGCCTGCGGTGAAGCCGTCCACATCCTTTGACGGATCCAGCAGATTCGCCGCTTCCTCCTCCATCTGTTTATCCGGCAGAGGCCGGAACATCAGGCAGCCATGAATCAGGGGGCTGCGGTTGACCGTCTTGATGGTATCCAGAAGTTCTTCCTTGCTGCAGTCTTCCGGCAGAAGGAATCGAATCACATTTACGCCTATTTTTTCACACCGCTTGGATGCTCCGCGTTCATAAGCGATATCTGCCGGACGCTCCCCTACCCGAATAATGGCCAGGGTAGGCGTGATTCCTTTTCCATTTAATTCATGGACACGTTTTACAAGAGATTCACTCAAGGCCTCTGCAACCGGCGCTCCTTTTAACAACTTTGCCATACTTTATTTTCCTTTCCGAAGCCGGCGGCTCACTTCCGCAGCAATTGTCTGTGCTCTGGGTGAAAACAGCAGCAGAAGGCGGTCCATTTCCTGCTCGATTTTTTCTGCTGTTTCTCTGTTTTGCAATGCTGAGGTATTGACGCAGACATTCAAATATGCACACTGTAGGGCAGCCTGACAAAGCCAGGCTCCACATCCTACGTCGGAGAGCAGCGCCGTATTGCCCTTATCCAGTATCTCTTCCAACAGTTCAATCGCTTTGCAGCTGGTTCTCGTGATGGAAATGGGCGCCTGACACGCTCCGAGAGTGGCTTTCTCCAGCACCTCAGCCCTACAGGGGTTGTCCTTGGGAATTGCATAGGCCCGGGCCAGGGGGGCAAATGCCCGGGCATCTTCGTCCACCAGTTTCAAAAATTGAAATCGGATCTCTTCAGCCTGACACAAAATACGCTGAATGTCACTTTCTACCCCTACATACTTCTTGTTCCCAGCCGTAAAATTTGCCACCATGGAGCATAGGGCCGTGCCCAGTACACCGGCCATTGCGGCAGCACCTCCACCGCCGGGGACAGGCTCTCGGGAGGCCAAAGCGGAAGCAAATGCTTGGCAGGTCTGGCCGATCAACGGTTCGCTCACAGTAACCCTCCTAACATCTTATAAAAATAGCGCCGCCCGCACCGAAACGCGGGCGGCGCTGATGACTTCGCCGGTGGTCAGATTAAAACAGCCCCGTGATCTTACCATTCTCGTCGATGTCGATGCGCTCGGAAGCGGGCGCCTTGGGCAGGCCGGGCATGGTCATGATGTCGCCGGTCTTTGCCACCAGGAAGCCGGCACCGGCGTTGACCTTCACCTCACGAATGGTGATCTTGAAGCCGCGGGGAGCTCCCAGTTTGGTCTGATCGTCGGAGAACGAGAACTGGGTCTTGGCCATGCAGATGGGCATCTTGTCAAAGCCCAGCTCGGTCAGCTGCTGGATCTGCTTCTTGGCGGCGGCGGTGATGGACACGCCGTCAGCACGGTAGACCTTGGTTGCAATGGCATTGAGTTTGTTCTCAATGGTGTCTTCCGCGTCATAGACAAACCGGAAGTGATCGTTGGTGGGGTCCTCCGCCAGTCGGACAACCTCCTCGGCCAGAGCCTTTCCGCCCTCGCCGCCCTTGGCCCACACCTCGGATAGGCGGACGTTGACCCCCTGCTCCCTGCACTTCTCCTCCACCAGCTTCAGCTCCGCCTCGGTGTCGGTAGGGAAAGCATTGATGGCCACCACGCAGGGCAGGCCGTAGACATTCTTCACGTTGTCCACGTGCTGCAGCAGGTTGGGCAGGCCCTTCTCCAGCGCCTCCAGATTCTCGTTGTTCAGATCGGCCTTGGGCACGCCGCCGTGATACTTGAGGGCCCGGACAGTGGCCACGATGACCACGGCGTCGGGATGGAAGCCGCCGGCCCGGCACTTGATGTCCAGGAACTTCTCAGCGCCCAAGTCAGCAGCAAATCCGGCTTCGGTGACGGTGTAATCCGCCAGCTTCATGGCGGTCTCAGTGGCCTGGATGGAGTTGCAGCCGTGGGCAATATTGGCGAAAGGTCCTCCGTGGATGAAGGCCGGGGTATGCTCCAGAGTCTGGACCAGGTTGGGTTTGATAGCGTCCTTCAGGACAGCGGCCATAGCGCCCTCAGCCTTCAGGTCATGGGCTGTGATGGGATTTCCGGCACGGCTGTATGCCACAACCATCTTGGCCAGGCGCTGCTTCATGTCGGCCAGACCGGTGGCCAGACACAGCACAGCCATAATCTCGGAGGCCACTACAATATCGAAGCCGTCCTCACGGGGCACGCCGCTGGTCTTGCCGCCCAGACCGCAGACAATGTGACGCAGCTGTCGGTCATTCATGTCCACCACACGCTTCCAGGTGATCTGGCGGGTATCAATGTCCAGAGCGTTACCCTGCTGGATATGGTTGTCGATCAGGGCGGAGAGCAGATTGTTGGCAATACCGATGGCGTTAAAGTCACCGGTAAAGTGGAGATTGATGTCCTCCATGGGCACAACCTGGGCATAACCACCGCCGGCAGCGCCGCCCTTGACGCCGAACACGGGGCCCAGGGAGGGCTCGCGCAGGCAGACAATGGTCTTCTTGCCGATCTTGTTCAGCGCATCGGCCAGGCCCACGGAGGTAGTGGTCTTGCCTTCACCGGCGGGCGTGGGACTGATGGCGGTTACCAGCACCAGCTTGGACTTGCGGGGCAGATCCTTCAGGGCGTGGATATCCACTTTGGCCTTGTACTTGCCGTAGTTCTCCAGCTGATCCTCGGAAATACCGATGGACTTGGCAACCTCAGCGATGGGCAGCATCGTGGATTCCTGGGCAATCTCAATATCCGTTTTCATGCTTGTCCTCCTTAATCGTCAAAGGAACCGGCGGGATAGAGCGGGAACCCGGAAATCAGATCCATAGCCTGCTTCCGGCAGGCGGCAATGTTGGCCTCATCCTCAGGGGCGTTGGTGACCTTGTCGATGATGTCCGCAATGACATCGATCTCGGGCTCTCGCAGGCCGCGCTGGGTGATGGAGGTAGTGCCGATCCGCATACCACTGGTGATCCAGGGCTTCTGGGGATCATAGGGAATCATCTGCTTGTTGACCGTGATACCCGCCTTGTCCAGAGCAATCTGCATCTGCTTGCCGGTGACACCCTTGCCGCGCAGATCAACCACGTTCAGGTGGTTATCCGAACCGCCGCTGACGACACGGAACCCACGCTCCTGCAGGGCCTTCGCCAGATGCTGGGAGTTCTTGACCACCTGGACCATGGTATCATGGAACTCCTGGGTAGCTGCGTATTTGAAGCTCCAGCACTTGGCGGCCATGGTGTTCAGCTGAATAGAGCCGAGGCAGCCGGGGAAGGTGCCGCGATCCAGGATCTTTGCATACTTCTCCTTACAGAACACCATACCGCTTCTGGCGGAGCAGAAGGTCTTGGTGGTGGAGGAGGAGACGAAGTCCATGTAGGGGAAGGGGCTGGGGATCACCTTGGCAGCCACCAGGCCGGCTACGTGAGCCATGTCGCACATGGAGTAGGCACCCACATCTGCGGCGATCTTGCCGATACGCTCATAATCGATCAGCCGCGGATAGGAGCTGGCACCGCAGATGATCAGCTTGGGCTTCTCCCGGTGGGCCGTCTCCTCCAGGGCATCATAGTCAATCTGCTCGGTCTCCTTGTTGCAGCCGTAAAAGACGTGGTTATACATCTTGGAGGTCCAGTTGGCCGGGCTGCCGTGGGTCAGATGACCGCCCTGATCCAGATCCATGGAGAGGATCTTATCGCCAACCTCCAGAATGGATGCGAAAACAGTGTAGTTGGCAGTGGAGCCGGAATAGGACTGAATATTGGCGTGCTCAGCGCCAAACAGAGCCTTGGCACGCTCACAGGCCAGACGCTCCACCTGGTCGGCAATCTCGCTGCCCGCCTGGTAGCGGCCGCCGGGATAACCCTCCAGGGTCTTGTTGGTAAACACGCTGCCGGTCAGTTCCATCACGTCGAGGGGCGCGGTGCTCTCGGACGCGATCATCTCAATGTTGCGCTCCTGCCGGGTCAGTTCAGCCTCCACCAGCTGGTACAGCTCAGGGTCGGACACGCGGGTGTGTTTCAACATAGCAATTACCCCTTTTCTTATTTGTTGTTGGCGGTGTATGATTTCTTATCGGGTGGTGTTCCGCTGTTCTGGATGCATTCTACCATGGCGTGTCGTATAAAATAATTCTGAAAACTGCGCTCTGATTTATGGAAATTGACCTCTTGCACCATATCCATTACTGCCCACGTTTTGTCCCGATAATGGGAAAAAATAATCAATTAAAAGGCGGTTTTCATCATTTCTCCTTCTGTAAATCTATGCTAGATTATTTATATATTCATTTAACATCATAGGATGTTGGAAAGGACGGAGACGAGATATGAGTTATAATCTCAACAATCTCATTCGAATCGCTCCTGTAGTGGCTGATATCAGTCAGAAGCGGGAAGTTGCATGGGAAAATCCCAAGTATGCCCCCTACCAACAGGTGAGGTCCACCCTGCCGCTCACCAGCGCAGATATTGATGATGCGGAAAACAGGCTGCTCCGCTTTGCCCCCTTTATTATGGCGTGCTACCCGGAAACACGCCCCCAGGGCGGGCTCATTGAGTCACCTCTGATTGAAATTCCTGCCATGGCAGATGCGCTCAACAGCAGGTGGCAGGCCGAATTGGCCGGGCGCCTCATGCTGAAGCAGGACAGTCACCTGGCTATCGCAGGCTCCGTCAAAGCGCGCGGCGGGATCTATGAGGTCCTCAAGCATTCCGAGGAATTGGCACTGGAAAACGGGCTTATCAAGACAAATGACTGCTATGATCGTTTCGCCACTCCTGAATTCCGTTCGTTCTTTAATCGATATGCCATCCACGTGGGTTCCACCGGCAATCTTGGACTCAGCATCGGCATCATGAGCGCCGCCATCGGATACCGGGTTACCGTACATATGTCAGCAGACGCCAAACAGTGGAAAAAGGATCTTCTTCGCGCCAAGGGCGTTCAGGTCATTGAATATGCCTCCGACTACAGCAAGGCTGTGGAAGAGGGCCGTAAATTGGCCGAGCAAGATCCATACAGCTATTTTGTGGATGACGAAAACTCCACGGCACTGTTTCTTGGATACGCGGTGGCCGCGCGGCGGCTGAAGCGGCAGCTGGATGAAAAAAACATCCCTGTGGATGCGGAGCATCCTTTGCTGGTCTATCTGCCCTGCGGTGTGGGCGGAGCCCCCGGTGGAATCACCTTCGGGCTGAAGGAATGCTTTGGAGACCATGTGTTCTGCTTCTTCGTGGAGCCGGTACAGGCCCCCTGTATGCTGCTTGGTATGTCAACCGGACTCCACAGCGATATCAGCGTCCAGGACGTGGGGCTGACCGGACTGACCAGCGCGGATGGACTTGCTGTCGGCCGTCCTTCCAAATTTGTGGGAAAAACTGTGGAGCGAATGGTGGCCGGTATGTTTACCGTTCAGGATGGAATACTTTTCGATTACATGAGAGCTCTGTTGGATTTGGAGCATATTTTCATTGAGCCCTCTGCCTGTGCCGCCTTCCAGGGGCCGGTAAATCTCAAACGGTTGGGTGGCCTGCTGCAAAAATGGGGCCTGACCGAGGAGCGGATGAAGAATGCCTGCCACATTGCCTGGGCTACTGGCGGCAGCATGGTTCCTGAAAAGGAAAAAGAAATCTATCTCAACACCTATCTGTAAGAGGTCGAAGATGCCGCAATATCCGGAAAGACCTGACGGTCCTATTCAAAATATGGCATACAAAGCAACGGGGGGCTGTCGCACGATAAGTGCAGCAGCCCCTCCGCCCGTTCTACCGCAGCCCCGGCGGACCGCCCGTAAAATATTGCGTGGTTGGATTCTTGACAAACCGCTATATAGAGCCAATACTGGAAATAAGTCAAATCTACGCTATGTTTTCAGACTGAAGGGGTGACATATTTCGTGAAGATTCAAAAGACCACGTGGGGACAGATTCAATGGCTTAACGATGACGACCTCCCTCCTTCCAACCATGCAATGAGTATCGGGATCGCCACCATCAATCCACACGTAACGCAGCAGAGTCACATTCATTATCAAAACGAACAGTTTATCTACATCATAGAAGGAGCCGGAATTGATGTGATCAACGGCGAAGAGCACCCCTTTGAGGCCGGAATGTTTTACTACATCCCGCCCAACGTGACTCATCAGCTGATTAATACCGGATCAGCTCCTGTGAAGCACATTCTGGTCACAGTCTACACAGCCAAGCATGGCGCTCGCTCCTATGAGCTGCCCGACATCGAACAGTTCAGCGGGTATCTGTATGCCGCCGTGGAAGCCATCCGGGGACAAATTGAGGGAGCATCTTCCCCGCCCGTTGCCATCTTTGACGATATGGGCAATCTGGTACTGCAGACAGGCAAGTATCCCGCCTACTGCGTTCAGCACTGCCACCCTGAGCACAACATTGACAAGTGTCCCTGCTTCCAGGCCACATCCACGGAAGACGGTATCAGTCCCTTTACAGTCTGTCCCTACGGCATCAGTGTGTTCCAGCACACCATACAATATAAAGATCATCTTTTGGGGCATATTGTCAGCGGCCATATTCTGCTGAGCGGGACCGGTTCCAACCGAGAGATCGATATGTACGATACGCCGGCAGGTACCATGCTGGCCATTCAGAAATGGACCGAAAATATCGTGGAGAGCATCCTCAGCTTTTGCAGCTTCAACGCCCTGCGCAACAGCTTGGATCTCAAGGATTCTGTAATTGCCCAGAATCAGCAAAGCCGTCAGAATCTGGAGGACAGCCTGAAGGCCATGCAGAATACTGTGACCAATCTGCGGATTAACCGGCACTTCCTGTTCAACACCCTTAACGCCATCGCCGCACAGGCTCTGAGCGGAGACAAATCCGCCACATATCAATCCATCGTGGATCTGGCCAAGATGTTCCGTTATACCACATCGGTTGAGTTGAAGATCGTCCCCCTGCGGAAGGAGTTGGAATATTTGCGCACCTATCTTCATATGCAGCAGCTGCGCTATGGAAGCAGTCTGGTGACAGAGCTGGTCTGCCCGGAGGATGTACTGGACGGCCTGGTGCCCTTTAATCTGCTGCAGCCGTTTGTTGAAAACGCCTTTACCCACGGGTTCGCTGATTTACCGGGCACAAAACGTCTCCGGCTGCAATTTATCCAGGACCATGGCCGCCTGAGCATTACCATCACCAATAATGGCGTCGCCATCGATCAAATTACGATAAGCCGTGTGTTAGAGGGAATGGGAAATGATTCTGGGCATGGGTTGTCCCTGACCTACTCCAAATTGAAAAACGCCTATGGAAATGATTTTTCCATCTGCATGACCTCTGATTCCGCAGCCGGGACCAGCATAAACATCTCCATTCCCCTCATGAAGCAGGGCAATGACAGGGAGGGAATTTTATGATAAAAGCAATTATCGCCGATGATGAACCGGCAGCGGCAATGATGATCCACCACCTGATCACCGAGAGCGAGCTGCCCATTGAAATCGTAGGTACCGCAAACGACGGCGCGGCAGCCCTCTCTCTCATTCGCTCCAAGCACCCTGATCTGGTCTTCATAGACATTCAGATGCCCTGTATGAATGGATTCCAGGTCATCCAGGAAGAACCCAACTGCAGATATATCATCATCACAGCCTATGAGTCCTTCCAGTACGCACAGCAAGCCCTTCGACTGGGGGCCAAGGACATTTTACTCAAGCCGGTAGAATACGACGCATTCTGTCACTCCGTCGGCAAGGCAATCGGATGGAAGTTCACAAAAAATGCGCTCACAAATGAGATCCTGGCCTACATCCAGGCCAATTATCAAACCAACATCGAAGTAAACCAGCTGGCTAAGCAGTACTACACCACGGCCAGCCATGTGACACGTACCTTCAAAAAGCACATGGGCGTGGGTATTGTCGCCTACCTGCATGGAGTCCGAATTAAAAACGCGGTTGAAATGCTGGAAAAGACAGATGTTGGCATTAAAGAAGTATCTATCGCCTGCGGATATGAAAACCTCAATAATTTTTATAAGTACTTCAAGAAACTGGTAGGGTATACACCAGCGGCATATCGGGACAATAATCTGCATATTTCCGACAGTATCCGCATTGAAGAACTTGTCCGCAAAGCCTGAGCAAGCAAACCCGCGCTGTCACAGCTGGCCCTTTCCTCCCGTAAAGAGCAGAAACCATATACGATTCCTCACTTTCTGTACTATATGCGCCCAAAAATTATTGTCATAATAGTACAAAAGCTGTTGGAGTTTCTGTTTCTAACTTGGGTAAAACAGAAAAGTATGTTGTTCTCCGGCTGAGAGGAAGGTGAGCAAATACAGTGCTGGAGGAGCTATCGTCTACCGGCGGTGCCAAAAACAGGATATCTCCGACCGCTTTCTAATTCCAGGCATTATATGTTAGAAGGAGGATATCCAGTATGGACTTTACAGCTTTGATGGAAACCATCAATGGCATCGTTTGGAACGACGGTCTGGTGGTACTATGTCTTGTAGCCGGGCTTCTCTACTCCGTCTGGCTGCGTTTTCCCCAGATCCGTTACTTCAAAGAGATGATTCACCTGATCCTCCATCAGGATGGCGGGAAGGACAGCGGAATCACACCGTTTCAGGCCTTTGCTACTACTGTAGGCTCCAGAGTCGGCATGGGCAGCGTGGCAGGTGTAGCCACCGGCATCTATTTCGGCGGACCGGGAGCCGTTTTTTGGATGTGGGTACTTGGCCTGCTGGGCGCGGTCACCGCGCTTGCGGAATCCTTATTGGCTCAGGCCTACAAGGATAAGGTCAACGGTGAATACGTCGGCGGTCCCGCTCTGTATATCGAGAAGGGCCTCAAATCCAAGCCGTACGCCGTCGCATTCGCGCTTGTCACCATTCTCGGCCCGGGCATTCTGATGCCGGGCTTGCATGCAAATTCCCTGGCAAGCACTTTCCAGCGTTCGTTCGGCACCAGCATGGTAGTCGGCGGGCTGATTCTTGTAGTTTTCCTTGCCGTTGTTACCTTTGGGGGAGTAAAGCGGATTGGAAAATTTGCAGAAAAAGCCGCGCCTGTCATGTGCTTGGTATTTATGATCATGGCGCTGGGTATTTTGGTCATCTACGCAAAGAATATTCCCTCAGTGTTATACGATATCTTCAGTTCTGCTTTCGGACAGAACGCCGTGTTTGGTGGAATCGCAGGTTCTGCTATCATGTGGGGTGTCAAGCGTGGCGTGTACTCCACAGAGGCGGGCCAAGGCTCCGGAGCTATCGTCTCTGCTGCCGCTGAAAGCTCGCACCCGGCCAAGCAGGGCCTGATTCAGGCTCTGTCCGTGTATATCGTTTCCTTCATTGTCTGTACCTCCACTGCCATTATCCTTTTGCTGAGTAATTCCTATAATGTCATTGGCCCTGATGGTACTACCTTCCTGGTAGAAAATCTTCCTGGCAGTGCTTATGGTGTTGGTTGGACACAGGATATTCTGGAGACTGTATATGGGACTTTGGTTGGCGGAAAACTTTTTGCTATTATTATCTCTCTTTTCATTTTTACCAGTCTTATCGGCTATTCTTATCAGGCAGAAAGCAATGTGAACTACCTGTTTAAGGGCAATAAAGTGGCGATCACCGTCATGCGGATTCTGTTTATCCTGGCTACATTTTCCGGAGTCCTGGTCAACGGTGAAGTCGTTTGGACTATGGGTGATACCGGAGCAGGCCTGATGGCATGGCTGAATATTATTGCCGTACTCCTGCTTTCCAAAAAAATTGTGGCCATTATGCGGGACTATGAACAGCAGAAGCAGGCCGGAAAAGATCCCGTGTTCAATCCGGAAGCTTTTGGAATCCGTGATACAACCGGTGCTTGGTCTACGAGCAAGAAGAATAAATCTCTTTAATTATTAACTGGCAAGTCAGATTCAAACTGTGAATCCAATATTTCACAACCGCTTCCTGGAAGAGTCACCATTCCTTTTGTTACAAACTACAGCATATGGATATGGTCGGACCTTTTCTCCTAATCATATGTGCTTCTTCTACACACGTCTTTATTAAAATGCTTCCCCATATTTTTCATCTTAAAAAAGTCACAGACATTATCAGACTCTTCCAGCACTACTCCCCTTACTATCATTGGTGTGCCGCAAATAGACCGCATATCAGCAATAGTATGGGGAGTTTTATTTCTCGGCCGGTGGCATCTCGTCATGGTCTGGAGCGTGACGTCCTTGGCTACTGTAATCAGAATACAATTTCGCCATACATAACACGTGCTCCCCCCTCGTAAAAGCCGGCAAAGGGAACAATATGGCATTGTATAGCCACACTTTCGGTGGAACAGCGGCTTCTTCCTGGCTGTCAGATTCTGTTTCCCAGTACCGCTGGATACTCTGAACAATTTGCCGAATTCCCTTACCTTCCTCTGGGGAGATCAGATACCGTATAAAATTTAAACCGGCTATTACATCTACCTGGAGGCCGCCATACGAGACGAGTGGGAGCAAATTGATTTGGCAGTAGACCATCTACAGCAGCGGTATGGCTACCGGAGCATCCAGCAGGGCTATTGTTTATCGCTCCCCTGCTGGCGGCCATCAATCCCCAAGACAACCACACAGTACATCCTGTAGGCTATTTTGGAGGGGACACGAGAAAAGGGCTGCTGGTTTGTGAAGGACAAGCGATAAGTAAGCCTAGTTTCACTTTTAAAATGTAAAAAATAATGTAATCACTGCAACAGGCCCTTCGTTTACATTAGCGGCGCTGGGATACATAGGACCGCGAGATTCCGCAGTGCGCGGCCACCTCCCTCTGGGTCAGCGGCTTGCAGTCGTTGAGTCCATAACGAAGCGTGATAATCATGGTCTCCCGAGGGTCCAGGCACCGCTCCACGCATCGGCGCACCTGAACACACGCCTCTCTGGCATCCAGTTCCTCCAGCATATCGTCATCCACGCAGATGGTATCCATCAGGGAGAGGGAGTTGCCGTCTCCATCCCCGTCTATGGCGTCCGAGAGCGACACCTCTCCTTGGGTCTTTCGCTGGGCCCGGAAGTGCATGAGGATCTCATTTTCAATACACCGGGAGGCGTAGGTGGCAAGACGTACCTTTTTATCCGGCTTGAATGTGCTGATCCCCTTAATCAGTCCAATGGTCCCAATGGAGATCAGATCATCCTGGTCCCCATTGGGGGTATAATATTTCTTAAAGGACTATTGCAAAGGACTAATTCATCCCGCTGAAAATGGACTGAAGCCTGTTGCCCCAGTCGCAGATAAACCTCCAAATAGATTTGTTTTTCGTCGCTTTGCTCTAATATCACAATGCGGTCTAGGATTGTTGCCACAACTTCGGAGTGAACCCCGTTTGTAAAGTTCAGTTCCTCCCACAGGACTTTTTCAAGCACTTTAAGGTCCACCCCTGCTCCCTTTTGCATCTGTTCCTGCTGCTGCAGGGCCTTCCGTTGTTCCTCCAGGGCGGAAATCTGGCGGTTGAAGCGTCCGTTGCGCTCCTTGAACTCCTGGAGTGTAATGGCATCCTCTATGCTCAGCTCCAGCAGCTTATCTTTCTTCTCCTCGATCTGGCCAATCTGCACCTCGATCCGACCAAGCTGCGCGGAGCAGTCGGCCCCGCAGGCAGTCTCCCCAACGCTGTTCAGGACCAGCCGGATGATCTGCTTCTTCTCTGTGACCACCTTCTGAAAAAGGTCGGCCAGGACCAGGTCCACTTCATGGGTGCGAATGGCGGGGAGCCTGCACCCGCCCTTCCCCTGCTGGCGGTAAGTCTTGCAGCGCCAAAACTCCGTCTCCCCCTTCAGGGTCTTGAAGGACTGCCGGTGGAAGCTGGCGCCGTGCCTGCCACAGATAATTTTTCCGCTGTATGGATATCGGTTGTGATAGCTGGTTGCCTTTGTACAGACCTCTCTGCTCCGTTGCTTGAAGATGGCGTTTGCCCGGTCCCACAATTCTTCCGAGACAATGGCCGGGATGTTGGGATCGGGGTACATGACCCACTCGCTCTCCTCCAAAAAAGCCTTTTTCTTGGTGCGGTAGTCCAGGGACTGGGTCTTATTACCGCAGTACCACCCCTTGTACTTGGGGTTGGTCAAGATGTGCTTGATGGTCAGCTGGTTGAATTCATTGCCCAGCAGACTGGTGTGCCCCCGCCGGGTCAGCTCCTGGGATAGCTTGCGGATTCCATACTTCCCGGTGGCGTAAAGCTCAAAAATGAGCCGTACTAC
The DNA here is from genome assembly GCA_944385625.1 of uncultured Flavonifractor sp. Lineage (GTDB taxonomy): Bacteria > Bacillota > Clostridia > Oscillospirales > Oscillospiraceae > Flavonifractor. The sequence goes on along the minus strand of CALWXZ010000002.1, from coordinate 13,273 downwards.
CTCCGCCTGCTCCGGGATGATGGTCAGCTTGCAATCCTTCTTATCGTACCCCCACAGGCGGTTGTTGCCCAACACATGGCCGTTCTTGATGGATTGCCGGAACCCGAATTTCAGGCGCTCAGACAGCTTCCGCACCTCATCCTGGGCCACCCCCGCCATCACCACCAAGCGAAACTCGCTGTCCGTGTCCAGGGTATTGATGTTGTCGTTTTGAAAGAGAACACCCACATTGGCGTCCAGCAGCTCCTGTGTGTACTGAATGCTGTCCAGCGTGCTTCTGGAAAAACGGGAGATCTCTTTTGTGATGATGAAGTCAAAGAGGCCCCGATGAGCGTCGTCAATCATGCGCAGAAAGCTCTCCCGCTTGTAGGTGCTGGTCCCCGAGATACCCTCGTCCACATACCCCTGCACGAAAGTCCAGTTGGGATTTTTCTGGATGAATTCCGTGTAGTACTGGACCTGGTTTTCCAAGCTCCCCTGCTGTTCCACTTTCTCCGTGGATACACGGGCGTAATATGTCACCCGCAGGGAGAGGTCGTAGATCGACCTGCCCATCCGCAGCTGTTCCCGCAGTTTTCTAATGGTCATCATGCTGCCGAGCCTCCTTTTGTTCTTGTAAAGGTTCCTCTCCAGCATAGTGGGCAAAATGCTTTCCGTCAAAAAACCGAGAATGGCTGGCAGAATGATAGAGATCCTCTGTGATGAAATTCCGCTGCCACAGTCGCTTCAAAAGGACAAGCCCAATCTCGCGGTCAATCTCATTCATGGTCAAACCTCCTTCTCGGTAAGTTATGCGAACCGATCAGGCGCTATGAGGGGCATTGTTTCGTCGAAGGCAATTCACCCTACATACTGGCAACATCAAGTGCCTGTGCGTGGGAGACCAACGATTTAAAGTACCATTGTATCTGTGCTGCACTCCTCCCGGATGGGCCATAGGCACCCAGGCATATCGCTTACGGATCGCTCTCACCGGCGCAGCCGGCGGTTATATCGCATCAATTTTTCAGAAACAGGACATTCTGAGCAAGCAATATCTAGGAAAGGATGCCAATACGCGATGTGCCAAAATGAAGAACACAAAAAGAGGAGCATCGAATTACGCCGCAACTTCGACGCAATTCGATGCTCCTGATACATATTGATCCCTATGTCCAACTGTAATAGCTAAGCCGTTTAATATTTCTTTGACTGCATAGAATTACATTCAAAATAAATCGCAGCACATTTGTCTGCACTCCTATTACAAAAGGGATCGGCCTTGCAGATTGCTCTTTCCAGATTGTGGAATCCAAGTAGATATGCTTACCCATATAATTAAGTCTAAAATACAGCCTATATTTCTTCAATTTCATTTCACAAATCACGGAAATCGCTCATACAATGATATTCGCTGCCTTGTTTACTTCAAATGTGAGTCATTCTGCCATGTTTCATGGCATAATGGGTACTACCCGGACGAATGATGGAATGGTCATGCGTACTGATGAGCACTGCCCGTCCTTCCGCCGCCTGCGCCTGGAAAAAATCCATAATCATAGTGGCATTTTCCTCGTCCAGATCGGATGTAGGCTCATCAGCAACAACCAGCTTGGGTCCATGCACAACGGCCCGGGCAATGGCCACCCGCCGCCGCTCACCGCCGGATAGATTTGCCGGCAGATCCTCCGCCAGGCATCCCAGGCCAAACCGCTCCAAAAGGGCCATGGCCTCTTCTTTAAACTCTCTGGCGGGCGCGTACAACTCATGGGGCAGATAGATATTTTCCAATACGGTCAGGTTTGGCAGAAGACTGTCCCCCTGGAGCACATAGCTGATTTTTTCCGCCCGCAGCGCCGCAAATTCCCGGTTGCTGAGGCCAGTGACCTCACTGTCCTCAAAAAAAATCTGTCCGCTATCCGGCCGGGTGATTCCGCAGAGCAAATGGAAGAGCGTGCTTTTCCCGCAACCGGACGGCCCCGTGAGCACCGCCATCTCCCCCGCTTCCAGAGAGAAAGACACATGGTCTACCGCCTCAAAGGATCGATTCTGCCGGGAAAAGGTTTTGGTCAGTTGGATCGTCTTTAACACTACAGTTCCTCCCCACGGATCAGCGTGTCCAGATGATGGCGATTGACCTTGCCTGCAGCATACAAAGAAGCCGCCAGAGAAATCAGAACTGACAACGCAACGCAGATCAGCCCCACAATCAGCAAATACAGCGGCTCTTTATTCAGCTTGGGCAGTTCCATCACCGTAGCAAAGCTGTTGCCGAAAATCAGCAGGATTGCCACAGAAAAGGCACTGCCCAGCACGCCACCAGTCGCTCCAATGAGCAGGCCCTCACTGAGGACGATGCCAGACAGAGTCTTGCCGTGGATACCAAGGGCTGCCAATATGCCAAACTCCCTGGCCCGCTCGTTGATAGTGATGGTAAAGATACAGACGAGGGCCGCCACCACCAGAAGCCCGATCATTACCAGCAGTACAGTGCTGTACCCTGTCATTGAGACCACTGTGTCCATAGCACCGCTCATAATTCCGTTGGTGGTGTAGGCGGCAATGGGGCAGTTGTCCGCCAGATGAAAGTTGATGGTTCGGGCAACATCTTTTGGATCCACTCCCTCCTCCGTTCGGATGGTCAGGGAAGAGATCAACTGGGAGGCATCTGGATTTTCCCGAAAGACCTCATACCATTTGTCGCTGGACATGATGTCCTGGGCGGTCTCATAGGTCATAAAAACGCAGACATCATAGTTGGTCCCGGTCTTTTCCAGCTGACCTACGACCTTGTACGGCTGGTCAAAGAAATCGATCTCCCCCGGCGTCTCAGGTTCAATGTCGTGACCAATAATCATCTCGCCCCGTTTGGGCATGGGAATGTCATCATCCGCCAGCCAGGAGGTGATGATGAAATCCGTATCGGGATCAAAGGCAATCAGCTGGGTCTGCGCAGAACAACAACTGGCTGCCAGGGATTCCATGTACAGCTGAGGAGAGACCGCCGCGATACCGTCAATTTGGGTGATCGGCGCGATCCAATCCCGATCAAATGTGAAATCACACATTTCGCCCAAAAACAGGGCATCTGCCATATCCCGCTCATACTCCTTGGGCACCACCATCACATCAGCGCCCAAACGATTTACAGTCTTGTCCAGACCCGCCCGCATACTGCTGGCCAACACGGTACCTAAAAAGAGAGCCACCGCGAGGACGAATACAAAGAAGATCATGATCCAGCTGCGGACACTTCGGCGCTGAAGGTTATTCCGCGCCACAGAAAGAACATTTGCTCTGCACACTTACGCTTTCTCCTTACCCCAAAAAGACACAACCTGCAAGACCAGGCCCACCGCAGACAGGCCATTGGTAACCGGGAACGTAACCAGCCGACAAGTCATGTCCTCCTTGACGCAGCCTCCGATCACCACCGCGGGAATAAGGATGGCACCGATAAGCAGGGCGAAAACCACCACATTCAGTGCTCTCCTGGCTTCGGGCCCTTTAACGATCAGCAGCAGCAGCCCGGCCACCGCCACAACACAGCCCACCACCAGCAGGGCCTGGCAGCTCCAGAAGCATTTCATGACCTTTTCCGTGGTGGGGCAGGGCCGGAACAAGAACTGGGGTCCAAAGGCCAGCAGAAGTCCCACTAGAATGGTTCCAATAGATGTTATTTTCTGCTTCATCTTCGTTTTTCTCCATCTCTTTCTAACCAAATTTCTCCGTTGCTTTTTTACGCCAGGTTGTCAGCCGACTGTGGCCTTCACGCCGTGTGTAAAACAATAGTCCGACAGCTCATTGCCTAAGCCGGGCAGCTCGGGCACCGTGAAGAAACCCTGCTCCGGCTGGTAGTCGTAAATGCACATCCTCCGGTTGTAGGCGAACCGGCTGAAGACATGGTGCTCATGGATAGCAAAGTTGGGGATGGCGGTCTCCAGCTGGAGGGCGGCGGCAACGGAGAGGGGTCCGGCGCATACATGGGCCTGTACCCCTACATCGTAGACATGGGCCATATCGCAGATTTTCTTGGCCTCTGTCAGTCCGCCGCAGGTGCCGATATCCGGCTGGACCACCTGGACGGAGCCGTTCTCAAAATAGGGGGCGTAGCCCCAGCGGCTGTAGATGCGCTCCCCCTGGGCGATGGGGATCTTTACCCGGTCGGCTACAAATTTATTTACCTTGGGCGTAGGTGTGGTGGGCTCCTCAAAGAACAAAACCCCATATTGTTCTGCCAGCCGTCCCAGCTGTACCGCTGACTGCGCATCCGTGTAGGCGTGGTTTTCCATGATAATATCTACATAAGGACCGACCGCCTGGCGTACCGCGGCAAGGCGCCCAATGACCAGATCCATCTGTTTCCAGTTCTGCAGGCCGGTTGTCTCCTCATGGGTGAACCGGTGACCGGTGGGGTCGAAGGTAAAAAAGTCGATTTTAATGGCGTCATATCCCTCTTCCACCGCCTTCAGGGCATTGTTTACATAGTCCTCCGTGGTATAGGCGGGCACCCGCCTATCACCCCATCCGTATTGTAGCTGACTGGCGTAGCAGCGCAGCCTGGGGCGCATTTTCCCGCCCAGCAGGCGATAAACGGGCACACCGAAATACTTGCCCTTGATGTCCCACAGGGCCATGTCGATGGCGGAGATGCCGGCAAAGACCACCGGGCCGCCGTTTTGCCCCCAGGCAGAGGCCTTATACAGCTTTTCCCAGATCACCTCATGGTCCAGAGGATCCATGCCGATTGCCAGGCCGGCCAGGTCCTGGATCATGCCAAAGGCGGCCCGGGAGGCTCTGCCGTAGGCCAGGGCAGCCTCCCCGTCGCCGTAAATGCCCTCGTCGGTGTAAACCCGGCATACAACCGGCTCCCATATGGGGTTGTCCACCGGCTCCACATCAACCAGCATCACATCAATTTTGGTAATTTTCATTCTGATGTGCTCCTTCCTCTGTTGACGATACATTTCCTGCGCCGGCTTAATTGGTTATAAAATTCAAAAACCGCTGAAGACGGGGGTTGTCCGGATGGTCGATGATCTCCTCCGGCGTCCCGTCGGCCGCAATTTGACCGTCCTCCATGAAAATAACCCGGCTGGCCACATTACGGGCAAAGCGGACCTCATGCGTCACCAGGATCATCGTGGCGTTTTCTTCTGCCAGCGTCTTGATCGTATTCAGCACCTCTCCCACCAGCTCCGGGTCAAGGGCCGATGTGGGCTCATCAAAGAGCAACACGTCTGAATTGACCGCCATAGCCCGGGCAATCCCAACCCGCTGCTGCTGTCCGCCGGACATCTTGGAGGGGTAAAAGTCCTTTCGGTCCAGCATACCTACCTTGTCCAGCAGCTTCAGCGCGATCTCCTCCGCCTCGCTGCGGGACTTCTTTTGAACCGTAAGCAATGCCTCCATCACATTTTGCTTAGCGGTCTTATTCTTGAAGAGATTATAATTTTGAAATACCATCGCGGATTGCCGGCGCAGGTTACGGACCTCTCTGCGGGTATGCTTACTGGCATCCACTGTGACATTGCCCACACGGATGATGCCGCTGGTGGGCTCACAGAGATAATTCAGGCAACGAAGCAAGGTGGATTTCCCGGTGCCCGATGGGCCAAGAATTGCCACAACCTCGTTTTTCTTTACATGAAGATTGATGTCCTTTAATACCACCGTATCGGCGCCAAAGGTCTTGGAAAGATGCTGCACTTCAACCATTGGAGCGCCCCTCCTTCGCTGAATTTCATTCCGCCCCGGGACAATACCCGGGGCGGAATCCTGTTATTACTGATTGGCGGTCAGCCACTCGTCGCTAATGAGCTGGGTCATATCTTCGCCATACATCCATTTGGACACAATCTCAGAAACGGTACCATCGGCCTGCATCTCCGCCAGCACCTGGTTACACTCATCCCGCAGCGCCTTTCCATCCTCCGTCTGCGGGAACCACCAGCCCACGTTGTTGCCGAACAGCTTCTCATCCAGCATCCGAAGCTTCAGCCCCTGCGCCTCTTCAAACTTCAGCACCTGAGAAACTGTATGGGCGTAGGCATCCACCCGTCCCAGATCGCAGTCCTGGAAGCCTGCGCTGGTGTCCTCATAGGTGACCACCTTCCAGTCGTACTCAGGCGCCATATCGTTGATGGTATTCTGCGCGGCCTGACCGGAAGTCACGCCAATGGTCTTACCACGCAGATCCTCCAGGGTCTGGTAGCTGCTGTCCTCTTTAACCGCAATAATCTGCGCATCTGCGTAGATCGGATCAGAGGCCAGGTAGCTCTTGAGCCGCTCCTCGGTGATGGCGTAGCAGTTTGCCGCAACATCGGCGCGGCCCGATTCAATCTCGCCAAACACGGCAGCCAGATCGCCCAGCTGCTTGACCTCATACGTCCATCCGGTGCGCTCGGCAACCTCTGCCCAGAGATCTGCCTCGATACCGGTCCAGTTGCCTTTCTCATCTACAAGAGAATAGGGCTCGCCATTGCCCCGGGTGGCAATCACAATGTGTCGGGGCGTTTCATCCCCGCCACCCGCCGTGGCATCGGGGCTCCCGGCGGTGGAGGTGGTATTTCCGCCGCAGGCTGCCAGCAGGGACACGGTTACCGCCGAACCAAGTACCAGGGACATCATTTTTCTCAGTTTCATTTCATTCATTCCTTCATGGTGTTTTGTAGCCCCATGTGGGCCAGTTTTGTCAATAGGCAGCGGCATATCGCCGTTCAATAAGCTTTTGTATCACAGTCAGGACCACGCCGACCGCCAGATATACGATCATAACGCAGGAATAGCATTCAAAAAATTTGAAGGAGATAGACATTTGAATCTTAGCGGCGCCCATCACGTCCTGCAGTCCGATGAGATAGGCCATCGACGTCATCTTAAACAGATTGACCAAATCGTTAAAAAGCGGGGGGACCGCCACGCGGACTGCCTGAGGAATTACGATGCGCGTAATGATCTGAAAGTTGTTCATGCCCAGAGACATTGCCGCCTCATGCTGACCCACATCCACCGACAACAGCGCTGCGCGAATGGATTCCGACATAAAGGAACCCATATTCAAGCTCATGACCACTGCAACAGCCACAATGGGGTTCATGTTCAGAATCAACTGGCTTACTCTGGCTAACCCGTAGTAGAAAAAGAGCAGCTGAACCAAGGCTGGCGTGCTGCGCATAAATGCGATCCACACCTTCAGGATCTGACTGAGCACAGGTATCTTGTAATAGGAAATCAGCGCAAAGATCAACCCCAGCAGGAGCGAAAAGACAGCTGCAACTGCTGTCAAAGCCAGCGTAATATTCAGTTGCGCCGCTACCAAAGGCAAGGTTTCCAAAAAATATGCTACGTCAAACTTCATGTCTATCCCTACTTTTTTGAAATGCTGCCCGCACGGCAGATGCTGCATGATACGCCAATGTGCTGTTAAACCCATCGTTCAATGGCCGTTCATGCCGTATTCAAGCGGTTCAGCCCTTCTTCTAGATATCGTCACCCGCGATAAAAGCCATCGTCATCAAAAGAAGCGGTTTGCTTCGGATATCCACTCCAGGCCGAAATAATCAGGTGTTCTCCAGCAGGCGATACCAGACAGCCTCCTGCACCTCGTTAGGGTCGTCCGAGGAGGAGATGAGGCCCAGACGGATGTAATCGTCAATGATGTCATACATACCGGACTCTACCTCATCGTCGGTAATGGCAAAATTCAGATCGTCCACCAGGTCAAAAAACTTGTCGTACTCACCGGTGACCATACCCTCGTCCAGCATGATCTGCACGGCTTCCTCCTTGTTCTCCTGAATCCACAGGCTGGCCCGGTGGATACACTCTGTGATCTTTTTGGCCGTGATGGGGTTTTCACGGACAAAGGTACCGTTGAAGGCCAGCACACAGCAGGGCTCGTGGCGGAAGTCCTCGTCCCAGGTGATGGAGCGGATGGGCTTGATGATGCCCTCCTGCATCATATCATAGGCATAGTTGTCCGGCAGACAGGCGCCCGAGATCTCGCCGTTCTGCATAGCAGTGATGCAGGCCTCCTTGGCCACCTGAGTAATCGTTACGTCATTAAATGGGTCAATGCCGTCCTTGTCAAAGAATCGGACCAACATATTATAGTCGCTGGAGCCCATTCCCTCGGGGGCGGAGACGGTGGTGCCCACCAAATCCGCGGTGCTGTCATAGCCGCTGTCCGTGAGCACATAGAGGGACTTGCAGCCGGTGTGCGCGCCGGTTGTAAAGACAATGTCGGCACCGTTGGTGGCGGGAACCAGCAGATGGGAAAGGTGGCTAATGGTGAACTGGGCCTTATTCGTGGCAATCACGTCCACCGGAGAGTTGCCGCTGAGGAATTTTACATCAATGCCTGCCTCCTCATAGTAGCCCAACAGCTCGGCAAACCGGGTGGCAATGGTGCAGTTGCCGCCGTCAAACTCGTAGATGATCGTGGTGCCGTAAGCGGGCTCCTGCTTCCAGGCCTCCTCTTCGCTGGCACCCGCGCTCCCGGACTGGGCCGGCTGAGTGTCGGCAGGCGTACTCGTGGACGGGGGCGCCGAGACCTGACCAGGATTAGAGCCGCAGGCCGGCAGTGCCGCCAGCAGTCCTGCACACAGGACGGACGCCATCAGGGATTTCCATGCTTTCATATTGTGTACATCTCCTTTTAAAATTTGTGATCCGCCGGCCGCAGCCTGTTCCCGCGGGAGCCTGCAAGGGCCGGCAGCTCCATGCGCCCACACCGCTGTGGGCGCTATTCCCGGCTGCCATAGTGAAGCATTTCCAGGATATGATTACGATAGGCCACAAATTGAGTGCTGCTGCGGTTGCGGGGATAGTCCAGGGCAATGGGGATTTCCTCCCGGATGCGCCCCGGACGGGTCTCCATGACCAGAACCCGGGTGCCCATATAGATGGCCTCGTCAATATCATGGGTGACCATGATTACCAGCTGCCTGCGGGCGCGCCACATGGTCAGGATCTCATCCTGCATATTCATGCGAGTAAATGCGTCCAGAGCGCCCAGCGGCTCGTCCAGCAGCAGGATGTCCGGTTCATTGATTAGGGTGCGCACCAGTGCCACCCGCTGGGCCATGCCACCCGAGAGCTGGGGGGGATAGTCCCGCCGGAACTCCTCCAGACCAATCAGCCGCAGCATCCGCTCCACCTTGTCCCGGTTTCCCCGGTATTTCTTCTGCATACGCAGACTGAAGGAGATATTCTGCTCCACATTGAGCCAGGGAAAGAGGGTGGGCTTTTGAAATACCATGCCCCGGCTGGGGCTGGGACCGGTAATGGCCGTTCCGTTGAGGGTGATGGTGCCGCTGGTAGGGGCGATCAGCCCCGCGATGAGCCGCAGCAGAGTGGACTTCCCACACCCCGACATACCTACCACGCTGACAAACTCCCCCCCGTGCAGCTCCAGATCCACCTGGGACACAGCGTGGGTGGTGTCCGTTCCCTCAAGCTTCAAAAAGCTCTTGGACACATGATCCAGACGTAAGACCAATCCATCTTCCATATCACTTCACCATCCCCGCCTGCCACCGCAGCACCCGCCGCTTGATCCGATTGAGCAGTCTGGTCACGCCGGTGAAGATCAGGCAGATGATGATAATGGCAGCATACATCTTGTTGTACTGGGCCCAGGACTTGGACCAGATAATATACCAGCCCAGGCCGGCCTCCACGCCAATCATCTCCGCTATCATCAGCGAGGTGCAGGCGTTGCTCATCCCCTGTACCAGACCCTGGATGATGCTGGGCACTGCATGGGGGATGGCAACCCGAAACACCAGCTGCCGCTCATTGGCGCCCAGGGTTCTGGCTGCCTCAAAATAGGAAATATCTACATTGGAGATTCCTGTCATAGAGGCCATGGTGACAGAGAACCATACGCCCAGGGCAATGATAAATACGCTTCCCCGAAATAAGGTACTGGCAACCACCATCACAAGCGGGATCCAGGTGGAGGTCGGGATGGGCCCCAGTATCTTGAGCAGGGGATCCACCCAGTAGCGGAACTTATCGCTGTAGCCGCAGGCGATCCCGGTTATAAGTCCCAGCACCGCCCCGCATGAGTAGCCGCAGAAGAGAAGCCGCAAGGTGTACAAGGCGCTCTCCAGCAGGGCAGCCCAGTCGGTTACCATGATGTTGAAAATGTCGTTGGCCCAGGGGAAGAAGGGGTAGAGCAGCCTGCCTGATTTGAGGGTGAGAAAATCGTAGAGGGCCAGCAGCAAAAACAGCACACTGTACAGGGGTGCCCGGTAGCGCAGAGCTCGAAGCAGCCGGGGCCGGCGCAGGCCTGCCGCGCATACCGAGCCCAGGATCAGCGCTCCCAGATACAACCCGATCAAGCACAGCAGTACTATGCTGTAAATCACGGAATTAGGATTGGCCCGCACGTCGGGCAGATACCGGTATTCCGCCATTGCCAGCAGCCCGGATGCAGCGGGCAGGAGCAGAATCGCCGCGTCCAGAATGTGCTGTGCCCGGGATTTTTTCTTCTGCTCCAATGCTATCAGCTCCTCCCGGGTAAGCTGACGGGACTCTATATCGGGTTCCTGCAAGGTCTCACACCCCACTTCTCACATACTTTCTGCCAGTTCCTCAACCGCTGGGATGGCCGCAACCACCTCGTTCTCAGTGTTGTATCAGGAAAAACTGAACCCCACCGCTCCTGGTCCTTGGAGCCAGAAGGCCGGCAGAAATTCCACCGTTTCCGTCTGTCTTTACCGGACCGCTTCACCTTTGATGGGTTGCTTTTCATTGGAGCGGGCAGGGGCAATCAAAAACGCCAGGAATCGAACCAATGTGTACACCACAAACAGAACCGCCACTACCGTCTGCACCGTAATCACACTCTGCATCCACGGCAGTGCGACTCCAAGATTGGCCGCACAAGACACCGTCTGTTTTGATGCAATGGCGCTAATTACAAACGGGAAGGTAAATGCGGCATAGCTGGGGTAGAAGGGGCTTTTCAGGTATTGTACCGCCTTTATTAGCCCAAACAAAAACAGCAATGCGGCAATCCCGTACATTCCCAGAAGCAACTCGATCGATTTAGGGGTAACGCTCTGCACATAGGCGGCCACACACAAACTGGCAGGAGCCGCATAGATACAGATCAGCGGTCTGGCCGGAGGCGGTACCTCACGGCATTTGACATAGCGGGTGGTGATCAGCACCGTCAAAATCAGAAAGCACACCCCGCCAAACCAGAAAGTTGCACTACCTATATTCTGTTGTCCAAAAGCAGGTGCGCTGACTCCCGCAACCGCAATACCCACATAGACGATATAATAGCTTGCAAACACCTTTTCCAGCTGGGCGCGGAGCATGAAGCGGGCAGTAAATCCGATGATCAGAATTCCATGCAAGCCTATGGCCAAAAACCACAGCATCATGGCTGGATTTTTCGCCAGGGGTGCAAGATATGCACTGAGGAGCATAAGTGTCATAGAAAATGTTCCAAAAACACTGGCCATAATCGGATTTTTTAAATCCTCTGCCAGAGTTTTGGGATATACCGCACACCGAACCAAAAACAGCAGCAACAGCAGTGCTGAAACGATACCACACGCATACCTGACTTCCTCAGAGTAACTCTGGAGGAGGTTTCCCAGTGCGGCAACGCCAAGCGCAACACCGCATATGGGTAGGGGCACCTTTTTCAACATTTTGGTCCCTCCTTGCTTTTATTCCTCATCCAGATTGGTCAGGCCCAGCTCCCGCACTACAATCTCAGCAACTTTCCAGGCAGCCAGACCGGTAAAGCGAATACACTGCTCCTTGTGCTCACCCCGCCCCATGTCAAATTCCCGGGTCAGGACTCTGCAGCAGGTAGCGTTCTTGCCATTGGCAACCTTGAACCAATCATGCAGTTCCTTGGTCAGCTCCATGCACTTGATGGACTTCGGATCCTGGGGACCATTGGGTTCCGTACGGCCAAAGAACATCCCCAGCGCCATAATGCCGCCGTTCAGTGCGCCGCAGAGGCATCCGGATTTGCCTACGCCTACCGCCATACCGGAGGACATAGCGATTACTTCCCGGGGCACATCCAGTTCAAAGTTGTCCCGGATGGCGCACATCAGGGCCTCACAACAGTAAAAGCCAGAGCGAAAGTTGTTTTCTGCATCCATCTGCACCTTCTTCAGGCTGATCTCGTTTTTGATGTTCATAACCATTCTCCTATGCTCCGTATTTTTGATTTTTATGCGCTTGTTTATTGTTGAACGGCCAGCTCCTCAACCGCTCGGATGGCCGCATCCACCTCGTCCTCCGTGTTGTACCACGAAAAACTGAAGCGCACTGCGCCCTGATCCTGAGTGCCCAGAGCCTCGTGCATCCGGGGGGCGCAGTGAGCGCCGGGCCGGGTGGCAATATCGTAGGCCTGACTCAGAAAATCGGATACCTCGCCGGAGTCCAGATCTCTGATATTCAGGGCAACAACCGCTGTACGCCGGGGTTGGGTAAAGTCCCCGTAAACAGTGACCCCCGGCAGAGAGGACACGCCCCGATAGAACCGCTCCATCAGCTCCTGTTCCCGGCGGCCGATGGTCTCGATACCGGTCTCCTCCAGAAAATCCAGGGCGGCGGACAGACCCAGGATGCCGTGGCTGTTCAAGGTGCCCGCCTCCAACCGGGTGGGATACTCCTCCGGCTGGGTCTTTTTGTAGGACTGTACCCCGGAGCCACCCAGTTTCCAGGGGCGGATCTCCACCCCCGGGCGGATACACAGCCCTCCGGTGCCCTGGGGCCCCATCAGTCCCTTGTGGCCGGTGAAGCACAGGATATCAATTCCCATTTCCATCATGTCTATGGGGAGGCACCCGGCGGTCTGAGATGCGTCTACAATGAACAGCAGGCCATGGGCCTTGGCAATGGCCCCCACCCTGGCGATATCCACCAGGTTACCGGTGAGGTTGGAGGCATGGGTACACACAATTCCACGGGTATTGGGCCGGATCAGGGCCTCAAAATCCTCCGGGTCCACCCTGCCCCGCCCGTCTGCCTGCACAAAGCTCAACGTCACTCCTCTCTCCTCCAGGTAGTAAAGCGGGCGCAGGACGGAATTATGCTCCAAATTCGTGGTAATGACGTGCTCTCCCGGGGAGAGCGTCCCGCGGATGGCGATGTTGAGGGCCTCGGTGGAATTGCTGGTAAAGACCACATGGTCGGCCCGGGGGCAGCCAAACAGCTTGGCCAGCTTGCATCGGGCGTCATACACCGCCCGGGAGGCCTGAAGGGCGCTGCCGTGGGCGCCCCGGGCGGCGTTGCCCATGGTGGTCATGGC
>CALWXZ010000001.1 GCA_944385625.1 uncultured Flavonifractor sp. | reverse complement strand
ACGGCCACCAGCTTGCCGCCCTGCTTGTCCGCCAGATCCCGGCCGGGGCCCAGCAGCTCCAGGCCCACGTTCTTGGCAGAACCGTCCTCTTTGGTCTCCACATAGACCCACAGGTCTTTGGTCTTTGCTTCCATGATGATCCCTCCCTTAAATCACGTGGGCGTCGCTGAGCAGCGCCGCCAGCTTCACAGCGGATTCCTCGTTGGTTTCTTCCTTGATCTTGATGCCGCCCTTCTTTTTCTGAGGCACGAAGGAGCGTTTCACATGGGTGGGGGAGCCCTTCAGGCCGATGCGGGTGGCGTCGATCTCCGGGAAGTCGGCGGAGGTGAGGGTGGGGATCTGAGCCTTGTTGGCCGCCATCTTCCGCTTGATGGTGGGATAGCGGGGTTCAAAGGAGGGCTTGGTGAAGGTGACGACGCAGGGGGTGTTGACGCCGATAATCATATTGCCGTCCTGACCCTCCTTGAGTACCTTCAGCCTGCCGCCGTCCACTTCGGCCTCCAGGGCGTAGGTCACCTGGGGCAGATCCAGGTGCTCGGCGATCTCGGGGCCCACCTGGGCGGTGTCGCCGTCAATGGCCTGCTTGCCGCAGAAGATGGCGTCGAACTTGCCCTCCAGCTCCTCCAGCTTGCGGATGGCGTTGGAGAGGATGTAGCTGGTGGCCAGGGTGTCGGAGCCGCCGAAGACCCGGTCGGAGACCAGATAGGCCTTGTCGGCGGCAATGGCCAGGCACTCCTTCAGGGCGGCCTTGGCCTGCTCGGGGCCCATGGACACTACCACGATCTTGGTATCGGGGTCCTTGTCCTTGATCCGGGCGGCGGCCTCCAGGGCGAAGGCGTCAAAGGTGTTGACAATGCTGGGCACCCCGTCCCGAATCAGGGTATTGGTCTCCGGATTGATCTTGATCTCCGTGGTGTCCGGGACTTGCTTGACGCAAACAAGTATGTTCATTTCTGTTCCCTCCTGTTGCATTTTGGATCAGTCTTTCGATGGATCTGGGATGTTTGCCGTGGGGACGCTATTTCAGGGCGCGGTACCGGTACTGCCCGTCCACGCAGCTGCGCACGACCTGCCCCCGATGGTCCAGCTCGTACAGATGGGCCAGAGTCTCGGAGACGGCAAACCATTTTTGGTGGGGCGGAAAGTTTGCCCAGCCCAGGCCCCTGGAGGACCAGGTGATGGAGCCTGCCAGCTGGAAGGCGGTGGAATCCGGGTGGGCGCTGACCGCCTGGTAGAGTTCGGCCAGCCGGGCGTCATGGTGCTGTAGGATGGCGTCAATGCGCCCGTATACGTCCGGCCTGCGCTCCCGATGCCCCGGGAAGGCGGCCTGAATGGGCAGCGCTTTGACTTTTTTCAGGCTGTCCAGATAGTCGGCCAGGGAGTAGGGCACACCCTTCCAGATGCCGATATTGGGGGTGATGTCATACAGAATGTGGTCCCCAGCAAAGAGCAGCTGGGCCTTGGGCAGGTAGAGCACCATATGCCCCGGGGTATGGCCGGGGGTGTGAATACACTGCACCGTAACGCCGCCTACCGACAGGGTGGCGCCGTCCTCCACCAGATGGGCGGGGTAGATGGCCTTGGGGGCATAAAGCCGGGCCTGGTTGTTGTCCTTCTGAAGGGCCAGTTCGTCCTCCGGGTAGCCCTCCTTCCGGTAGAGGGCCTCCATGTCGGGCCAGACCATGCCGCTCAGGGTATAGGAGGAATAGGTATGGTCGATCCGGCTGGTGTACACCGGAATATTCCGCTCCACAAAATCCCACACCAGGCCGGAGTGGTCGGAGTGGAGGTGGGTCAGAAACAAAACGGTCCTGTTCAGATCCAGATCCAGCTCCCGAAGCCCCGCCCATAGATCCCGGCGGCACTCCGGACGGTTGAAGCCGGTATCCACCACCATGCTGCACACGGGCGTACGCAGCACGTACACATTCAGCGTCCGCAGGGGACTCTGGGGCAGCTCCACCAGAATCCGGTAGATATCCGGGTCATGCCACACCTGCTCCACCATATCGCCACTCTCTCCTTTCCCTGTGTAGAGGCTTACGCCAATGCCGCGCTCATCTGGGCCAGAGATACCTCGTGGCCCGTCCAGAGCTTTACCTGGGCCGCGCCCTGGCGCAGGAACATCTCGTACCCGTTCATAATGCCGCAGCCCGCCTGTTCCGCGTCCTCCAGAAACTTGCTCTTGGGCGGATTGTAAATCATATCGCAGCAGAACAGCCCCTTGCGGAAGAGCCCGGCATCCACCGGGGACTCCCCCAGGTGGGGAATCATCCCCACGCCGGTGGCGTTGAGGGCCACGTCGCTGTCGGCCATGGCCCGGGCGATGGCCTGTTTGTCCTCATAGTCCACCAGGATGACTTCGGCGTCGGTCCGCTCCTTCAGGTCCCGCACCAGGGACTGGGCGGCCTGGGGGTACACATCAGTAATATACAGCTTTTTCAGGCCCTCATGGACCACGGTAAAGGTGCCCGCTCGGGAGGCACCTCCCGCCCCCAGCGCAAAAAGGGTGTGGGCGCTCAGGTCCCGGCCCACCGCCGCCATCAGAGACTCGGCAAAGCCCACGCCGTCGGTGTTATAGGCGGTCAGGCTGCCGTCCGCTCCACGGACCACCGTGTTGCTGGAGCCGATCTTTTGGGCCAGGGGGTCGATGTGATCCACGTAGTCCAGAATGTCGATTTTGTAGGGCTTGGTGATGGCAAAGCCCGCGAAATTCATCTTGCGGATGGCGACCAGCAGGACGGGCAGGTCCTCCTTGTGGGCCACCTCCACAGGGAAGTAGTAGTAGTCCAGGCCCAGCGTCTCATAGACCCCGTTGTGCATCTTGGGGGAGAGGCTCTGGCCCAGAGGTGTGCCGAGCAGACAGACCAGCTTTGTATTGACAGAGATCATACCGGAACACTCCTTTCAGCAGACGTCGCTGTACAGACCCAGGTAGGCCACCTCCGCCGGGGTGAGCTCCAGATCCCCGCCCACCAGCGAGGAGCGCAGTTCCTCCACGCTCTGGGGCCCGATGACGGCGGCCACGTCAAAATCCTGGTTGAGAATATAGGCCAGCGCCAGATTGATGGAGTCCACACCCTTTTTGGCTCCCAACTCCCGGCAGCGGTCCAGCTTCCTGAAATTCTCCTCCGAGAAATAGGCCTGGATGATGCCGCCGTTCACGCCGGCGCCGGAGGGATCATAGATGCCGGCGAAGAAGCCGGCCCCCTGGGCGCCCCAGGAGATAATGGGCAGCTCCCACTCCTTGTGCTTGCGGGCATAGGCATCGTCGGCATATACCCCGCCGGGGAAGCGGGGCACCTTGACGGTAGCCAGGGAGTAGGAGGGGTTATTGCAGGACAGACCCTGATACCCCATGTGGTTGCAGTAATCAATGGCCTCCTGCAGCCGGTCCAGCCGCCAGTTACTCACGCCGTAGGCCTTGATCTGGCCCATCAGGCAGTGATACTCCAGCCGGTCCATCAAGTCGGAAACGGGAACCTTGGGATTGTCTCTGTGGAGCTCGTAGATGTCGAAATAGTCCACCCCCACGTTGTCCAGGCTGTACATCAGATCGTCGGTGATGGTCTCCGGCCAGATCCGGCTGCGCTCCCAGTGGGTGACGCCGTCCCGGGTGATGAAGGGATGGCCGGCCTTGTCGATGATATGTACATCCTCTCTGGGGATGCCGGCGCTTTTGAGCCAGTTGCCCACAATGTTTTCGCTTTTGGCGATGCCCGAGCCCCGGCCGTAGAACCGGCCGGTGTCCAGCACGTTGCCGCCGGCCTCAAAATAGGCGTCAAAGATGGCGTGGCCCCGCTTTTCATCCTCCAGCGTCATCCAGGCGCTGCCCATGATGATCTTGGAGATGGGTTTTTCCAGACCTTTGATACGCATATATTTCATAATGTCAAGTCCTTTCCGCAACTGATTGCCTGATAGACTTACTGCCCGGGGGAGACTGGCTCCTTGTTTTTGGACCGGCTGCTCAGGACCTGGCTGACGATCATCAGCACCATAATTACCAGGAGCACCAGGGAGAGGGGGTTGGTGACCACTTCCCCCAGCATGGAGAACAGCCCGCCGGAGCTCAGAATCGCCCGACGGAAATTGACCTCGATGGTGGGCCCCAGAATCAGCCCCAATACCATGGGGCCCACCGGCACGTCGTAATACTTCATGAAATAGCCCACAACGCCGAATACCAGGGTCCAGACAATGTCGATGGTCAGGTTGTTGATGGAATAGCTGCCGATTACCGAGACAACGATTATCATGGGCAGCAGGATATTCCGGGGGATCTCCGCCATTTTGGCAAAGAGCTTGATGCCCATCATGCCCAGTACCAGCAAAAAGATGTTGGCCAGCAGCAGCAGGAACACAAGGTTGTTAAACAGGTCCGGGGATTCGGTCATGAGCATGGGGCCCGCCCGAATGCCGTGGATGGCCAGCGCGCCGATGAGGATGGCGGTCACGGAATCCCCGGGAATCCCCAGGGTCAGCATGGGAATGAGGGCTCCGCCCACCGCCGCGTTGTTGGCCGACTCCGGGGCGACCACGCCTTCGTAGGCCCCTTCTCCGAAGGGGACCTCGGGATGGCGGACCACCCGCTTGGCGGTGTCGTAGGCCAGCAGGGCCGCGATCTCACCGCCGGCGCCGGGCAGGGCGCCCACCAGGGTGCCGATTACGCCGCTGCCCAGGGACAGGGGGAAGAGCTTCAGCAGCTTGTTCTTGGGTGGACGGATGGAGTCCACCTTCTGACGGACGATGGGCTGGTTGCGGTGCAACAGCTGGAAGAGGGCCTCTCCCACGCCGAACAGCCCGATCATGACAGCGATGTAGCTGATCCCGCCCCGCAGATTTACATTGCCGAAGGTCAGCCGGCCCAGGCCGCTGATGGGGTCCATGCCCACGATCCCCAGCATGAGGCCGGCGGCGGCGGAGAACAGGCCCTTCCAGATGGACTTGCCCCCCAGACTGCCCACCAGCATCAGCCCCATCAGGGTGAGCAGGAAGTAGTCCCTGGGGCTGAAGGACAGGGCCACGGAGGAGACCAGGGGGGAGGCAAAGCAGAGAAACAGTGTGCCCACCAGACCGCCCACCACCGACGTAAGGGTGCTGACGGCGATGGCCTGACCCGCCAGGCCCTTTTTTGCCAGAGGGTAGCCGTCAAAGGTGGTGGCCACCGCCGACGGGGCGCCCGGGATGTTGAGCAGCACGGCGGCGCGGGAGCCGCCGTACACCCCGCCCACATACACGCCGATCATCACGGCCAGGGCGGTGTCGGTACTCCAGGAATAGGTCATGGCGATGAGCAGAGAGGTGGCCATAGTCACGCTCAGGCCGGGGATGGCCCCCACATAGATGCCGGCAAATACGCCCAGCGCCACAAAACAGATTTGTATCAGCATGGACTCTCACCCCCCTACGGCAAAATGACGCTGAAGAAATACTTGAAGATCAGTACAATCCAAAATGTGGATGTAAAGCCGATCAGCAGCCCCCTGCGCCACTTCCATTGTTCCAGGTAGGAGATGGACAGAATGGTAAACAGAAGGGTGGCCAGGATGTAGTGGACCACCAGGATGGCGGCGGCATAGATGATCACAAACAGGATCATCACCACCACGTCCCGGCAGAACACCGGCTGCTCCTCTGGGCCGTCGGACTGGGAAGCCCCGGCCCGGCGGCGCTTTCGGGAGTCCAGCAGGATGCACAGGGCAAAAAGCAGGCTGAGACAGGAAATGAAAAGAGGGTAGGCCCCGTCGGACGTCAGCGTAAGCTCCGTGACCGGCGTGATGCTCAGGGAGAGCAGGCAAAAGACAATGGACAAGGCCAGCAGAATCCAATTGAACACACGTTCACCCTGTTTCATGAGCTCCCTCCTTCCAGCTCCTCCAAACGGGGAATCCCCACCTCGGCGGGAGAGACTGCGGCCGCGCCCGCGTCCTCCAGCAGCCACGCGGAGATGGACTGCCAGCGCTGGATGTAGCTTCTCGCCTCATCCCCGCTCAGGCCCAGCGGCTGGATGTAGTTCTCCGCAAGATAGGCCTGGAAGGTGTCGCTCTCGTAGGCTCTCCGGAAGGCGTCCGTCAGGATCTGCTTCACGGTATCGCTGCACCGGTCGTCCACGAAGACCCCGAAGAAGGCGCCCCAGGGGAAGTAGTGCTGATACTCCGGCAGCACCTCGCCGATGGCCTCGATGTCGGGCTCGCTCTCCAGGCGCTGGTTGTCCATGACGGTGAGAATCCGCAGCCGCCCGCCCTGGGCCAGCTCCGCCGCCGCGGAGTAGTTGACCACCGAGATATCCACATGGCCGCCCATCAGGGCGGATACGACGGCGGAATCGCCGTCGAAAGGAATCTGATTGAACTCCACTCCGCTGGTGGCCTGGAGCATGGCGGCCACGTTGAAGGGCAGGCCGCCGGCTCCGGTGATGCCGATGCTGATCTCACCGGGCCGCCGGGCCGCGTCGTCCAGAAGCTCGGTGATGGACTGGTAGGGGGAGTCGGCGGCCACGATAATCACCGGGGTCTGCGCCCCGAAGAGCAGCACGGGATAGAACTGGTCGTAGGTGATGGAGGAGATGTCCATCACCTCGTACAGGGGCGGATTTTCGGCGTTAAACAGCAGGGAGTAGCCGTCGGCCGGCTGCTGATAGACAAATTCCGTGGCGATGCCTCCGGAAGCCCCGGTTTTATTCTGGAGGATGATGTTGGCGCCCAACTCGTCCTGGGCGCAGATGGCGATTACGCGGGAGATGGTGTCGGTGGCGCCGCCGGCAGCCCAGGCAATGTAGCCGTTGATATCGTTTTCCGGATAATCTGCGGTCAAGCCGGTCACCGTATTCCACAGCTCCCTACCGGCCACCAGTACGCTGACCGCCACCAGGAAGCCGGCCAGTATCTTGTTTCTCCATTTCATGGATGAACCGTGCCTCCTTTGTGTCGATGGTTGTGAGGAGATCCGCAGGCCCTGCCCGCGGATTATGGGTTTACTCGTTGGGCCCTCTGGGGGACATGACGCTGACGCCGAACCACTTCTTGTAGTTGAAGGCCAGGTAGAGCATGAACACTGCGCCCACCGCGGTGAGGCCCAGGTTCAGCAGCAGGCTCTGGAGAATGGCGTCACCCTCGTTGGAATTGGCGGTGAGGGTGGACTGGATGACGGGCAGCGCATAGGAGGCCGCCCCCATGAAGGTGTAGTAGATGCCCAGGTTCCGGCCCTTGTTGCCGGGGTGGAACTCCTGCATCAGGGTGACGCCGCACTGCAACGCGCCGCCGGCGGCGAAGAAGCCGATGCCCAGGGCTGCAATCTGCACCACGATGCCAACATGGATGAGGCACACCAGGGCGTAAGAGACGACGGCGCCGATCAGATCCACCAGGACAACCTTCAGGTTGCGCCAGCGGAACTTGGCCATAAACACGCCCCAGATAATCACGGCGGCCAGGGAGCCGCCGGTGTACAGGCTGGTGAGGGAGGCGGCGCCGATATCATCCATGCCCACAATGGTCAGGCCGAAGCGGGTGAGCAGCTGCTGGCCGGAGTACATGGCCGCCATGGCGATAAAGCCGTAGATGGCGCAGCCCACGGTGACGAAGGCGGGGGGCTTTCTGACAAAGCGGGCCAGACCGCGCTGGGCGTCGTCGTCCAGCTTGCCCTGCTGCCCGCTCTCGGCGGCGGAGCCCTCCCGCTTTTTGCGCTTGCGCTCGTCGTCATAGCAGTAGGAGGAGATGAGGGAGACCACCAGCACGATGACCGACATCACCAGAGGCAGCAGTACGCCCGCCTTCCAGTTGCCGGAGCTGCGCAGACCCACCACCAGCATGGGGTAGATCAGGCCGCTGACGGAGATTACACCTTTGATGAGAATCACGGCGGTGCCGGGGGAGGAGACCCAGGTTTCCTGTGCCACAGGATAGCAGGCGCCGTCGAAGAAGGAGGTGGCCAGGCCGGCCAGGAAGGCCGCCACGCCGGCAACCACCAGATTGGAAGTGCCCAGCAGCAGGCCGAAGAAGCCCACATACATGACGGCGCCCAGAACAATCATGATTTTACGTCCGATCTTGTCAGAGAGTTCGCCGCAGATCCACACGCTGATGAATTTGGCCAGTCCGGTATAGCCGATCACGGCGTATACCCCGGCCTCATCGGTGCCCCACTGGGCGGCAAACTGGTCCAGGTTCTGGGAGAGAACGATGGCCTGAATGCCATGGGTCATGTAGACAAGGTAGACGCTCAGCAGAGAGAGAATATACTTTTTGCTTTTCAACGTATACACTCCTTTACATGGTCCTGCACAATAAGAACGCTTACTTCAGCGCGGTCTTTCCCCGCACCGCGCCCTCATCCATATACTGGCGGATGGCGTCCTCGCCGTATCCCAGCTCCGCCATGACCGAGGCGGTGTCCGTACCCTGGGCGGCGGTGACTTTGTAGGAGGGCTGCGTGTTGGTGGCGAATTTGACCGGCGCGGTGGCGATGTTGCGCTGGCCGGAGGGACAGTCCAGCTTGGTCATGATCTCGTTGGCCCACACCTGCTCGTCGGTGTACATATCCACCGGCTCATAGCAGGCCTCGCAGGGCAGGTCGTTTTCCTTGAAGAGCTTGAGCAGTTCCGCCCGGGTGAACTTGGAGATGGCCTCGTCCATAATGTCCACCACCTCGGAATTTTTGCCCAGTTCGTTCATGTGGTCACAGTTGGAGTAGTCGGGGTGGTCCACCAGATCGGGCCGGCCGATGAGGGTCATGACCTTGTTGTAGTCCCGGTCGTACTGGGGGGCGCACAGGGCCACCCACTTCTGGTCCTTGGTACGGAACACGTTGTTGGTGGGACAGATGACCTCCCGGCGGCTCTTGGGATACTGGTTGCCGTACTGAGCGGAGACCACGGCGGTACTGAGCATAAAGATGGCGGCGTGGTGGAGGCTGACGGTGACCTTGTCTCCGGCCCCGGTGCGCTGGCGGTTGAAGAGGGCGGCGCAGATGCCGGAGGCCAGGCACATGGACACCTGAAAATCACCGAAGCCGTTGGTGGGGATCATGGGAGCGTCCCCCTTGTTGACGGTGGTGCCGAATACGCCGCCCCGGGCCATATAACAGGTCACGTCGAAGCCGGCGGTATCCTTTTCCGGCCCCTTCTCGCCGTAGCCCAGGCACTGGGCAAAGATGAGCCGGGGATATTTCTCCTTCAGACTGTCATAGTCCAGGCCCATCTTCACCAGGGACTTGGTGCGGATGTTGGTGACGAATACGTCGGCCTCGGCCAGCAGACGGTGAAACACCTCCATACCCTTCTCATTTTTCAGGTTGATGGTGACAAACCGCTTGTTCATGTTGGACATATCAAAGCCCAGATTTTCCTCGTCCTCGTAGGGCATTCCGAACACGGCACCCTGGGTGCGGCCGGGATCTCCGGAGGGGGACTCCACCTTGATTACGTCGGCTCCCCACTCGCCCAATACCCGGCAAGTGGTGGGAGCTGCCAGAAAGGTGGTCAGATCCACCACCTTTACCCCTGATAACGGTCTCATAGCAATCTCCTTTCCCGTAAAAAATGAAGGGGCCGTCGGGCGTTTGCCCACCCGACGGCCCCCTGGCTACGCAAGGCTGCTTGCCCTGTTTCCGATTCAGTTGCCGGTGCGGGATCAGTCGTCCAGGTACTCGATCCGGCCGCCGTTCTTCTCCAGGCCGCGGAACGCGGTCAGGCGCTGCACGGTACGGGGGCCTTCCTCCAGCCACATGGCGCGGCAGTCACGGTAAAGCCGCTCCACGGGGCCGTACTCGCAGTCCTCAAAGTAGCCGATGCCGCCGAAGATCTCCAGCATGGAGTCGGACACGGTGCGGACGGTGTTGATGGAGTGGAGCTTGCACATGGCCGCCTTCATGTCGATGTTCTTGCCGGCGTCATAGTCCTTGGCAAAGTCCCAGATCATCAGGCGCAGGGCGTTGATCTCGGTGCCCATGTCGGCGATGGTCTGCTGGATGGCCTGGCGCTTGATGAGGGGCTTGCCGAAGGTGACGCGGTCCTTGGCCCGCTTGATGGTCAGCTCCAGCATACGCTGGGCCATACCCAGGTTGGATACGGCGATGTGGGCGCGGGAAACGGCCAGAGAGTGCATGGCGATCTCCAGGCCCATGCCCTCCTTGCCCAGGAGGAACTTCTTGTGGACCCGCATATTGGTGAAGCGCAGGCCGGCGTGGCCGGCGCCCCGGCAGCCCATCATGTGGGGCATGGGAACGATCTCATAGCCGGGGGTATGTACGTCCACAAAGAAGGCGGACAGGCTGCTGTCCTTGTCGGAGCTGGGATCGGTCTTCACGATCAGGTAGGTGAAGTCGGAGCAGTCGGTGTGGGAGATAAGGGTCTTCTCACCGTTGATGACGTAGTAGTCGCCGTCCTTGATGGCGGTGGTGTGGATGTCGGCGCCGGTGCCGCCGGTGGCCTCGGTCAGAGCGAAGTTGGCGTAGATGCTCTTGTCCTGGAACTTGTCCATGTACTGAGCCTTCAGCTCCTCGCTGCCGAAGTCGTCCAGAATACGCCAGTCCAGATCGGCGGCGTGATGCAGGTGCATACGCATACCGCCGGGGCCGCGGGAGAACTCCTCCTGGACCATGAGGATCTGCTTCTCGCTCAGGCCAAATCCGCCGTACTTCTCAGGCAGCGCGAAACGATACAGATCGTTCTTAATGGACAGCTCATAGAATTCCTTGGGGAAGGTGTTGGTGACCTCGATCTCCTTCTGCATCTCGTCGAAGGGGCCCTCGGCCAGCGCGCGGATCTGAAGCAGATACGCCTTGAATTGTTCGTCGGTCATTTTCATTTCATGCACTTCCCTTTCGTTTTAATGTCACGGAATTTGTATCCGGAAACCGGAAGCAGCCCGTGCTTTCTGCATTCATCTTACCTGCAAATGGACGTTAAGTCCAATTGGCTCTCATCCGGGAAAACCGTCGGATCAATAGATTCTTCCTATCTGTTATTTGGAGCAAAATGGTTGACAATAATTGTGAAAATTATAAAATTATAATCGTAAGCGCGTTTTAAGATACAGGGAGGGAACAGGTATGAATTTGTCTCAGCTTCATTATTTCTGTAAGCTGGCGGAGCTTCAGCACTACACAAAGGCCGCCCAGGAGCTCTATATCACCCAGCCTACGCTCAGCGGTGCAATCAACACCCTTGAGTCCGAACTGGGCATTGAACTGTTCCAGAAACAGGGCCGCAACGTCTACCTGACCAAGTATGGAAAGGAGTTTTATGAGTATGTGGCCGCCTCCCTGCAAACCCTGGAGAAGGGCATTCAATCTGCCCGGGAGCACGTGGGGATCATGGGAGGCACCGTGGATATCGGCTGCATCCACACCATCCAGGGGGACTATCTGCCCCAGGTCACCCGGGCTTTTCTGGCCACGAAGGGCTCCAACGTCACCTTCCATGTCCATCAGGCCCAGACCAATACCATCGTCTCCGCCATTCAGAAGGAACAGTGGGACGTGGGCTTCTGTTCCCTGGTGGAGGGGATTCCCGAGCTCTTTTTTGTGCCCATTCTCCAGCAGCAGCTGGTGGCCGCCGTCTCCCGGAACCACCCCCTGGCCGGCGAAAAATCCCTTCTCTTCAGCCAGCTGAAGGACCAGCACCTGATCTCCTACCACAGCGAACAGCCCATCGGCGCCAGCGTTCAGAAGCTGCTCTCCGACCATGCCCTTACCGCCGAGTGCCTGTACAGCAGCGAGGAGGCCATGTGTGGGCAGCTGCTGGTGGACAACTCCGCCGTGGCCATCCTGCTGAAGACCCAGGGGGCCAGCGTATTTTCCAACATCTCCTTTATCGAGCTGCCCGAAGTGCCGGCCGATTTCCGGATTGTACATATGGTGTTCAACCGCAAAATGTATAAGGAGCGGGCGGTGGAGAGCTTTATCGACTTTGTCACGGCATTCTGGTCCTATTCACCCCAGTCGCTGACGTGGCGGCAATACGATTGAGAGACAGGCTCACCAGCCCCTTTTCCGGCAGCCAGGCATAGAGGACAAAGCCGTTTTTGCAACGGAAGCTGCACTCCTCGCAGGGGTCTTTGTCGCAGTAGGCATAGGCGTCCTCCCCCGCCAGAGCGAACACCGCCCGGCGGTCCCGCTGTCCGGGCTCCACATACTGCCCGCCCCGGAAGGTGTCCAGCCACAGCCAGGCTGGGGCGGCCCCCTGCCAGCTCACCCGGACCGCGTTTTCATTGGGTCCGCCCAGGATCTCATAGTCCAGCTCCGCTCCTTCCACGCCGTCCAGGCAGAGGGGGCGGAGCTGTTCCATCTCCACGCCGCAGCATACAGGCGGGGAAATACCCTCCGCCGGCAGGCCGATCAGCAGCCTGCCGCACCTGGAACAGCGGTAAAAGCAGGCGTCAGGCCTGGTTTTCCGCGGCTTGGAGGTGGCCAGAAACCGACAGGGTCCCACATGGGTATTCATGTTCACACCCCCTCCTCTCCTGCGGCCATCCGGCGCTCCAGCTCCTGGGCCAGCAGGTGTTTCTTTACCTTGCCGCTGTCCGTGCGGGGAATGGCGTCGATGCGCTCCAGACGCTCCGGCCAGTGGCGCTTGGGGACGTGCTTTGCCTTCAGATAGGCGATCACACTGTCCTTGGTTGGGGCGGGGGCCTGGGGGCGGCACACCACAAAGGCGCAGATCCGCTCCCCCAGCCGGGAGTCCGGCATACCGATCACCGCGTGATCGGTCACGCCGGGGCAGCCCTCCAGCTCGTCGTTAATTTCGTTGGTGTTCAGGTTCTCTCCGCCCCGGATGATGATGTCCTTTTTCCGGCCCACCACCTTGATGTTGCCGGCCTCGTCCATGATGCACAGATCTCCGCTGTAATACCAGCCCTGGTCATCCAGCGCCTGCCGGGTAAGGTCCGGCCGCTTCCAGTATCCCACAAAGACGTTGGGACCCCGGGAGGCCTCCTCTCCGATGACGTTGGGGGGGACGGGGTTGTGATCCTTGTCCACAATGCGCACCTCCACCCCGTCCATGGTCTGGCCCGCCCAGCGGCCCATAACTTGCAGGGCGTCCTTGGGCCGGACGAACACATGGGGGACGCTTTCGGTGGAGCCGTAACATTCGCACACCAGAATATTGTGGTTCTGGTAGGCCCGCTTGACCAGCTCCTCCGGCAGGGGAGCGCCGCCGCTGACATAAAAGCGCAGCCAGGGCAGCTCCTCGCCCGACTCGTCCAGCCGGGCCACCAGGTCGTAGATGAAGGGGGTGGCCCCCATGGAGTAGGTGCAGCGCTCGTCGTTCATCTGCCGGACAGCCTGGGCGCAGTGGAAGCGCTCCTGCAGTACCACCCGGCCCCCCCGGAGCATGGGGGAGATCAGGCCGTGGTGGAATCCGGTGGCGTGGTTGAGGGGGGCGGGCATAAAGATGGCGTCCTCTTCGGTGAGGCCCAGCTCCCGGTTGAAGCCGTCCTCGCTGAAGATAATGTTGTTGTGGGTGAACATCACCGCCTTGCTGCCCCGGGTGGCGCCGGATGTGCCGGAGGTACACAGGATGACCGCCAGGTCATCCCCGTGGCCCCGGTGGCAGGGGGGAGGCGAGAGGGCCTCCTGCCAGAGAGACTCCAGGAGAGGGAAGGAGCTGTCCTCCCCAGGGCAGCTCCCTCCCACAAGGATGGTCCCGTTCAGCAGCGGCAGGCCGGCGGTGGCGCCTTTCAGCATGGAGACCCGCTCTTTGTCCCGGTAATACGCCATGCTCAGGTGGAGCCGGCTGTCCAGAAAGGCCAGCAGCGCGTTCAGTTCCTTTTGCTCAAAGCACATACCCAGGGGAACGGCCACCGCGCCCAGCTTGAAGCAGGCCAGCGTGACCGCCGCAAAGGCGCACCGGGGCGTGATCTGAAAGGTAACCACGTCTCCCGCGCCAATGGAATAGCGGCGCAGCACTGCGGCGGTCCGGCCGGCCAGCTGGTCCATCTCCCGGTAGGTATAGCGCCCGCCCTGGTCGTCCGAGATAAATTCCCGGTCCCCATAGGCCGCAACGCTCCTGTCCCAGCGGTCCAGCAGCGTGTCGTCCGTCCACTGGCCCAGACGGTGGTACCGGTCCCTGCGCGCTCCGTCCATCTTCATCTCCGGCAATGTGCCCACCTCCCCGCAACGGCCGTGTTAAGTAAGAATCAGTTTTCCGCTTCCAGGCACTTGGCGATGGTGAGGCGCTGGATCTGGTTGGTGCCCTCGAAAATCTGGAAGATCTTGACGTCCCGCATGAGTTTCTCCACAGGGTACTCTCTGCTGTAGCCGTAGCCGCCCAGAATCTGCACGGCGTTGGAGGTGACCTCCTGAGCCACGTCGGTCACGAAGGTCTTGGTGATGGAGCCCTCCTTGCGCACGTCCATGCCGGCGTCAATCATCTTCATGGTGTTGTTCACCAGGCACCGGGCGGCCTCGATCTTGATGGCCATATCGGCCAGCATACCCTGGACCATCTGGAACTTGATGATGGGCTTGCCGAACTGGGTGCGCTGCTTGGCATAGGCCAGGGCCTCGTCCAGAGCCCGCTGCATGATACCCACGGCCATGGTGGCCACAAAGGCCCGGGAGATATTCAGACCGCTCATGGCGATCTTCAGGCCCTTGCCCTCCTCGCCGATGACCCGGGAGGCGGGAACCCGCACGTCCTCAAAGACCAGCTCGGTGGTGTTGGACAGCCGGAAGCCCATCTTGTCCTCGTGAGCCCCAACGGAGAAGCCCGGGGTGTCTCTGTCGATGAGGAAGGCGGTGATGCCCTTTTCGGTGCGGAAGAAGGAGACATAGAGGGAGGCGCAGGAGCCATTGGTGGCAAAGACCTTGGTGCCGTTGAGGATGAAGTCATCCCCGTCCCGCACGGCGGTGGCCCGCAGGGCGCCGGCGTCGGAACCGGCGTTGGACTCGGTGATGGCAAAACAGGCGAACTTGCCCTCGGCCACCACGTCGGCAAAGTACTGGGCCTGCTCCTTGGTGCCGGCCAGAATCACATTGCGCAGGGCCACAAAGGTGGTCACCAGGGTGTCTGCATAACCGGCGTCCACTTTGGCCAGCTCTTCAAAAACCATAGCGGTGGTCTCAAAATCCATGCCGCTGCCGCCGTACTCCTCGGGGATCTCCAGCATATGCAGTCCCATGTCAATGGCGGGCTTGAACAGCTCCATGGGGCACTCCCCGGTTCTGTCGCACTCGGCCACATGAGGCTTGATTTCCCGCTCTGCCATCTGACGGACCATTGCCAGCAATTCCTTTTGTTCCTCGGTATACATGAGCGCCATAACAAACATCCTTTCTTTTCGGGACGGCATCCCGTTTTGTATTGTTTTGTGCCTTTGTATTGGGGGTTCTCTGGTATAAATGATACCGGATTTCCGCCAAAACCTCCAATTGGAAGTAACCGCCCATCTGCGCGTCCATCTATAGATAAGCTTTATCGATAGGCGGGGCGTGAGGCATGAAACCAATAATAATTGGATGATATGGAAATGAGAGAGCGGCATAACCCTGTGCGGGACAACGCGAAAGGCCCCCGATTGTCAGACGGCGTGGGGCGCTGAATGATATACGGGGGCCCTGCCTGGAGCAACGTGCGGAAGGATGCGGACTTGGAGAGAGGAACAGGCCAGGCATTTCCGGCGGGTTTGGCAAAAAATTTCCCAGAGCATAAATTATCTCTTGCTTAACCCGCCATCAAAATGCTATGATATACGTTAAAGCATATTTACTGACAGTCCCGGAGAGATCATCCTGGAGTGATCTGAGGAAGGAACCGCGCCAGCAATAGGGAGGACAAGGGATTTATGCAAATTGATTTGGTGAAGGACAGCGTGGGGACCCGCTGCATGGTTCTATCCAAGAACAACCAGCTTCTTTTTTTCGGCGAGATAGCCTATTGCGACGTGGTGAATCAAACCATTCGGGTCGATGGAGAAAGACCCGCCGCCCGGCAATTCTTGGAGCCTGACGATTGGGTCAAACTGAATATCAAGCAGGGGAGGGGGGCGCCCCACTTCATATTGGTGGAGGGGGCGGTTGAGCAAGTCATAAACAACTATTTTGTTCTAAAGCCCCGGCTTATTGTGGAAAAGAGTGAGGAGCGGGAGTACTTTCGGCAATCGGTGCTGAAAAAATCAGAGATTGCCCTGGTTAACGGCAAGGCGTCCAACGCGCCGTGCGTCATTGTGGATATCAGCGCCACGGGCATTTCCTTTCAAAGCAACGAGAGCTATCAGATCGGCGACTGTCTTTGGATCAACAACCAGAGGATTCGCGAAGGCGGGGCCGCCCACAATCTGGAGTTTCTTGTGGTGCGGCAGCACGACCTGGATACCGGCCCCTACCGCCACTTCTACGGCTGTAAATTTGAGAATTTATCTACCGAGACACAGGATAAGCTGTGCTGCGATATTTTTGCCCTTCAGGCGGCCCATCTTCACGCGGCCCGGGAATAAGAATCCGACAAAAAATGCACCTCACTGGTATTGGCAAAGGCAAACCAGTGAGGTGCATTTTGTCGTATTGTTTCGCTTGCAGGCCCAATTTTGAAGGGGAAATTACTCCAGCCAGGTGGAGGAGAGGCAGTCGGACAGACTGTCCCGGGCGGCTTGGGCGGCCTGATACATATCCGGGGAGATAAAGCGGCCCACGTCGGAGGACAGGGAGCGGAGCAGACGGTCTATCCGGTCGGGATAGCCCAAGAAGTAGTTCATATAGCCCATGCAGCGGATGGCGGTGCGGGTCAGCTGGGCGCTGAGCGGGAGGGGATTGGGGGTCTGTTCCGTGGGGTAGCCGGTGCCGTCAAAGTTTTTGTGGTGCCAGTAGGCGATCTCGGCGGCGTAGCGGGACAGAGGATGGCTGCTGGAGGGACCGGTGGTAAACAGGGCGTGACCCAGCTCGGTGTGGCGCAGATAGAGCTGCTGGCCCGTGCCGCCCTGGTCTGGGCCCTGCTCTATCACCGTGTCCGGTATGCCCAGCAGGCCCACGTCGCAATAGACGGCGGCCCGGCCGATCAACTGCACGTCCTCCTGGGTCAGAGGGCAGTTGGGGTTATTTTTGCGGTAACCGCTGGCCAGAGCGGCGGTGATCTGTCCCAGGGCGTGGTACTTGGCCAGGGAGAAGTGGGGGCGGGCCTGGAGGAAAAGCTCCAGCAGGCGGTCCCAGTGGTCAGCCAGCAGGAAGGAGTGGTCATCCTGAGGGGCCTGGGGGGCATTGTCCGGTTGGGTGAGGGGACAGTCCAGAATGGTGGAGCCGGCGGGCCAGGCGGCGTACACCGCGCTGCATACCCGCTCCTGGACGGTGACGGGGTCCACCGGCTTGACGATAAAATCGGCCGCCCCGGTGCGCACCGCCTTCAGGACCTGCTCTTCCTGGGCGTCGGATGTGATGAGGATCACGGGGACGTCCCAGGTCTTTTCCGCGGCCTGGAGCTGCTGAAGGACGGTGAAGCCGGCTCCCCGCTTGCCCAGACACAGGTCCAGCAGCACGGCACAGATGCGCTCCGGGTTGCGGTGGATGTAGGACAGGGCGGGGCGGGACTCCTCAAAGCACTTTACCTGAAACAGGGAGCGGAAGATCTCCCGCAGGATGGCCAGGTCCAGGGGGGAGTCGTCGATTACCAGTAATGTATCACGAATCATGGGCGTCCTCCTTTGGATGAAGAGGCGGTATGGCGCCTCGGCCCGGAAAAATAAAAGGGGGAAACAAAAGCCGGCGCCGCAGCCCGGTCAGGGCTCCGGCGTCTGAGGTTTGGCGGGAGGTGCGGGCTGGGCCGGCCCGCATTCAGACAGGGCGGACTCCAGCTCGGCCACCAGAAGGGAGGAGGCGGTATCGGCGGCGTCCTGGTTGACCGTGACGGCCTTCTGCAATTCGCTGCGCAGCACCAGCACCTCTTTCGGGGCGGAAATGCCGATATTGACCTGTCCGCCCGCTTCGATAGAGAGGATGGTAATGCTGATGTGGTCCCCGATGATTAGGGATTCCCCCACCTTACGGCTGAGAACCAGCACTTAGCCCACCCCCTTGTTGGAAAACTCGTCCAGACGGTGGCGCATATGGTAGTCCTTGGTATCCAGGATGACCTGGCAGGCACGATGCCGGTCGGGGTTGACCACCACCGGACAGCGCAGGTTGACGGTGCTCTCCCCCACCGGCTCCCGAGCCACGCACATGACATAATAGCACAGCTCACGGCTGTGGGACACCCCCATCAGCCTGAGCTCCTCGGCGGAGAGCTGGGGGGCGTAGTCCGGCTTCAGGGAGAAGGGATTCATCAGGATAAAAGCGGGGGAAGGGGCGGCCACGCTCTGCAGACACAGCATATTCCCCTGGCTGCCGGAGAAGGGGAGCAGCAAAAAGCGCTTCTCTGTCTCAAAGCCAAACAGGCCGTTGGGAAAGTCCAGCACGTCCTCCGGGGCGTAAGTGATGTGCCCAAAATATTTTGTATCCAGCTGCAAGGCAGTTCCTCCTCTGGTTAGACGTTGACATCCACCGGCTCATAATCCGGGTCGGAAGAGGGGGGCACATACAGAGGCCCGCCCACATACTTGATGATGACGTCGGGGCGCTGGGTCATGGTGAATTCGATGTCGCCGGGGACAAAGGTGAAGCTCATCTGCTCCATGCGCCAGTCAAAATTGAGCTTATCCATCTGATACTGGATGCTGATTTCGCCCCCGTCCCAGCTGATGTCAGGGCCGGTGGAGGGCAGAAAGTTGATGTTCAGGTTGGCGGGCTGGCCGAGGGTTTTCTGCTTGGCCAGTTGGGGAATCACATCCTGATTGATCTTGGCCTCCATCATCATCCGCCCAGCCCGGGCCAGCACGCCGGTGGCCTGATAAGCCCCCTCCACCCCGGCCTGCGCCTGCTGCTGGATCACGGTGGCGGTAGTGGGGGAGACGGAGTTGCGGGCCTCGAAGGTGTCCAGGTTCACCTTGATGGGTTGGCTGCGGATATTCAGCCCGCCCTTATCCCGGGAGATTTCTACCTGAGCGGTGCCTCTGGCATACTCCAGACGGGCCCGGGTCACCTTCATCTGGATCTCAATAGGAACCGTTTTGATCTCAATCAGAGGATACATGACGCTGAATACTCCTTCCTCGCGCGGGGCGCGGACTTCAGGACGGAGAACCTTAGTTGAGGTAGTCCATCAGAGATTGCGGTACAATATTGGCGCCGACCTGGATGGCGGCGTTGTAGCTGGTCTGCGCGGAGACCAGGGCCAGAATGGCCTCCACATCGTCAATCTTCTCGATGCTGTTGAGCTCGGTATTCAGAGAATAGAAGGTGCTCTCCAACTGGGTCTGGTTGGTCTGCAGGTATTTGGCCTTGGTTTCCAGCTGGATGTGCTGGTTGCTCAAATTCTCCTGCGCGGAGGTGAATTTCTCTACCAGACGCTTGGCGTCCTCGTAGTTGCCGGCGGCGCCCCAGCTTCCGCCTTCCCCGTTGGCCGCGCTGGCCTGGTCGTAGCCCTTGAACACCTCGGCGGCCCGGAGCATAATGGAGACGATGTTTTTGGGGTCGCCGTCCGCGTCCAGTCCGCTGCCGCCAATAAAGTCCAGGCCGGAGATGGCGGCGTCAAAGGCGGTGGAGTCTACCACGTCGCCGGTATTATCCACCTTGAAGCCGATGCCGATATCCACATACTGGTGCTCGGGGCCACTGGAAAACAGGTCTAGCGCCTCTTTGTTGGTGAGCGCATTTCCGTTCTTATCATACAGCCTGTTGCCGTTTATATCCTTGTATTCCTGTGCATAATACTCAGAATCGGGATCATCATCCACCCGCACGTTGCGGTAGGTGAGGTAATAGTTATCCCCTTCAGTTTCAATGGCGAAGGGCGGATTTTTGGTGTCCGCGCCATTGAAGACGTAGTTGCCGTCGTATTTGGCGTTCAGGCTCTGCACCATGGCCTCGGCGCCGGAGAGAATCACGTCCCCCTGGGTATTCAGGGTGCTCCAGCTGGGCTGGTTCAAACCGCTGAGCAGAGGCGTTTCGCCCAGGTCGTGGGTCAGGTTATTTATCATGTCGTCGGCCATGTCCCAGGCGGAGGAGAACTTGTTGTACACCGTCTTGTTGTTGGATACCTGGGCGTTGGTGGCATTCAGGGAGCTGTGAATCTGAAAAGCCCGGGTGGCGGCGGCGGGATCGGCGGAATAGCTGTCAAAATTCCGTCCAGTGGTCAGGGAGTTCATGGCGGAGTAGAGCTGATTGGAATTTTTCAGCAGATTTTTCTGATAGGTATAAAGGGTAGAATTGGTGGTTATGCGCATCATCGTTCATTCACCTCGAAATCAAAGCGCCAAATTAGAGGGTCCCGTTAATCAGAGAGTCCAGCGCCTCGTTCAGCGTGGTCATCAGCCGGCAGGCGGCGGTATAGGCCTTCTGATAGGTCATCAGGTTGGCGGCCTCGTCGTTCAGGTCCACGCCGGTGACGCCCTGCCGGTCCACGTACAAATCGCCCAGCGTTACGGTATAGTTGTTCAGGATGGAGTCGGTGCTCATCTGGTCCTCGCCCAGGGTGGACTGGATCTTCAGCAGCATATCCTCAAAGGTGCCGTTGAAGGGGTCGCCGGCGGCGTCACCCTGCACATTCGTGGGATCAAAGCTGATCTCGCTGTCAAAGAGGGCAAGAAACTCCGCCAGGCGGGAGGTATCGCCGCTGGGGGCGTTGATTTCGGCGGTGGTCTGAACGGTAACCTTCTGGTTGGCCCAATCCATGGACACAGAAATGTTGCTGGCGGTAATGTTACTGGCGTCATTGGTATCGCTGCCCATGCTGAACAGGTTGCCGCCCCCCGTCAGGCCGGTGTTGTTGAGTTCATTCATCTTTGCGGCAAACTCATGGGCCAGGGAATCCAGGGCCTTTTGATAGTAGGGGATGCCCCGGGTGGTGGAGGCGTCCTTGTCATGATTGATATCATCTTGAGAGGCAAATTCCCCCTCGCCGGTGAGAATATCCCGGATGGACTGGATGGAGCCGTACAGATCGCCCTCCGCTAACTGCACATCTTTGTTACCGGTGTCGGGATGAAGTTCACCCTTGTCGTTCTTTAGGGCTGACAGCGTGACAGCATATCCGTCCGCCTCGGTGCCGGAACTCAGCTGGGTGGCATACAGACCATCCACCAGCATATTGCCCGTCTGGCCGGTGCTGTTGGCCAGGGTGACGGTGAGCTTCTCCACCTGGGTGTTGGCCCCCACGTCCTCCATGGAGTAGGTCACGTCGATGTCCATATATTCGCTGAGATTATCCAGCAGCAGATTGCGCTGGTCCCGCAGCTCCAGACCGGGGTCCCCACGCAGGTCGGCGTCCCGGATGGACAGGTTCAGATCCCGGATCTGGGTGAGGATATCGTTGACCTCGGTGACCTGCTGGTCCAGCTTGGTCTCATAGGTGCCATGCAGCTGGGTAAGCTTGTTGGCGTAGGAGTTGAAGTGGGTGACCAGAGCGTCGGCGGAGGAACGGATCAGGTCGTTGTAGGTGCTGGAGCCGCCGCTGGCAATGGCCTGGCTGATGAGGTCCCGCATATCATTGAGCTGGCTGAGGATGACGCCGTCATCCTGCTCCAGGTCCCCCTTGCCCACCTCGTCCAGAATGTCGGCCAGGGAGTTGAGACCGTCCAGCTTGGCGTTGGCGGAGCCCACGTCGGCGTTGGACCGCCGGTACAGGATATCCAGCCCGGGGTCCCGCAGCTGGGTGATCCCGGCCACCACGGAGCCCTGACCGATGCGGGCGTTGTAGCTGGAGGAATAGCGGTCAACGGCTGAGGGAATCAGGCTGACCTGATTGAGCCGTTGGCGGGTGTAGCCCTCGGTGTTGATATTCGTAATATTATTGCCGGTCACATCCAGTCCCTTCTGGGCGGAATAGATGCCCAGACGGACGGTCGTAAACGAACCAAAAGTACCCATTGCTGTGCTCCTCTCAAACTCGGAAGTCGGTCTGCGATTTCTTGGGGGCGGGGGCCTCCTGGGCCTGCCGCCGGTCCAATTCCTGCTGGATGTGGCGCAGATTGGACTCCATCAGGGTGCGGGCCGCCTGCTGGGCGCTGGCAAGCACCTGGTAGCTGCGCAGGACCTGCTCACTCAGCTGTGCCGCCTGCCCCCGGTCCTGGGGGGAACAGTGACTGGGCAGATCCCGCAGGGAGACCTGCTCCAGGCCCAACTGTCTGAGCAATTGGACGCGCTTTTGTTCCCGGCCCCGCAGGTCCAGGGTGGCCACCTGCTCCCGCTTCATGCACGCATCCAGAGCCTCCAGGTTGCCTGCCTGGACGGCCTGGAGCTTCTCCTGCTCCAGAGCGGTCAGGGAATCCAGAGCCTGACGCAGCTGCGACAGGAAGGAAAAGTACGCCTGCATATCCATGAATCAATCGTCCTCCCTCAGCAGCAGCATCCGGGCGGCGATCTCCCGGGGGGAGGGCTGGTACTCCCCGCTGACCACCTGCTGGCGCAGCCGCTCCACATCCTTGGTGGTCACCTGGGTGCGGATCTCCTGGGATAGCCGTCCCACGGTCTCCTTCACGCGCCGTGCGGTCTCATCCAGGTGAGAAGAGAACTGGATCTGATCGTACCGCTGCTCTGCGGAAACAGGGGTGGAGAGGTCGGATTTTCGGTTGTGAAGGGAAGCGCCGCTGACGGGGCTGCTCCCGCCGGGATAGATCCGTAGCATATGAAGTCCTCCTTCTCACGTTCCTTTGCAAAGTTCAGCCGCGAGGGCCCGGCGCGAAAATGTCTTTCACTTTATATATCGGCCCATATGGCCGAAAAATAAGGGCCGGGTGGAAAAATCCAGGGAAACACCATAAAGAAATTTTATACTTCCTTATGTTTTTTCCAGTTTGGACGATATAAAGAAAGGAGAGAAAATTTCTCCGGATTAGAAACCAAACGAAGGACAGCAGTTCTTCGCAGAAAAGAAAGGAGCGTTATCCCATGCGCTATGAAGTAACAGCGGATCTTGTGACCGGAAATGCCCTGATCGACTCGGAGCACCGCCAGCTGTTTGCCGCGGTCAACGATCTGATGGACGCCTGCTCCCAGGGCAAGGGGCGGGATCAGATTCAGAAGACGGTGAAGTTTTTAAGCGACTATGTGGTCAAGCACTTCGGGGACGAGGAGAACCTGCAGGTGAAGAACAAATACCCCGGTTATCAGGCCCACAAGACCTTCCATGACGGCTACCGCCGCCAGCTGGCGGACAAGTCCCAGCGGCTGTTAATTGACGGCCCCAGCATCAAGGCGCTGGGCGATCTCAACCAGGTGATCGGGGTGCTGGTCTCCCACATCCGCACCGAGGACAAGCGCCTGGCCCGCTACATCAAGGAACAGGGTGGTAAATAAAGACCATAAAAACAGCGGCAGAAGCCACACGACGGTGGTTTCTGCCGCTGCTTTTTTAAACCTTAGCCCAGAGAGGCGCCGGCGTCGTCGGTGCGCAGGGTGAACCGGGCCACCAGCTCCTTGAGCAGCTGGGACTGGCCGGACAGCTCCTCGCTGGCGGCGGCGGATTCCTCGGCCGTGGCGGAGTTGGTCTGCACCACGCTGGAGATCTGGTCGGTACCCTCGGAGACCTGGTGGATGGAGTCGGTCTCGGTAACGATATTCTCGGCCACCTGGTTCATGAGGGACACAGCCTCCTGGGTGAAGGAGACGGTTTCATCCAGAGCCTGGCTCACCTCGTCGGTGAGGCTGTTGCCCCGCTCCACGTTATTCATGGAGTGCTCGATCATTTCCTTGGTCTGCTTGGCGGCCTGGTCGGACTTGGAGGCCAGGCTGCGCACTTCGTCGGCCACCACGGCAAAGCCCTTGCCGGCGCTGCCGGCCCGGGCGGCCTCCACGGCGGCATTCAGGGCCAGAATATTGGTCTGGAAGGCAATATTCTCGATGGCCGCAATGATCTGGCTGATCTCCTGGTGGCCCTGGAAGATGTCGGACATGGCCTGCTTCAGTTCGCCCATCTTGTCGTTGCAGGCCGCCACCTGGGTCCCCGCCTGGTTGGCTTTCTCCTGAGCCTGCTTGGCCGCCTTGGTGTTGTCGCTGGCGGTCGTGTTGATGTCATTGATGGTGGCGGACAGTTCCTGGACGGAGCTGGCCTGCTCGGTGGCGCCCTGAGCCAGAGCCTGGGCGCCGGAAGAGACCTGCTCTGCGCCGGTGGAGACTTGCTCGGCGGCGGAATTGATCTGGGACATGGTGTCGCTCAGCTCCTGCTCCAACTCCTGGAGGGTAGTGAGCACCGCGCTCATGTCGCCTACATAGAGCGCGTGGTTTTTGGAGCGGACATTCAGGTTGCCCCGGGCGATCTCTCCCAGCAGATAGCCGATGTCCTCGATGATGCCCTGGAGGACGTGGACGATTTGGTTGGTGGCGTCGGTGAGCAGGCCAATCTCATCCTTGCGGTTGAACTCCGGCACGGGAGAGGTGAGGTCGCCCTCCTGCAGCAGCTGCAGACGGTGGGCACACTCCCGGATGGGCTTGCCCAGGCCGTTGGCGATCCGGATGGAGATCAGCACGGCCAGGACCACCACCACAATCACCAGCACCGCGATAATCATAATATTGCGGTAGGTGCTGCCCATAAAGTCGGAGACAGGAGCGGTAACGCCCAGGCTCCAGCCGTCGGTGCCGGAGACGGGGGCGTAGGCCAGATACTTGGACACGCCGCCGGAGCGGTAGGAGCCAAAACCGCTCTCACCCTGACGCATCTGGGTGTGCATGGAAGCCAGGGCCTCCAGGCTGGAATCGCTCTGGGCCTCCTGCTCGATGTTCTGGTTGCAAATGGTGTCCATGGTGGTGTCGGCGATGGTGTTGCCGTCCTTGTCCAGCATATACGCGCCGCCGTTTTCGCTGACCTTAATGGCGGACATGATGTCGTTGAGGAAGGTCTCCTCGGGGACGAAGTAGACCACGCCCACGATCTGGCTGCCCTGAATGCCGTTCTGCCACAGCGGAGCGGCCACCATGATGGACAGCTCCCCGGTGATCTTGCTGATTGTAGGCGTGGAGATCCAGGTGTTGCCCTGGATGGCTTCCTGGAAGTACTCCCGGTCGGAGTAGTTGTTGCCGTCAAACAGGCTCACGCCGTTGGTGGACAGCACATTGCCCCGGGCCATGCCGTAGTGGGACACCCAGGAATTCAGAAGGGACTGCTTGTCCGCCACAGAAACCGTGGGATCGCTGAGGTTGGGAACCATGCCCAGGGCTTCAACGGCGTTCTCATAGGAGCGCAGCTGGTAGGTGACACGCTGGGCCGTTTCATCGGCGGCAGCGGCCATAGTTTGCTTCAGAATGCTTTGGCTGCTGGAGTAGCTGGCGAAGATTCCCACTCCGCCGCACACCAGCGCGGCAATGCCGGCTAGGGCCAAAAAGCAGATCAGAAGCTTTTGACGAATGCTTTTCATGATGACAGATCTCCTCCCCCATTGCCTGTGGAAAGTTATAGTAGAGCTCATAATGCTTATCGACAATAAATGTCGAAAAGTTAAAGGGGAAATGTGAAAAAAGAAAGCGGCTGCAAAATGAATGGCTGCAGCCGCTTGTTCCTGTCGCGAAGAGGAAACCGGACGGGATAGGTCTAAAAATTGAAACGCGGGAAAAGAACTGCGTGGGAAATCAACGCCTGTCCGCCTCACGCTAAAGGGGCGGCCTCTCCCGTTACACGGTCCAGCTTATACACTTCCAGCGCGGGAACGGTGAGCAGGTAGCTGTTTTGAAACTGGTGCGTGGAGGCGGAGTAGACGTTCAGCAGCAGGCAGGGCTGGTCGTCCAAAAAGACAGTGCCCTCCTGGGGGTACACCAGGTACTCGTCCATGGAGCTTCCAGGCAGGCCCAGCGCCGAGGGGGACATATTTTCCAACACACCTACAGCCTGATCCAGGGTAACGGACTGGTCCTCCTGCTGGGGCATGGCGTCCGCATCAGCCAGGGAGGGGGTGACGGAGCAGGAGGTATCCTCCCACTGGATGGTCAGCAAAAACAGCTGGTCGCTGTCCTCCAGCGGCTGAGCGGCCAGGGCCTGGCCGGAGGAGGCTGCAAAATCAGGCGCGCCGCTGGTCTCGGAGTCGGTGGCGATGGTACACTCGTAATCCGACTCCAGAGCGTTGGCATACGCCTGAGCGGTCTCGCCGCCGCTGGAGAGGCCGGAATAGACATAGGTGACCGCGTCGTCCTCACCGGTGGTCTCTTCAAACTGCACGTTCTCCAGAGTGACCAGCGCGGTAAGGGAGGGGAGGCTGTCCTCCCCCAGGGTATACGCCTGGGGAGGCTCCTTGGAGCCGCCGCAGGAAGTAAGCAGCAGCACCGCCACAAGGAGCGCCGCGGCCTTAATCTGTTGCTTCACGGATTGTTCACCTCGTCCTCATAGCCGATGCTCACCTGATCTCCCGCCTGGAGCGCCTGCTGGAACAGGCACTCGGCGCCGTTAAGGC
This sequence comes from uncultured Flavonifractor sp., assembly GCA_944385625.1. GTDB lineage: Bacteria > Bacillota > Clostridia > Oscillospirales > Oscillospiraceae > Flavonifractor. Next base: position 68,088 of record CALWXZ010000001.1, on the reverse strand, counting down.
GCAGGACCACCGGTCGCTGGAGATGCTGAAAATCGATCCCGGTGCGCTCCAGCAGATCCATCACATAGTAGGGGGAACCGTCCGCCTTGGCGGGCAGGGCGATGGGCTGACCATTGAGAAAGACGGACGTGGCGGCGGCCCGCTGGGGTTGGACCGGAGAAGCCGGGGCCACCGGGGCCGCCGGAATCGGTGCGGCTGGCGTCGGGGCGGCGGGGAGGTCGGACCCCTGGGCCACCACCACAAAGGCGCCGGAGGGTACCTCCTGGTCCGGGTCGGGGCGGACGCCGTTCATCAGAATGGCGGATGCGCCCAGGCGCTTGGCCAGCTGGGCGGCGGTAAGACGGCAGTCTGCCCCCGCCTGAGCTGGGACAAAGTCCACCACGTCGCCGGCGTGAATCAGGGCGGAGGGCTGGGCCTCCTGGCCGTTGATGCGCAGCTGGGCGGGCTGGGCGGGCTGGCCGTGGTAGATGGTTCTCCGCCCGTCCACCTGAAGGATCAGGGGTTTTCCTGTTTTGCCCAGCAGGTCAAAGTAGGTGTACCCGTTCATCATCAGCAGATCCATGGCGGACAGGTCCCCGCTGCGGAAGAGCTTGGCCCGGGCGCCGTTGAGAGTGACCTGGCAGCTGTCGTTAATGAGTCCCAGGCCCGCCGAGATGGCGATGCCCAGGGGGGTGGTGTACTCCGGGTCCTCCAGGGAGAGAACGTCGGAAAAGGCGGAGGCCTTGAAGTGGCCGCCCGCCACCGATACCCGCTTGGGGTCCATGCCGAGGGCGTCGGCTACCTTTTCCCGCAGGCCGGCCAGCTTGCTGCCGCCGCCGGCCAGAAACAGGGCGGAGGGAGCGGCGCCGTTCAGGTTGACCACCCGCTGGGCGATCTCCTTGGCCAGCAGCTGGGCGGCGGGCTCCAGCGCAGTTTGCGCCTGCTGGCAGGTGCAGGTCTGCTCCTGGCCCAGAATGTCGGTGAAGGCCAGGGTGTCCGATTGGCCCAGCTGGAACTTCATGCGCTCTGCGGTGGCGTAGTCCACCAGGTATTCCTTCATCAGAGCCTCGGTGATCTCGTCGCCGGCCACCGTGGCCATGGTGTAGCCCACCACAGTGCCCTCCCGGCACACGGCGATGTCCGATGTGCCGGCCCCAATGTCCACCAGACACAGGTTTAAGAGGCGCAGGTCGGCGGGAATGGCGGCGTTCAGGGCGGCGATGGGCTCCAGGGTGAGACTGGCCACCTCCAAACCTGCCCGGCGCATCACCGCGTACAGGCTGTCCACCACGCCGCTGGGCAGGAAGGTGGCCACAACCTGGGCCTCCAGCCGACGGCCGGTGTGGCCCAAAAGGGTGGCCAGGGGATAGCCGTCCAGGGAGTACTGGATGGCGGTATAGCCCACCAGCAGCTGCTGCTGGCCGGTGTCGGCCTCCTCCCCCCGGATGGCCTGTTCGGCCTCGGCCACCGCGGCGGCCTCCAGCTGGGCGATCAGGGCCTCGGTCACCGGTTCGGGGGCGGACAGCTCCCGCAGGGCGTGGCCCTGCTCCGTGCGCAGAGCCCGCCCGGCGGCGGCGACACAGGCCCGTTCCAGCTTGCAGCCGGCGTCCTGTTCCAGGCGGTCGGTGACGGTGCGTACCGCGGCGGCCACCTGGGCGATGTCCTCAATCTGCCCGTCCATCATCGCCCGGTGGGTATGGAGCAGCTTTTCCATGGCCAGAACCTGAACCTTGTCCTCCACCGTTTTGGCCAGCAGCCCGATGACGCTCCGGGTTCCAATGTCCAGTGCATAGATCAGGTCCTGGCTTTGTACTGCCGGGGGCCGCGTGGTATCCGACATCAGACAGCCAACTCCTTTCCTGAAAGCCGGGCGCTGGGCCCGGAATTAATACTTGCTGAAGCGGTTTTCATCCGCCGAAGCGCTCACGGCAGAGGCGGAAGCGGAGTAATCGGTGTGGTTGGGCTCGTAGGAGAAGCCGGAACCCCCTTTCAGATGGAACCGCTCGACCATCTGCTTCATCATGACAGCCTGAGAGGACAGCTCCTCGCTGGCGGCGGCGGACTCCTCGCTGGTGGCGGAGTTGGTCTGCACCACGCTGGAGATCTGATCCACGCCGGTGGTCAGCTGCTCAATGGCCTCGGCCTCGGTGATGGTGTTTTCGGCCAGCTTATCCATATACTCGATGGCGGCGCCGGCGCACTCCACGGTCTTCTGCATATCTGTGTCCACGTCCTCGACCAGCGCGTCGCCGTGCTCAACCGCGGCCAGAGAGGACTCTATAAGCTTCTTGGTCTGCTTGGCGGCGTGGTCGGACTTGGAGGCCAGGTTGCGCACCTCGTCGGCCACCACGGCAAAGCCCTTGCCGGCGCTGCCCGCCCGGGCGGCCTCCACGGCGGCGTTCAGGGCCAGAATATTGGTCTGGAAGGCGATGTTTTCAATGGTCTCGATGATCTTGCCGATATCCTTCTGCCCGGCCAGGATATCGCTCATGGCCTTGCGCATCTCCTGCATACGCTCGTTGCTCACCCGCACCTGGTCGGCGGCCTGGTCGGCCTTCTCCTTGGCGGTCTGGGCGGTCTTGCGGTTCTCCTGGGCGGAGTGCTCCAGGTCGTTGATGGTGGCGGACAACTCCTCCACGGCGCTGGCCTGCTCGGTGGAGCCCTGAGCCAGAGCCTGGGAACCGGTGGAGACCTGGTCGGCGCCGGCGGCCACCTGGTCGGCCGCCTGGAGGATGCTGCTCATGGTGTCGTTAAGCTGCTCCAGCAGGTACTCAATATTTTCCTTGATGGGGGCCAGTTCGCCGGGGTACTCCTGAGTGACGGTGCAGGACAGGTCGCCGTCGGCCAGACTCTTGGTCACGGAAACGATGTCCTCAATGGCATTGTGCAGCACCTGCTGGGAGGTGCGCACGGCGTTGCAGATGCCGCCGATCTCGTCGTTGGCCTCGTAGTCCAGGTTGTAGGACAGATTGCCCTGGCTGAAAGCCACCACGGACTCCTCCGCCTTGCGCAGAGGGGTGACAATGGAGCGGATGGAATACAGGTTGAGCGCGATGCCCAAAGCGGCGGTGATGAGGATAAGCACCACCAGGATGATTACCTGACGGGTGCTGTTGGCTACCACCTGATTGACGGCGTTGGTGCCGTCGGCGGTCACCGCATCAGACAGCGCGTCGCCGGACTGAACGGCCGCGGTGAGCTTGGGGGTACACTCGGTTTTAATCAGCTGCTGGACCTGGGCGGTGTTGCCGGCCCTCAGAGCGGAATCCATGGCAGAAAAGGAGGACTGCCAATCCTGGATTTTCTGGATATAATCATCAGAAAGGCTGGTGTCGCCGGTTTGAAGGGTCTGAAGCGTGTTCAGGGATTCTTCGATCACAGACAGGGAGTTTTTGATCTCGCTTTCCGTGGATTCGTCAAACCCAAACATGGCCATGTCACGGAGCTGACGGGCTACCGAGTTCATCTCTTTTTCGCTGTTCTGGACCGCATCGGCGATGGCGATCTGGGTGGAGAGAACATGGGTATACTGACTGCGGATGCTGAAGATGCTCCAGATGGCCACACACATCATCGCCAGAGCCAGCAGCAGTGTGATGACAAAAGAAAATAGGATTTTTACTCCAACTTTTTTGTTTTTCATATGACGTCCTCCTGAAAAAAGAATCGCAGAAATATATATAGATGCGGTTTACTCAAAAAAGTAAGCCGGAATTTCCCAATCAAAGGGTTACATCACATCGCCGTAGCGGCCCTTCTGGACGTCGCCAAAAATGGCTCCGTCCACCAGAGTGATAACCCGGCGGCGCATGAGGTTGACAAATTTCTTCGCGTGGGTAGCCATGATGACGGTGACCCCATGGTGATTCAGTTCCGACAAAAACAGGAACATATCCCAGGCGGTGTCCTCGTCCAGGTTGGCGGTGAGCTCATCCAGAACCAGAATGTCCGGGTTATTGATGATGGCCCGGGCCAGCTCCACCCGGCGGCACTGTCCCATGGACAGCTCCACGGGATAGCAGTTGGCGGCGTCGCCCATTCCCACCATATTCAGCGCCTTCTGCACCCGTTTTTCGGGGGCCATATGGACCCGGCCGCGGCCCAGAAGGGCCACCGTGGTCAGATTCTCCTGAATGGTCCGTTTCCGAATCAAAGAGGGAAGCTGGGGGACATATCCAAAGCGCAGGCGATGGTGCTGGCGCTGACGCTGAGACAGGCGGTTGACATCCACGCCGTCCAGATAGACCGCGCCCCGGGTGGGCCGGGTCTCATAGGTGATGAGCTGCAGCAAGGTGCTTTTTCCCGCACCGCTGCTGCCGGTGATAAAGACAAATTCACCCCGCTCAATGGTCAGGTCCACGGAGCGGATCGCGTGTACCAGCGTCTGCTCGGCGGCCTGGGTGTAGTCCTTACCGGCTCCTTCCAAACAAATCTGTGCCATAGGTCGATTGCTCCTTGTATACAAGCATAAAAAAATTTGCTATAATCAGATTCACAACACAAAAGGTGGCATGAGAAGATTGAGTGGGGGAAAAAAGCCAAAGAAATATGCGCGCGTCCTGGGGATCATCCTGCTGGCCCTGGTGTGTGTGGCGGGCGTGGAGCTGGCGGTGTGCCGGGTCATGGAGCCCGCCCTGTTCCAGCGCATTACCCAGCCGGTGGTCCAGATGGCCCACGGAGTGTGGGGGCAGGGGCAGGCGCTGCTTCAAAAGCTGCAAGGCGCCGTAGCGGCCTACCAGCAGGACCAACAGCAACAGGGAGACGCCCCCCCTGTCAGCCAGGAGATCCAGGAGCCGGAGCAAGACCCGGAGTCCCTGATCCAGGACCCGGAGATCACTCAGTTTGCCTCCCGCCAGGGGCAGGAGGTACTCACCGGGGGGGTGGTGGAGCTGGTCTACTTTAACCAGAGCGAGGAGCCCTGGGCCAGCGCGGCCTTCGGGTCCGATCTCATCAAGGGTTTTGGCTGCGGCCCCACCGCCATGTCCATGGTGGTCTCCACCCTGAGCGGCCAGGTGGTGGACCCGGCCGAAATGGCCCGGCTTGCCGCCCAACAGGGGTACTGTGCCGCCGGCAGCGGCTCCTACCTGTCTCTGGTGGAGGGGATGGCCCGCTACTTCGGCCTGACCGCCCAGTCCTGCGGGGAAATCTCCGAAGGAGAGCTGTGTCAGCGCCTGGCCTCGGGCCAGCTGATGGTGGCCCTGATGGGGCCGGGACACTTTACCACCGGCGGGCATTTTATCGTGCTCCGGGGCGCCACCCTCACCGGACAAGTGCTGGTGGCCGACTCCAACAGCCGGGCGCGCAGCCTGGCGCTCTGGGACCCGCAGCTCATTTTGGATGAACTGTCCGCCAGCCGTACGGACGGCGCGCCTCTTTGGTGCTTTACCGCCCTGGGCGGAGGATGAAACGGGGAGTGCCCCCTGCCGATCATCAGGTCGGCAGGGGGCTTTTTTCGGGCGCGCTATTTCCTCTTCTTGTTGTAAAAGGAGTTTGGACCGCCAAGGCGGCTGCTGACGGCCTCATCCGCCCGGCGCACGCGCTCCAGCAGGGAGCGGTTGCGCTGGGCCTGCTGGAGCAGAGCCTGGGCGCTGGGGGAGGGAGCGGTTCCCTGAAAGCGGCCGGAGTTGAGCTGGGTAAGCAGCCTGGCGTCCTCTGGAAGAAGCTGTCTGCACTGCCGGTGCAGCATGGCCTGGTAGCTGGTAAGACGTTGAATTTCCTCCTGACGCATGGAGAGAAACATCCGTACCGAGACCTGATCTTGCCGGCTCACAGCCTGAGACAGCTCGTCCGTCAGATCAGCCACCTCATTGAGGGATGTGTACATCTTGCGCTGAATCGCAATGGCGCAGGTAAAGTCCTGATCGCTTAACATAGCCGGCTCCTATCGGGTGGCGGTGTTTTTGTCCGCGGTGCGAAAGCTCTCCCGCAGCTCACTGGCCATGCGCTTGACCCGCTCCAGTTCGGTCCTGTTTCGACCGCTCTTTACCCGGCTGAGCTCGTAGCAGAAGTACTCATACAGGCGGGCGAGCTGCTGGCCGATCTCGTACTGGCGGTCCAGCGTGTCGTCCAGGTAGTGGACGATCTTGACGGCGTGGTCTACCGCCGACTCAAAGGCGGGGTAGTCCTCTTTTTCCAGTGCCAGCTCCGCCTGGGTCAGCCGCTTGACCAGCTCGTCGTAGACCAGCAGCAGCAGCTCGCCGGGGGTCATGGTATTGATGGAGTCCTCCCGATAGTGCTGGTAACCTCGCATATCCATAAAAGGCGCGTTCCTTTCCGTTCCAGTCATTAGCCGCCCAGAAGGCCGGACAGCGCCGAACTCTGGGAGTTCATCTGGTTAATCAGCATTTCCAGCTGAGTGAATTTGTTGGTGTAGTAGTCCACCTGATCGGACATCTTGTCCTGCCACTTGGAGATCTCCTCCTCCACATCGTTCATCTGGTTGAGGATGGTGTTATCCAGCGCGGCGGTGGGGGAGTATTTGGAGCCCGCCTTCTCGATGAGAATACCCTTGGTATCGCCGGTGGTGGAGGCGTAGCGGTCGGTGATGGACTTGAGGGTGGCCATCAGGCCGTCGGTGGCGGCGCCGTTCTCCTTGGACTTGGTGAAGGCCTCCTGCACCTTGTCCGGGTCGCTTTCCAGGGCCTCCCGGAAGGCTTTCTCATCAAAGGTGAGGGTGGTCAGGCCGTCGGAGTAGGAGGTGCTGATACCGATCGAACGCAGAGTAGCGCCGTCCGATCCGCTGACGGAGATGGCGCTGCGCAGGTCGTTATACAGAGAGGACAGGTCGCTGTCCATGAAGAGAATGCCGGTCTTGGCCTTCTCCTCATAGTTTTCAATGGCCGACTCGCTCATATCCTCCATGTCCTCGTCGGAGAGAGGCTCATACCGGGAGCCGTCGCTCTTCTCCAGCGGCATATCGGAATAAGCGCTCTTGACCTCTTTGATAAGCGCGTTGAAGTCGTCCACCATCTTCTTCACCGCGTCCACAATGGTATCCGCGTCGGTCTTGCTGGTGAAGGAAACAGCGTCAACCGCAACTTCTTTCTCCGTGCCATCGGCCCCCTGTTCCTTGTTCACCATAGTCTTTCCGTCCTGACTCAGGGTGGCCTTCTCATTAAAGGTGCCGCTGACGGTGACGGACATACCGTCCAGGTCTACCGTGTTGGAGGAGCGTACCAACTCCATGTTCTGGCCGTTGATGGTGACGTTGAGGAGTGCGTCTGTACCAGCCTCGTAAGAGCCGCTCTTGGTGGTGGTGGCAGGCTTTGTGTTGGAGGGATCTTCTGCCTCCTGCACGGTGGCGCCGAAGAGAACAGCCCCCAGGCCGCCGGTTTTGATCTCCACCCGGCCGGCCGAGCCGGTATCCTTGGCGGTAAAGACAAACTGACCGGAGGTCTTGGAGTAGCTGACGTTTACGCCGGCCTCGGTGTTGGTGTTGATGGCGTTGATGATGGTGTTCATCTCGGTGTCCCGGGTGTAGGAGCCGATCTTCACATCATTGATAATCAGGTCGTAGCTGCGCAGGACCTGGCCGTCCTTGCCAAGGCGTTCGTTGTTTGCATTGACAGAGTTGCCGTCGGCATCCACATAGCCGATGACTTCCCCAGCGTCGTTTTTCTGCTCGATGGCCTTATCACCGCTGCCCATTACAATGGCGCCGTTGTCCCAGCTAAAGCCAGTACCCAGATTCAGTTCTCCCAGTGTTTTGTTGGTGTCCAGGTAATTGGTCAAGCCGGAGCCGATACCCAGCACATCCCCTATATCGGAGGTAGAGGCGGTTACCGAGAAGGTGGAATTTTCTACGGACGGATCCATAACAAAGGAAATACCGTTTTTGCCGAAAGTGGCGGTGACCTTCTGGGTGCTGGTGCCGGTCACAGTGCCAAAGGCATTCTTCAGCTCCTCATTGAGGGTGGCCTCAAAATCGGATACCTTGGAGATGTCCTTGAACTTGTCCAGGCTGATGGTCTTGCTCTTGCCGTCCATGGTGACGGTAAGCGTCTGACCGGAGACAAAGTCGCCCAGAGAGATATTGCTGGTCAGATCCTTGGAAGCACCCAGGGAAACTTCGCTTTTTCCATCGCCCAGATCGCCAACCAGCTTGCCCAGGTCGCCGGTGGCGCCGCTGATGCTCACTGTGTTGCCCGCGTTCTTCTTGTCGGAGACAGAGATGGAGAGATTGCCATTGCCATCGTCCTTGACGCTCACGCCGATGTACTGGTCAGCAGTGCCGGAGCCGCCGCTGGTGGAAATCTGCTGCTCGCTGAGCTTTTCCGTAATGGCTTTTTGAAGAGCATCGGCGCTGAACGTGCCGTTTTCGTCGGTAAAAAGCTCCCGCTGGCCCAGATCGATGGAGACCGTCTTGCCGCCGTAGGAGAAGGTCATGGAACCGGCCAGATTGCTCACGGTCACAGTGTCATCGCTGTTGACCTTCAAAGCGCCGCCGGTAATGGTTGTTTGCCCATTCACGGTGGATACGTTGCCGTTAAGATCGTCGGCGGAGACGCTGTACCGGGCGGCGGTGGCCAACTGGCGCACCGCGTTCACCACCACCGTGCTGCTGGTTTTGCCCGAGGCGGTGACCAGGTTAGCGTAGGTGCCGTTGGTGGTGGTTTTCACCGCGTTATTGAAGAAGCTGGAACTGGCCAGGTTGGTATCGGAATAGACATAGGAGGAGTAATTCCGGTCAAACTCCACCAATTTGTCGGAGATGCCTTGGAAGGCTTCCTGCTGCCATTGAAGCTTGGTGTTTTTATTCTGAAGGGATTGGATCTTCTGCTGATAGCTCTGCACCAGGCCGGAGATCATCTCTTCGGTGTCCATACCGCTGGCCAGACCGGATACGATGTTATAGGTGCGGTTTCCGTAGACGCTGGATGAGGAACTGGAACTGGACAGACTGCTGATGGATGCCATAATTCACACTCCCTTTCTATCAGAGTTGAACGCGAGAGAAGGAAAGTACGTTGATTCTGTGCTCCAGGGACCCCATGTTGACAAGAAAAAATCTTTTGAGTACAATGACCTGGAACGTATCTGCATATTCTCTCATCAATATATATCGTCCGCCGCGGCAAAAGATTAAGTGTTTGCCTCCCAATTTTTCTGATTCTTTTTATGAAAATATGTGGAGGACCGGGCTGGACGGACAGAAATGGAGGACCTTTATGTCCGCGTTTATGATCGCCGTCACCAATCAGAAGGGCGGCGTGGGCAAAACCACCACGTCGGCGGCCCTCTTGGCCAGCCTGCACAACCGGGGAGCCCGGGTGCTGGGAGTGGATCTGGACCCCCAGGGCAGTCTGGGGTTCAGCCTGGGGCTGGACATTGAGCGCTGCGCCACCATCTACGACGTGTTCCGGGGAGAGCTGGAGCCGCAGGCCGCCATTTCCCATACCGAGACCTGCGACCTGCTGCCCGCCAACATTCTGCTGGCGGGGGCGGAACTGGAGTTCAACCGTCCCGGCCGGGAGTTTATGCTGAAAACCGCCCTGTCCAAGGTGGAGGAGAACTACGACTTTATCATTGTGGATACGCCCCCTGCCCTGAACCTGCTTACCGTCAACGCCTATGTGGCGGTGGACAAGCTCATCATCCCCATGGCGCCCGAGGTACTTAGCCTTCTGGGGGTCTCCCAGATCAAGGAGACCATCCAGAGCGTGCGGGAGTACTACAACTCCCGCCTGCAGGTGCTGGGCATCCTGCTCAACCGCTATAACGGCCGCTTCAACCTGAACCGGGAGGTGCTGGAGCTGGCCTCCCAGATCGCCCAACAGCTGGACACGGTGGTGTTCGAGGCCAAGATCCGGGGCAGCGTTTCGGTGGCGGAGGCGCCGGCCCACGGCCTGAGCGTGGTGGACTACGCCCCCGCCTCCAAGCCCGCCCGGGACTTTGAGCAGCTGTGCGACCAGGTGGCCGGTTCCCGTTTCCCACGGGCTGAGAGAGGGGGAGGGGCCTGATGGCATCCAGAAAAAACAGCCGCACCAGTAAAACGGACCATGTGCTCAGCCTGCTCTCCGGGGGCGGCCAGCCGGAGACGCCCGCCCCCACCGCGGAGCTGGAGACGCCGGAGCCGGAGAACGTGCAGGCCGGGGAGCCTGCCCCGGCTGAGCAGGCCCAAAGCCAGGAGGGGGCCCAACCGAAAAAGCGGCGCACCCGGAAAAAAGCCGCCCAGGCGGAGCCGGAAGCGGAGGAGACCGTCATTGCGCCGCCGCCCGCCCGGCGGGAGGGGGAGCGGCTGGCCGCCCCCATTCTCCAGGTGGCCCGCACCAACAATGAGGCCCTGTCCGAGACCATTCGGGACGCCCTGTCCCAGGCGCTGGAGGAGGAGCTGGCCCAGCCTCAGCCGGACCCGGAGCCGGAGCCCCAGCCGGAGGTCATCCTGGACCCTTTTTCGGAGGAGCAGGAGAAGGCGGAACCCCAGCCGGAGCCTGAACCGGACCCCAAACCGGAATCGGAGCCTGCCCCGGCCTCCGGAGGCGGGAAGATGAGCCAGGAGGAGATCGAGCAGCTGCTGCGGAGCATGGCGGCCCCCAAGGCGGAGCCCGAACCCGAGCCGGAACCGGAACCAGAACTGGAGCCCGAACCCGAGCCGGAACCGGAGCCAGAATCCAAGCCGGAGCCGGAGGTGCCCTTCGCCCCCCGACAGACCCGCCTGCCGGACGGCTCCGTGTGCATGAATGTGATGGAGATTTTGGTGGACGAGCGGCTGGAGCGGTATGTCAAAATGTTCGGGCTGTGCAGCTGCCCCCGGTGTCTGGCCGACGCCCGGGCCCTGGCGCTCACCAAGCTGCCCCCCAAGTATGTGGTGCTGGCCGAGATGGCCGCCACCCCCATGCTCAGTCTGTACCGGGCCAAGTTTGAGTCTCAGGTCATCGCCCAGGTCATCCAGGCCTGCAAGGCGGTGATGGAGTCCCCCCGGCACACCGTATCCCAATAGACCCCTTCCCCCACCCGCCGTTTTGGCGGGCGGGGGAAATTTTTTTGAAAAAATTTGGAGGGGGGCTTAACTTTCCGGAAAAGTGGCCGAAAACACCAGTGAAGGGATTTGGGGCCGCGGCCCCGCTCCCTTACCCAGTGTTTTGACGCCCCGTAAAGGCCTGCGGGTGCGAAGGGACACACAGCGCGGGCAAGAAGGAACTTGCCCCACCCAATTTTTCAAGGAGGAATTTTCCATGCGTATTCAGCACAACATTATGGCGATGAACGCCTACCGCAACTACTCCACCAACACCAGCGCTCTGAGCAAGAACCTGGAGAAGCTGTCTTCCGGCTATAAGATCAACCGCGCCGGCGACGACGCCGCCGGCCTGGCCATTTCCGAGAAGATGCGCGCCCAGATCACCGGCCTGGACGTGGCTCAGAAGAACGCCAAGGACGGCATCTCTCTGGTGCAGACCGCTGAGGGCGCCCTGACCGAGGTCCACGATATGCTCAACCGTATGGTGGAGCTGGCCGACCAGTCCGCCAACGGCACCTACGACGACCAGACCGACCGCGCCAACCTGCAGAAGGAGTTCGATGAGCTGACGAAGGAAATCGACCGTATCGCCGACTCCTCCAACTTCAACGGCATCAACCTGCTGGACGGCTCCATGGACAGCACCAACACCGCCGTCAAGGTCAACCTGGCCAAGGAGATCAGCGGCAAGCTGGGCGGCAGTGACCTTGTCGCCGCCTCCGATGGTAGCTTCAATCTGAGCGCTACTTATGCGACTGGTGATAGCCTGACCATCGGCGGCAAGACTTACACATATGTGTCCTCGGGCGCCAATGTTACTGACGACGGCACCTTCAGCAACTTCTCTGACCTGCAGGCTGCTCTCAGCGATGCTGGTTACACTGCTACCTTTACAAATACCAATACACTGCAGAGCGCTACCAAGAAGGGCTCCGATCTGACCCTGCAGATTGGCGACACCAGCGACAAGTACAATCAGCTTGATGTCAACATCAAGGATATGCACGCTGACAAGCTGGGCCTGACTGGCATCAATATCAGCGACCAGAAGAGCGCTCAGGATGCTGTCAATACCATCAAGAAGGCCATCAATGATGTGTCCTCCGTCCGTGGTACTCTGGGCGCCACCCAGAACCGTCTGGACCACACCATCAACAACCTGTCCGTGATGCAGGAGAACATCCAGGACGCCGAGTCCACCATCCGCGACACCGATGTGGCCGACGAGATGATGGCCTACACCAAGAACAACATCCTGGTGCAGTCCGCCCAGGCCATGCTGGCCCAGGCCAATCAGGTGCCCCAGGGTGTGCTGCAGCTGCTCCAGTAATCGGAACCGCTGCTTGACGGCACGGGCTGCCTGAATCACGGTGCTTTGCCGGATGATCACATCCGGCGGAGTTCCAGCGCGTAACGCCGAGGGGCCGGTTCTTCGGAACCGGCCTCATTTTTTAAGGCGGCAAGCGCGACAGCCGCTGTATATCCCAGCCCCGCCTCCGGGAGGGACCGGGATATATGTCAGTTGTCCAAATTAAACAAAAGGTGTGTTTTATCATGGAAAAACCGCTTCTTTCCATTGGCATGATTGTAAAAGACGAGATTCGCTGCATTGAAAAATGCCTTCAGGCCCTTCAGCCTCTGCGGGAGGCGGTGCCCTGTGAGCTGGTCATCGCAGACACCGGCTCCACCGACGGTACCCGGGAGGTGGCGGAGCGGTATGCGGATATTCTCTTTGACTTTCCGTGGACAGGAGACTTTTCCGAGGCCCGCAACGCGGTGATGGACCGGTGCTCCGGCAAGTGGTACCTGACGGTGGACGCCGACGAGTACCTGGTGCCCAACCTGCGGGAGCTGCGGGAGTTCCTGTGGGCCAAGCACCCCAAGAACCTGCTGCTGGCCTTTGTCATCCAGCGAAGTTACACCACCCGGGAAATGGATGGGCGCTACATGGATTTTCCTGCCCCCCGTATGCTGCGTATGGACAGCGGCCTGCGCTATCAGGGCAGTATCCATGAGAGCTGGGTGCTGCCCGCTGATGCGGACACAAAAATCTTGGGCAAGACCATCTTCGACCACGACGGCTATGCATTCCAAACGCCGGAGCAGTCCAAAAAGAAGGCAGAACGGAATATGAAGCTCCTCCGGGCGGAGTTGGAGAAGAACCCCGGAGACCTGCGGCGGCTCAACCAGTGTGTGGAGTCCTCAGGTGCATTTCCCCAGGAGCACATGAGCTACCTCCAGCGGGCTATGGACGGTTTTATGGCCCAGCCAGAGCTGGCCATGTCTCATTACGGTCAGCCCCTATACCGGGCCGCTTTGCAAAAGGCTCTGCTGGGTGACCTGCCCCAGGCCAGAACCTGGCTGGCCTGGGGAGAGGAGCACATGGTCCGGAGCATTTTTTTCCAGGTGGATGTGACCTTTAGCGCCGCACTGTACTTCCAGAAGAAACAGGAGTATGACACTGCCCTGTCCTGGGCGGAGCGCTACTTCAAGGGTCAGGAGACCTGGAGCAGGCAGCGGATTGCCATGCTGCGGGAGAGCAGGGCTTCTGGTCTCCACTTCCTGGCGGAAGAGGACCGGCAGCGGATGCTGTGCGTCAAGGCTGAGTGCTTGGCACGGCAAGGCAGGGAGGACGAGGCACTGGAGATGCTTCTGCCTCTGGATGCTGCAAAACTGGAGCTGGCGGCTTCGTACTCCTACTTCCAGGCTATGGACTGCCTGCGGGACAATCCCCAGGCCCAAGAGCGTATGGGGCAGGTGCTGCCTCCTATTCTTACTCTGTCGGAGGAAGAAGAGGACGACAAGGCGGAAAAGCGCCGCCGGGAGAAGAGGAACAACTGGCTGCTGATGCTGAACGACCGATTCCGGGAAAAGCCAGAGGATGAGGATGAAGAGCGGAGATGGCTGGAGGGCCGCTGGCGTCTCTTCCGGGAGGTCCCCTGTGAGCTGGGCTGGGCCGCCCGGCTTATGGACGCCGATGCAGAGGAGGGCCGGGTCCTATTGGAGCGGATCAAGGACTGGACGCAGGTGCCCCTCCTTGCCATCCAGCACGCCGTGGAGCTGGGGCTTCCCCTGCCCGACTCCTTCTTCCGGCGCAGCGCCCAGGACAACCGGGATACTGCGGCTGGTCTGGTGGACGCCAAGAAACCGGAGTTCATTGACACCCTGCTGGACTGGATGGGCTGCTGCGACTTTACCGCTTCCATGTCCCGGTTCCAGTTCCAGTTTGAGCTGACCATGGCGGCCCTGCGGGCGGAGGATTGGAAGGATGACCAGCGTGCCCGGCGGCTGTGCGCGCTGTTCCTCAGCTTGGCGGCGGACTATATGCCCAACTATTACAACTCTGCCCTCTTGGAAAGTGAGGAGGACTGGAATGCTCTGCCTGGTATGCACCAGTTTGCCCTGCTGCTGCTGAAGGGGAGGAGCGCTTGGGAGAATGGTGACGAGTTGGGCTGGGTGCGGGCGCTGCGCAAGGCGCTGAAAGCGGCCCCGGCTATGAAGAAAATGGTGGAGTTCCTCCAAAAAAATCCCCCCGCCCGTCCCGTTGATCCCCAGTTGCGGGAGCTGGCAGCCAAGGTGCGGGCCATTTTGGACCAATATGCTCCGGATGACCCGGCGGTAGCCGCCCTGAAGCAGAGTGAAGCCTATCAAAAAGTGGCTCATCTGCTGGAATAACAAATCCCCCCGCTTCCGACCGGAAGCGGGGGGATCGTCTTATTTTCCAGTTTTCAAGTGCTGCATCAGCACGGCGGCGATGTTCTCGCAGGAGGCCTGGATCATCACGGCCCCGATGTCCTGGGCCACGCCGGGCATCCCGTAGACCACGGACGAGTTTTTATCCTGGCCAATGGTGTAAGCTCCGGCCTTGCGCATTTCCAGCAGGCCGCTGGCGCCGTCCCGGCCCATGCCGGTCATGATGATGCCAACCATATGGCACTTGATCTGGGCGGCCATGGAGGTAAACAGGGCATCCACCGAGGGGCGATGGCCGCTGACCTTGTCCCCCGGCTGACAGGCCAGGGTATAGCGGCTGCCCATGCGCACCACCCGGGCCTGGAGATCGGCGGGAGCGATGAGGGCCAGACCCCGGTGGATCTCGTCCCCGTTTTTGGCCTCCCGCACCTCCATGGCGCACAGCTTGTTGAGCCGCTGGGCATACATGGCGGTAAAGCCTTTGGGCATATGCTGCACGATGACCATACCGGGAATGTCGGCGGGCAGGCGCTTGAGCACCTCCAGGGTGGCCTCGGTACCGCCGGTGGAGGCCCCCAGGCCGATGATGGTGTGGTCCAGGTCCACAAGTCCGCTGCCCCGACCCAGCGCGGCGGCGGGGGCAACCGGCGCCGCCTGCTTGGCGGCGGCATGGCGGCAGGGTGACACCCTGGCCCGGGAGGCCACCACGATCTTCTGGGACAGCGCACGGATAAAAGACTCCCGGCTCTCCACCCCGTCCGGTTTGCGGACAAAATCCACCGCTCCTGCGGCCAGCGCGTCAAAAACCCGCAGATTCAGGCTGGAAACCAGGATGACCGGCAGAGGATGCTCCGGTAGCAGCTGCTTGAGAAAGTCGATGCCGTTGGTGCCCGGCATCTCCACGTCCAGGGTCATTACCTCCGGTTTGAGCCGGGTGATCTTGGCCTGGGCGTCCAGAGCGTTGATAGCGTAGCCCACCACCTCAATATTGGGAAACACGGACAGACCTTTGATAAGAAAAGCCCGGGCTACCGCGGAATCATCCACAACCAGCACCCGGATCCTATGCTGAGAGGGTATCATGAAATTTGTTTGCTCCTTCCTACGAGCGGGACGGGGCACTGTTCTTGCGGTAAACGGCGGGGGCCACCATGTGAAACAGAGGGGTCTGCCCCAGAGATTCCGAGTGGCTGATGAACAGATAGGCATTGGGATTCATCGCGCCATAAAAGCGTCGTACCAACGCATCCCGCGTGTTCTGATCGAAATATATCATCACGTTGCGGCAGAAAATCACATCGAATTTCAGCCGGAACTGAATGGGGTTCATAAGGTTAAAGGGGCGGAAGATCACGTTGTTCCGTATTACCGGGGCAACGGAGTACTCTCCCGGATTGGTTTTGTCGGGCACAAAATAGCGCCGCAGCCACTCATTGGGCATATCCGCCGGGGGCTGATAGATCCCGGCCTTGGCCTTGGCCATGGCCTGCTGAGAGATGTCCGTGGCCAAAATCCGAGTGTCCCATTGGTTGGCCTGGGCGCCGAAATATTCCTTGAGGTAGATGGACAGGGTGTAGGGCTCCTCTCCGCTGGAGCAGCCCGCGCTCCAGATGGACAGGACCTTGTCCCGGCTGTGGCGCTTCTCCAGTTCGGGCAGGATGGTATTTTGAAAAAACGTAAAGTGGTCCTTTTCCCGCAGAAAATAGGTATAGTTGGTGGTCAGTTTATTGAGAACCAGTTCCAGATCCTCGGGGTCCTTACTGGTAAAGAGATGATCCAGAAAGGATTTAAAATCCTTATACCCCTTGGCTTTAAGGGAATGGGACAGGCGGCTGGTGATGAGCTGGCGTTTTTTGCTCAGGTCGATGCCGTAATTTTTATGAATGAACTGGACCAGCTGCTGAAAATCCGCATCCGAGATGGCCAGATCATAAAACATCATATCCATGGGCGCCTACCTCTATCAGGAGTGATCCATCAGGCGGGCGCAGTCAAAAGCCAGCATGGTCTGGCCGTCCTCCAGAGAGCACATACCACACACCAGGTCGTTGGAGCTCTGGGGTGGGATGGGCAACAGGGTGGATACGTCGATGTCCACCATTTTCTGCACCTGATCCACCAGAATGCCCACCTGGGTGTCGTCGGAGCGCAGGATCATCATGCAGTCGCTCTGACAGTCCCCATGGTTGAGCAGGCGGCGAATATCCACAATGGGGATGATCTGGCCCCGCAGGTTGATGATCCCCCGGATATAGCCGGGGACCAGGGGCAGCTTGGTGATGGCGTGGCCGGTGATGATCTCGGCCACCGATTCCGCCGGCACTCCGAAGAGCAGTTCATCGGATAAAAACAACAGGTACTTTTCCGTCTGAACCGTGACCGCGCCGTCATCCGCCAGATCGGGCTGGTCGGTGGGGAGCAAAACTTCCGCTTGATTCATCTTCTCTTCTCTCCTTTACTGGGCGTAGGTACACAGATTGGATACGTCCAGAATGATGCTGATGTTGCCATCGCCAAGAATGGTGCAGCCTGAGATGCCGCTGGCCTTGATGTTAAAGCGATTGAGGTAAGAGGGCAGCGGCTTTACCACCACCTGCTGCTCGCCCAGCAGTTCATCGACAAACAGGCAGTAGGAGTGCTCTCCCGCATCCACCCAGATGAGGATACCGTCCTCGATGCGGGTGACGCCTGAATCCATCTGGTAGAGGTCCTTCATCCGGATCACGGGGTAGAAACTGCCCATGCACTTGAACATCTCGCCCCCTGCGGCGTCCCGGACCAGATCGCTGTCGGAGATCTTAAAGGACTGGCGGATATTGTGGATGGGGATCGTAAAGATAGACCCGCCCACCGACACCTCCATGCCGTCCATAATGGCCATGGTCAGGGGGATCTTCAGGGTGGTGGTCATGCCCTGGCCCGGCTCGCTGGTGATGATGACGGTACCGCCCACCTCCTCCACGTTCTTCTTCACCACATCCATGCCCACGCCGCGGCCGGAGTACTCCGTGACCTCGGTGTTGGTGGAGAAACCGGGGGCCATGAGGAAGTTGAGGATATCCTTGTGGGAATATTCCACGTCGGGCTGGGCCAGGCCGTTGCGGATGGCCTTGTTGAGCACCGCGTCGTAGTTGACGCCCTGGCCGTCATCCTTGATCTCAATAATAACCTCGCTGCCGGTGTGCCGGGCGGAGAGGACGATCTCGCCCACCGGGTCCTTGCCCGCGTCGATGCGCTGCTGGGCGGTCTCCTCAATGCCGTGGTCCATGGAGTTGCGCACGATGTGCATAATGGGGTCGCCGATGCTGTCCACGATGGTTTTGTCCACCTCGGTGTCCTCCCCCTCCAGAACCAGGCGGGCCTGCTTGCCCAGCTTTTTGCACATATCCCGGACGATCCGGTTCATCTTCTGGAAGGTGCCGGAGACGGGGACCATGCGCAGAGACATGGAGACGTCCTGCAGCTCGTCGGTGAGCTTGCGCAGCTGCCGGGCGGACTTGGTGAAGGCGTCCAGCTTGAGGCCCTTGAGCTCGGGGGAGGCGGTGACCATGGACTCGGTGATGACAATCTCGCCCACCACCGCCGCCAGGTGGTCCAGCTTGTCCAGGTTGACGCTGATAAGGCTCTCCTTGTGGTGGTGGGTCGCCTCGGCCTTCTGGGGAGCGGGCTTTTTGTCGGGGGCGTTCTGGGCGGGAGCCTTGGCGGGCGCGCTCTCAGGCGCCGGGGCCGGAGCGGCGGGCGCGGCCTGCTTGGCCGCCGGAGCGGGGGCGGGTTCGGGGGCCGGCCGGGGCTCCGGGGCGGGCTGATCGATGGCCTGATAGGAACGCACCGAGCCCGAGGCGGTGACGGCGTGGATGGCGGCGTCCCGGTCGGCCTGGTTGCGGAAGAAGAGCAGGAAGCCGGACTCCACAATCTGGTCGGCGGTGGCGGGGTCGGAGTCCACGCCCTGGGGCTCATAGGTGAAGTCGCTTTCGGCGCACAGATCCTTCACCGAGGAGACAAGCATATAGGCCCGGAGGTTCTCCATGCCGCAGCCCTCGTCGAAAAAGACCTGGAGCACATAAGGAAATCCATCCCGTGTGGCGGTGGTGGAGGAGGCCTGAGCCGCCGGAGCGGAAGCGGCGCCGCCCTGAGCGGGGGCCGGCTGGGCCTGACCGCCGGAATGAATTTGGTCGATCAATCTATTAACTTTTTGCAGCAGAGTGTCGATATCTTCAGTAAGGGGCTGCTCATTTTCAATGTGCTCCAGCTCCTGACGGAAAAAGTCGATGGTCTGAAACAGAAGATCAAACAGCTCGGGCCGCAGTTCCTCGGGGACCACGTCCATGGTTTTATCCCGGATAATGGCAAACAGATCCTCCGCCCGATGGGCAATGGTCATCAGTGAGTTGTACTCCATCATGGCCGAGGAGCCCTTGATCGTGTGCATGATGCGGAAGATGGTGTTGATGTCGTCCTCGGAAAAACTGTCCTGCTGTTCCGCAGCCAGGACGATGCTGTCCAGCTGTTCAAGCAGGGTATTGGTCTCGTATAAAAAGGCATCTAGGATACTATCGCTGCCGGCGCTCATAAGTGGCACGCTCCTTCCTTGGCGTTGAACTTCATATCTGTTTATCGACTGAAATACCCTGAAAATTAAGAGCTATTCTGAAATTATCCGGGGACGCAGGCTTTTGACCGGGTCCCTTCGCTCAGCAAGTAAGAGGTGGAGCATACTATGGCAGATCTTTTGGGCGCGGCCAATCGCGTTCCCGGCTATGACAGCGTCAACAATAACCGCTCACCCCTGACCCCCTCCCGGGCCGGCGAGGCTCAGGTCCAGAATGTGGTTGACCCCACCCGGGTGGGCCGGGCGGACGGACGTACCGATCAGCAGGGGGCCAACAATACCCTGCAATCGGATGTTTTGCGCTACGACTCCAATTTGCAGACCTTCCTGGAGCAGCTGCGCCAGACCCCTGAGCTGACCCAGGCTATGGCCAAGACCATCCTGCTCATGCGGGGGATGATCGTTACGCCGGGTCTACAGGCCGGGGTGGCCAAGGAGATGTCCCAGCTGCTGAAGATGCTGCAGCTGGACGAGCAGGGCTTTCAGCGGATGTTTATGGAGCAGGTCCAGGGGGGCAACCGGTTTTCGGGCGCTCTGTTCTCCCTGCTGCGTCAGGCCTACGGGCAGCTGAGCAGCGACCAGGCCAAGCAGGCCATTCTGGAGTTTGCCCGGCGGTACAGCGACTTTTCAGCCACAGGCCATATTGGAAAGAATATGCTCAGCCTGCTCAAGCAGATGCCTGACTACCTGCCGCAGAGCTGGCGGGGCCAGTTGGAGCAGCTGACTGCCCGGCTGGAGAACGGTTTGGCGGCGGGGAGCCGGGCGGAGAACCTGACCCTGCTCCAGCAGGAGATTATTCCCTACCTGGGCCGGTATGTGGAGCGGGCCCACGACCTGGGTCCCCTGCGGGCGCTGCTCAATCTGCTGGTGCTGAATACCGCCCGGTATGAAAACGGGTCCCAGGAGCAGCTGCTCATGTCGTTTCGCCAGATGCAGGGGTACAGTGAGATGCTGGCCGGCCTCAATAAGCTGGACGACAGCGCCATCTTAAAGCTGCTCCAGGACAACCAGTTTACCCGGGCCTCGGACAGTTCCTTTGCCAACGGCCTGGCCCACGCCGCAAGTCAGGCCCTGAAGGGGGCCTACGGCAGCGACGCCAAGGAGGCGTTTGCAGAGATCGTGCGCTCCCTGCTGGTGCATGAGAGCGTATATATGCCCCTCAATCACATGATGCTCCCTGTGGAGTGCAACGGCAAGATGATGTACTCCGAGCTGTGGGTGGACCCGGACGCGGAGGAAGAGCCCAGCAAGGAGAACCCTACGGGAGACAAGGTGCAGTTTTTGTTCAAGCTGGACCTGGAGTCCCTGGGTTTTCTGGAGATCACCCTGGCGGCCCGCCAGGACAAGGTGGAGCTGCACATCTACGGGCCGGACGCGGTATCGGTGAACGGCGCCTCCATCGCCCGGGACATGGGGACCATTTTGGAGCGGCATCAGCTGGAGGGCAAGAACATCCAGGTGTCCAAGCTGGAGAAATCTCTGGCTCTGACCCAGGTGTTCCCAAATTTGTTTGAAGGGAAGCGGGGCGTCAATGTCAAAGTCTGAAACCCAGCAGGCGGCAGCCCTGCGGTACCGCCCGGAGGACGGAGCCCCCATCATCGTGGCCTCCGGTATGGGCCATCTGGCCGAGAAGATCGTGGAGGTGGCCGAGGACAGCGGGGTGCCGGTCTACGAGGACTCCTCCCTGGCCACCGTGCTCACCCAGATGGAGCTGGGCCGGGAGATCCCGGAGGAGCTGTACCACGCGGTGGTGGATATTTACCTCTACTTTTTGAATTTTGATCCCAAAGATCCGGAGAAGTTCCGCCGGAACCGGAATACCCCGGAGAAAAAGCCGGAGCCATAATCCAGAGGGAGGAGAGCGTATGGCCCACAAGTATTTGATCCTGGACAGCCGGGGAAACGCCGTGGCCCACGGCGTTTCGGATTACGACCCCAAAGGGGCCAAGTGGCGGATGACCATTGACGACGGGGATCTGGAGGAGGTGGCCAAGCACACCAATCTCCGCCTGGTGGGTGATTCCGACGCGGTGCCCGCCCTGGAGGCGCGGATCATCCAGCGGGACGGCAACGTCATCGTGCTGGAGCCTCTGCGCCGGCTGGAGCAGTCCCTGCGGAAAAACCTGCGGATTCCGGTGCGTTTTGTCAGTTATATCTACCCCCGGTCGGGAAGCTGGAAGGGGCGGGTGCCTATCGTCAGCAAGGACCTGAGCTGCGGCGGCCTGGCCTTCTACTGCCCCCGGCCCCTGGAGATTGGGGAGGCGGTGCAGGTGGTGATCCCCGTCACGTCCCAGCCGCTGCTGCTGGATATGGAGATCCTGCGCTGCTACTCCCAGCCGGGTGAGGACTACCTGTACGCAGGCCGGTTCTCCTCCCTGCTGCGGGAGGCGGAGAGCATGGTCCGCGAGGCGGTGTTCAGCCTACAGATAAAAGGAAATCAAGCCTGATTTCGGGCATAAAATTTGGTTTGAAAGGACGAAATGTGCATGACAGGGTGGATGAAACGGATGAAGCGGCTGGCGGGCCGGACGTATGTCTGGCTGCTGGTCGTGATCCTGTCTTTGGCGATGAGTACGGCGGCCAGTGCCGCCTCCTATATGCAGCCCTACTTGGATAAGGTCGTGGAATGGGGCGTCATGCGGGGGGACCTGGCAGGCAACCTGAATGAAAACAACTATATTACCCGGGCGGAGTTTGCCACCATGGTCAACCGGGCTTTTGGTTATGACAAGACGGGTCCCACACCCTTCCGGGATGTGCCGGAAAACGCCTGGTATGCCGAGGATGTGGGCATTGCCTACAACACAGGCTATATTGTCGGCACCTCCGCCACCACCTTCTCCCCCAACAGCAACATCACCCGGGAGCAGGCGGTGCTGATCCTGGCCCGGATCTTGATGATCCAGCCTCAGGTGGGCGAGGACACTACGTTCACCGACAACCGCAGCATGGCCAACTGGAGCCGGGGCTATATCGCCTCTGCCGCCCAACAGGGGCTGATCGCCGGCTATCCTGACGGCCGTTTCGGTCCCAAGGACAACCTGACACGGGGCCAGGCAGCCATCATTCTGGTCAATGCTCTGGGCACCCCGCTCATGAAGGCGGGGGACTACACCCTGGGCAGCGTGTGGGGCAACGTGACCATTAACCAGTCTGGAACCACCCTGCGCGACACCGTTATCGGCGGCGACCTGTACATCACCGAAGGCGTGGATCTGGGCCATGTGACCCTGGAGAACGTGACCGTGCTGGGCCAGATCGTGGTGAGCGGCGGCGGCACCAGTGAGGGCGGCGAGGACAGCATCATCCTGCGCAACGTCACCGCGCCCGAGCTGCTGGTGGACAATCTGGACAACCACCTGCTGTCCCTGAAGGTGGAGGGCGACGGCGAGATCGACCAGGCCTACATCCGCACCAGCGCCTATCTGGCGGACAACACCGTGGACGGCTGCGGCATTGCCAACATCACCATGGACGGGGAGGAGGATCAGGCCCTCACCCTGGCGGGCAATGTGAAGGAGGTTATCAATAAGGCGCCTAACACCTCGGTGTCTCTGGCCAGCGGCCAGGCCAGCGCCATCACGGTGGATGAAAACGCCGAGGATTCCACCCTGAATATCGCCGCGGGCAGCCGGGTGGACAATGTGAATCTGGACACCGGAGTGGATGTGACCGGCGGGGGCGACATTGGCAAGCTCACCGTCAACTCCGACGGCAGCACCGTGACCATGCTCCCCGATCAGATTGTCATTCGACCGGGCAACACCGCCAACATCAACGGCGAGCTGATGGACAGCGCGGCGGCGGCGGAGTCCTCTGCGGACCCCCGCCTGTATGCCGGCTATCCCCAGATGAAGGATCTGGCGCCCACCAGCGGCACGGCGGTGTTCAGCGCCAACAAGAAGGGCACCGTACACTGGGTCCTGACCGCGGTGGCCGACGGGTCGGTGACGGCGGACGAGCTGATGAACCCCTCGGCTTACAGCCCCAAGGTGGTCAAGAGGGGCACCGTCTCTCTCACCGGAGCGGGCAAGGAGAGCTCGTCCAAAATCAGCGGCCTGACCTCCGGCGGCTCTTACTATCTCTCCGCCGTCTTTGTTGACGCCCGGGGGGAGCGCAGTCCCCTGAAGGTCATCTCCTTCACCACCCCGGACAACACCAAGCCGAACTTTGCCTCCGGGTATCCCTATCTGTCCAAGATCACCAGAAACTCCGCCCAGGTGACCACCATGGCCACCAAGAGCTGCCGCCTGTACTGGGCGGTGCTGCCCAAGGGCGCCAGCGCCCCCACCGCCAACGACTTCAAGGCCAACGCGATAAGCGGCAACCTGGGCTTTGGCAGCATGGATGTGCGCAAGAATACCGCGTACAGCTTTGACGTAAACAACGTGCCTCTGGACGAGCTGGAGAGCTATGATCTGTATCTGTGGCTCACCGACGCGGACAACGGCCAGAGCTCGGCGGTGAAGAAGCTGAACTTCACCACCGTGGACGGCACACCTCCGGTGTTCAATACCCAGCCTACCGTCAACAAGGTGGACAAGACCTCGGTGGGCCTGTATGCCAACCTGAACGAGGCCGGCACCCTGTACTGGGTGGTGGTGGCCCAGGGCGAGGAGTACCCCAAGCCTCTGGCGGGCCAGAGCGGCGCGGTGGATCTGAGCAGCGACACCGCCAAGCTGCAGGTGTCGGCCGGCATGAACGCCCTGAAAAGCGGCAAGGTCAGCATGACCGAAGGGAGGGACGTCAGCTTTACCGTCAGCGGCCTTACTGCGGAAAAGGCCTACGACCTCTACTACATCGCGCAGGACAAGGCGGGCAACTACTCCGCCGTCGTGGGCAAGACCACCATTCATACCCTGGACCCCAATGCACCTGCCGTGAAGCAGGAGTTTACCAAGTACAACGGCACCGACACGACTACGCCTTACCCCAACACGGATATCCGTCTGGTGTTCAGCGAGGCGGTGCAGACGGTGGATACCAATACCAGCCTGGTGCAGCTGTATCAGAATGTCGTCCAGTCGGGCGGCAATGACGGGGCGGCCCGGGAGACCATGGCCAACTTCCTGCGCAACAGTATCAAGCTCTATGCCAATACCGGAAACGGCCGGCCTGAGGTGGTACCGGAGGCCATAAGCAGTACGGACAAGACCCGGGACGAGTGGGTCATTGATTACCGCTACGCCGAGATCACCCTGGAGGACGGCAAGACGGTCGTCACCTTCCCCACCAAAGACGCGGATGATGTGAGCGCGCTTAACCTGCAGAGCGGCGTGGAGTATTACTTTGAGATTGAACCCAACACCATCGCCGACACCTCTGAGACAAAGAACGTCATGGGAAAGACCACCCTGGACTCCTTTAAGACGGTTTTTTCCATTGTGAACCTGAGTAACCCCAATATCACCAGTTTAGAGATTGACGAAAAGAATGACAGGGAAAATCGTGTGGATGTAAGCTGGAAGCTCACCCCCATGACTACCGAGAACACCGCCGACAGCATCAACTGGGATATGGTGATCTGGTCGGACACCAGCGCGGCCTTTGAGCTCTATTACCGGAATACGGAGACCGGCAAAGGGGCCCAGGCCCAGTGGAAGCTGCTGGGCAGCTATACGGTTACGGTCCCCGACGGCAGCAACCGGGTAGGCGTCAGCCTCACACGGCACTTCCTGGACCCCTCCAATGCCCCGGATTTTGCCCAGCTCAATACGCTGAAAGAGAACGCCGAGTACGAGTACGCCATTCATTTTACTCAGATTGGCAGCCTTACGGACCCGGATACCTGGAGCCAGCGGCTCAACATCGGCGTCAATATCCTGGCGGGCGATACCAACAGCCTTCAGACCCTGGCCAACAACCTGACGGTGGCCAACTACAATGATATGGTGCCCTCGGCCCTGACCAACATCGGCCAGCCGGACGACTTCAATCTGGTCAAACAGTTCAGCGACCAGACGCCGCCTGTTTTTGCCAGCAACCATCCCACCTTTGCAGCGGGGTCCTCGGCGGTGGATATGTACCTCATGCTTGACCGGCCCGGCACCCTCTACTATGTGGTGGCGCCCGTGGGAACCATCCCCACAACGGGCAAGGATGAAAGCGGCAAGAGCTGCAATTTCTCCGATGTCTCGAAGGACTATGATAAGCTGCCGCAGGAAGGCTATTATGAGGGGACAAACTTCCTCTATCAGCAGGAGATTTCCACGCCAGCAAGACTGGATGTGGTAAATGCCAGCACCACCTATGCCGCCAATCCTCGGATTAAGTACGGCTCCACCACCCTTGGCCCCTCCGAGATTGAGAAGATGGTGGAGGATCTGGAACCCAATACGAACTATATCGCCTATTTTGTCCTCCGCGGCAACTCCAACCAAACCTATTCAGATGTGTACGCCTATCGGTTTGAGACCTCCGAGGTGGACATCCCCTACATCACGCTGGAAGCCCCCAATCCCGATGTGTCCTTCACCACCTCGGAGAATGCGGATCTGGACTATGCGCTGTTTGCCCCCAACCAGCTGCCCAGTCTCTTTAAACAGGGCCTGACGGGCAATTATCTGGACGATAGCTTTCAGGAGAACGGACCCAAAGATGCCAACGGGGACCCGATGACAATTCTGGATGCCATGCTTACCACTTGGGACCCGGCCACCGGAGAGTCGTATTTTGACTATTATGCCAGTCAGACTGCCAAAGATGAGGTACAGGAGATTATCCAGCGGCGGAAAACGGGCGGAGGAACCCCCGTGGCAACGGGTAAGCTGGAGACGGTGAAGGACGCCTCCAAGTCGGTAGACTTTACCTCCGCCATGCAGAGCGAGGACAATGCCACCTATTTCTACTGCCTGGCGGTGGCCCAGAATACGCTGGGCAGCGCGTATTCCTTCAAGGCTGTGGACAATGTTCACATTCCCGACCGTGAGCCGCCCTATTTGGTCTATGTCAGCAGAACACTGGATTTGAAGGCGTCCAAGCCGAGTGAAAACCTGTATTCCGGAACGCTGACCCTTCAATTCAACGAGCCCATCTACTATATGGACTACCTGCCTAACAGCACCAATGGTGACCAGGATACACTGCGGCCAGTCTATCAGGTGCCGCGTGGGAATACGGATAGCTATATTTCTGTGATTGCCGCGGCAGGCTCCCCTGCGGGATTCTCTGTTTCCAACCGGCTCCAGTCCCCAACCCGTACCTTTACCATTGAATTTACCGATATTGGAGACGGTGCGACTTTCACCCTGTCAAACATCGGCGTGCTCAGCGACGCCGCCATGAACGGAACAAAGCAGGCCTTTACGCTCCAGTTTAAGGTTGGAAAAGGCGGCGTAACGGACTTTTTCCAGACGGCAGAGTTTGAAGTCATCAGCGGTGATTATCGCCCCAACTGACAGAACCGTTGCACGACGGGCGGGCAGATTCTGCCCGCCCGTTCTGACTGACAGCAATCCAAAGGAGGAATTTGGATGCAAAAGCGCGTAAAAACTCGTCTGCCGGCCCTTCTGCTGGCGCTGGGAATGCTGATGTCCATGGTCCCCGCGGCTGCGGCCGAGGGCGAGGGCAGCGGCGGCACCACGGCGGAAACCCCTGTTACCCTTGCCAGCGCCTCCCTGGACCAGCATACCATGGCCTTGAAGGAGGGAGAAAAAGGGACGCTGACCGTCACATTGAAGGCCCAGGATGGAAGTACGGTCAGTGACATCCCGGAGGGGACCCGCGTAACCTGGGAGAGCACAGACCCGGATGAGGTCAGCGTCTCCCCCCAAGAGGGCAGCCTGACGGCTACCGTGGAGGCCCTCAAAACAGCGGATACGGACGATACCATCAAAGAGGTAAGCATTACCGTGACGGTGACGCTGGCGGACGGTAAGGCGCTGCCTACGGACACCTGTAATATAACGGTCTCGCCCAACGACGCGGCCGGTATCACGGTTGTGCCTCAGACCGTGGAGCTGCCCCCTAAGCAGACAAACCTGCTCAGCGCCACGGTCACCCCGGAAACGGCCGATCAAACTGTAACCTGGGCCACCAAGGATGCCGCCGTGGCCACCGTGGAGGCCAATGATCCTTCCACCACCGCCACGGTCACCGGCGTGTCTGCCGGTGAGACAACCATCTTCGCCTCCGCCAACGGACTACAGACGGAGTGCCTGGTGCAGGTCCAGGGCATCGTCCTGGCCGATGAGGAACGAACCCTTCGGGTGGGAAAAAATGACACCTTGGCATATACGATCTACGGCGACTCGCTGCAAAAGCAGGAGGTCACCTGGATCAGCGACGACAGAGACGTGGTGGACGTCAACCAGGGCTACCTGTATCCCAAGAGCGTGGGCACGGCGACCATTACGGTCAGTATTAACGGATATTCAAATTACAAAGATACCGTGAAAATCACCGTAGAAAAGGCCACTGCCGACGTGATCCACGCCTCAGCCACCACAGGCGACCCGCTGTCCTTTTCCTCCCTGCTCTCCGAACTGCGGACTCAGAGCAGCAATGTACTGGAAAAATCCCTGCGCTACGTCAGCGCCCTGTCCGTATCCACCCAGCAGGGCACCCTCTACTATAACTACGTCTCCGAGGGGAACACCGGCGACGGGGTGGCCTCCAGCGCAAATTACTATGTCAGCCCTGGGAACGGACAGGAGGGACTGAACAACATCACCTTTGTCCCCAAGTCCGACTTTGAGGGCACCGCTGTCATCTACTATACCGGCTACGCCTCGGACGGCGACTTCTTCCAGGGGACCATCGAGGTCACCGTGGACGCGCCCGACGACGTGACCTACACCTCGGGCAACGGCAACGTGGTGCAGTTCGAGGCCTCCGACTTTGCGCTGGTCTGCCGTCAGCAGACCGGCGGAGACCTGAGCTATGTCACCTTCACACTTCCTGACGAGAGCCGGGGTACCCTCTATGAGGGCTACCGCTCCGACAGCTATCCCGGCAACCCGGTGTCGGTCAGCACCAAGTACAAATATAGCGGCAGCCCCAATCTGGAGGATGTGTACTTCCTCCCCAAGGCCGGTACCTCGGGCACCGTCACCATCCCTTACACCGGGTATGCCGTCAACGGCGCCTCCTTCCGGGGGCGGGTGTCCATCCAGGTCAAGGCCGCTGTGGCTTCCGGTGATATCACCTACTCCATCAGTCAGGGCGGCCGGGTTACCTTCGACGACAGCGATTTTAACAGCCTGTCCCGGGACCTCACCGGTTATAGCCTGAACCGGGTGCGTTTTGAGCTGCCCCCGTCCTCCCAGGGCACCCTGTACTATAACTACACCTCCGACGGGAATTACGCATCCCTGGTGACCGAGGATCGGAACTATTACCGCTCCTCCTCTCTCTATTTGGACAACGTCACCTTCGTGGCCAGCAAGGACTACGCCGGAACGGTGGCCATTCCCTTTACCGGCTGGGACAGCCAGGGGAACCGTTTTTCCGGTCAGGTGGGGATTTCCGTCTCCTCCCAGGGCAGCGGCACGGTGCGCTACTCCACTTACCGCGGAGGGACGGTCACCCTCGACGACAACGACTTTAATAATCTGTCCCAGGACCTGACCGGCAGCAACCTGAGCTATGTGCGCTTCACCCTGCCGGCATCTTCTCGGGGCACCTTGTATTATAAGTACACCTCACCTGGTAATTATGACAGCAAGGTGTCCGAGAGCCGAAGCTACTACCGGTCCTCCACCCCCCGGCTGGATAACATTACCTTTGTGGCTGACGACTCCTTTACCGGCACGGTAACCATCGACTTTACCGCCTGGAACACCAAGAAGGAAAAATTCAGCGGTGTGGTGGAGATCGACGTGGGTACGACCCAAAATCCTCTGAACTATCAGGTGGCAGGCGGCAGCGTGCTCACCTTCCAGGATGGCGACTTTGACGACTACTGCCGCACGGTCACCGGAGACGACCTGGACTATGTGCGTTTCACGCTGCCCGCCGCCTCCCAGGGCACCCTGTACTACAGCTACACCTCATCCGGCAGCTACAGCAGCAAGGTGAGTGCCTCCCGGAATTATTACAGCGCCTCCTCTCCCTACCTGGATCGGGTGAGTTTTGTGCCCAACAGCAGTTATGCCGGTACCTTCTCCCTGAACTTTACCGGCCGGAGCACCGAGGGACGTCAGTTCTCCGGCACAGTGACCATTACTGTTGCCCAGAAACAGGCGGGCAGCATCACCTACTCCACCGCCTACAATCCCGTGACCTTCCGGGCGGCGGACTTTGTGAGCGCCTGCAATCAGCGGGGCGGGGGAACCCTGAAATCTGTGCAGTTCACCGGGGTGGGCCAGCTGCATGGCGGGCGGCTCTACTACGGCTACAATGGCATCCACGCCACCAACAGCCAGGTGCGCTCCACGGCCGTGTACTACCCCTCCTCCACGCCCAATCTGTCGGAGATCTCCTTTGTGCCCTTGGTCGGGTTCCAGGGGACGGTCTCTTTGAACTACACGGCCACCGACTCCAAGGGCGCCACCTACCAGGGGAGCGTAAACATCCAGGTCACCCCCAACACCACGTCCCGCCATTTCACCGATCTGGGCAGTGCCAGCTGGGCTACGGCGGCGGTGGACTTTCTGTATGAGAACGGGGTGGTCAGCGGCACCCAAGCCGGGATCTACTCTCCCCAGGCGTCCATCACCCGGGGCAGCTTTCTGGTGATGATGGATCGGGCCTTTGAGTTCCCCGGCACCGGGGACAAGAGCTTCTCCGATGTGCCGGCGGACGCCTACTACGCAAGCGCAGTTCGTAAAGCCTATGCGCTGGGCATCGTGTCGGGCTGTCCCGACGGCACCTTCCGCCCCGACGAGGCCATCACCAGGGAGGCTGCGGCCACCATGCTCTATCGTGCCATGGTGGCCACCGGCTGGAGCATCGGCGCTCAGCAGGAGAGCGCCCTGTACGGCTATTCCGACTGGCAGAGCGTGTCCTCCTACGCCAGAGGGCCCATGTCCGTGCTGGTGAAAAACGGCCTGCTTTTGGGTAACAGCCAGAATCAGCTGCGCCCCGGACAGACCATGTCCCGGGCGGAAGCGGCGGTGCTTTTGGCCCGATCTGTAACCCTGTAAAAACAGACAGCAAAGAAACCGGAGCAGACCAAGGCTCCGGTTTCTTTTTGTGT
This sequence comes from uncultured Flavonifractor sp., assembly GCA_944385625.1. GTDB lineage: Bacteria > Bacillota > Clostridia > Oscillospirales > Oscillospiraceae > Flavonifractor. Next base: position 37,710 of record CALWXZ010000001.1, on the reverse strand, counting down.
GGAAGGAAAACGGCGGGGCGGAGGGAGCGGATTTGACGGACCTTGAAATTTATTTTTGCCTGTGGACAGAAGGATATTAATTTCCCTTAAAATTGGTCGATATAAATAATAAACGGAGAACTGCATTGCCTAAACCAGGCAATGACGCCAATTTGAGTGTAAGATGCGGCATGGACTGCTTCGCCAAAGTCAGATGTCCATGCTGGCGATAGGATATTTTAGGAGGGTTTCGTAACTACAGCAGTAAAAGGAGGCGAGCGGCAGATGAAGGGGAAGGATAACCTGGAGCTTCATTCTTCTGCCGGTAACTTCGTGCAGGATTCCGGGGAAATCGCATCTCAAGGGCCTGAGTATGAGATTGTATTTCCCCCAGAGCATGATTTGTGTAAGTTGTGGACACTTTGGGCCGGTCAGGAGGCTTTGGGACAGAGCCTGCGGCTGAGCCTTCTGCCGGAGGGGCGGGATGGGCCGCCTGTTCCGGCGGAAAGAGTGGCCAGCGAGAGCGGACGGATTCGGGCGACGCTGACCCACATCGCCAGGGTGCGCATCCAGCAGATTTTAGCCCATGCCTCGGAGAATGAGATGGCGGTTGTCTTTCTCTCCGGTGATGAGATGATCGCCTGGTTGGTGCTGCTCCCCCCCATTGGAGCGGGGAAGACACTCAGCGCCTCCCAGATTCATCAGGCGCTGCTTCAGCGGGGCGTAACCTATGGACTTGACTGGAATCTGATCTGCGGGATGTCGGACTGCGCCCACCGCTATTTTTATCTGTTTCCCATTGCCATCGGAAAGGCGCCGGCGCCGGGGCGGGACGGCCAGATCTATGACCGCTATCGCCGGGTGCTGGAGGAGCCGGTCCAGGTGGATGAGCTGGACCAAGCAAACTATGAGACTTTGAACCTGGTACGGGATATCCGGAAGGGCGACGTCATCTGCGAGATCATCCCTCCCACGGGGGGCGTGTCCGGCCGCACGGTGACAGGAAAAAGGATTCCTGCATCCCAAGGCAGACAGGCCGAGGTGCCCCAGGGCCGCAATACCTGTCTGTCGAAAGACGGGACCTGTCTGGTGGCGGAGCGGGACGGCCATCTGTGCTTCTCAGGCCGCAGTTTTCAGGTGCGGCCGGTGCTGGATCTGTATGAAACCAGCGACGCCTGCCAGCGAAGCATCAAGTATTTGGGCGACGTCCACATCCACGGCGACCTGTGCAGCGGAGCAACCATCTGTGCCATCGGTAATGTGCAGATCGACGGCGCGGTGGAGGTATGTACCGTGGAGGCGGGGGAGAACATCATCGTCTCCAGCGGCGTGCAGGGACAGGGCCGGGCGGTGCTGCGGGCGCAGAAGAGCATCTATGCAAAGTATTTGGAGAACTGCGGCGTGTATGCCCAGGAGAGCGTCCAGGCCGACTGTATCATCAATTGCGAGGTGTACAGCAACGGGGACGTGCGGGTGCGCACCGGCCGGGGCGTCATCATCGGCGGAACCATCCGGGCGGCCCGGGAGGTGTCTGCCGCCACGGTGGGCTCCAAGGCGGAGCGCACCACCCTGATTATACTGGGGGGCAAGCCCTGTGAGGGGGCGGAGCGGGCACAGATCCTTGCGGAGATTCAGGGCATGGAAGAAGAGATGAGCCAGCTGGCGCGCCAGGGAACATCGGACGCCTGCGAACAGAAAAAGTCCAAGCTTCGTCTGAGACAGTGTGTGGCCAAGATGAAGCTGGAAAAGATCGATAAGGAACTGGAGGAGCAGGCCGAGGCCTGCATTGCCTGCGACCAGCGCCAGCTGTGCTGCGATACCGCATACCCCGGCACCACAGTCTCCATGGACCACAAATCCTACCGGGTGGTGAAAGAGGAGCGGGGCTGCGTGATCCGGTTTGCCAACGGTTTTTTGGAAAGGCAGTAGCATCGGAGGAGAGGAGGGTGCATACTTTGAAGGAGTTTATTCACCAGAAGCTGAAAGATGTTCTGAATCACTCAATCCAGGATACCACCAATCGCTTTGCGGGAATTCAGCTGGTTGAGCAGAATGTGGAGCTTTCCGATGATATCTGTACAGTGCATACCATGTTGGAGGGCAATCACCGCGCCGCCCTGCTCCTGTATGCCGACACCGCCCTGCTGACCCGGCTGGCGCAGAATATTTTGCACAGTCCCAAGGTTACACTGCAGGATGTGGAGGACGTGGCCAAAGAGTATTTGAATATCATTTGCGGCCAAGTGGTGGCCGGGTTGTTTCAGATTGCCCGCGTCACATCCCGATTCCAGATCCCCAGTTTTCGCACGGGTCGCTACCTGCCGGAAGAGGAGGTGCCCTGTCAGTGTGTGCTGAACTATGACAGCGGAAGCCACGGAAGAGTTCATCTGATCTGCATGGGACCATTTATTCCCGACCAGTCCCAGCCCGCGTAGAGAATTCAGATGATTCCGGCCTTTGGAGCCACGCTGCGGCTCAATTCAACTGTGCGGGACCCGGCACAAGATTCACAATGGAAGTTTAGAAAAGGAGCGAACAATATGGCAAAGAAAATCATGGTGGTCGATGACTCCAGAATTGCGCAGCTTCAGCTGCAGGAGATCTTGGCCGGAACAGAGTATGAGGTGGTTTCCTGCTGTCAAAGCGGGGAGGAGGCCATCAAAAAGTACGATCAGATCCAACCCGATCTGGTGACGATGGATATTGTGATGCCGGGGATGGACGGGCTGGACACGGCCCGGCTGCTGCTAAAGGACCATCCCAACGCCAGGGTGCTGATGGTCTCTTCCCTGGCCTACGACGACACCATCAATGAGGCAAGCAAGATCGGTGCCAAGGGATTTGTATATAAGCCTTTTGATCGCGACCAGATTCTTACGTCTGTGGAGAAGGCCTTTGAGGACGCTCCTTCCGCCAATGCTTAACGAGGAAACCGGGACGAAAAACAATCTGCCCGGCTGAAAAATTCAGATCGATGTTGGCCGGCGGATTTGAACTGCCGGCCATTTTTTTGCGGGCCTCCATGTCCATGTGGAAAAGACGGAATCCAGTGCCCCAATCCGGCAAGCAACTCCAATACAATTCCCATAGAAAAAATAGGTAAAAAAGGAAATAAAAATATAATTGCATAGAAGCTGAAAATATATGCACAAATATTTGAGAATTTTTACATAGAACTAAAACATTTTGCATAAAAAATTTGCTAAGATATAGAAAAAATATGGTGTGCCGCTTGCCGTCATGAAATCAGGAAAAACGGCATACCATAAAAAGAAATAAATTCCATGTAAATGTTAGGAAAATCAGAAATAGATAGGAAACTTAAATAAAGCTAAAATTCATATAAAATGACGAAAAACACGAAAATTTTTGGAAAATATATTTTTTTAACGATTGATAATTGCGTACTTGAAAAAATAACACGACTGTATTACAATGAAGAAAATTAAGAATAAGTTAGGTTTTTAAAAAAGAGTTTACAAAATCTAAATAGTATGAAAGACTTTGCTGAAGTAGAATTTAAGGAAATTTAAACTTTCGCGGCTTGACACAGGGAGGCTGAGAAAAATGGATTTTCTGTCAAGTAACGCAGCATTGATGCTACAAAGATCAATGGGCTTTTTATGGACAAAACAAAGCTGCATTTTAGATAACATCTCCAATGCAGAGACCCCGGGATATCAAACCAAATACGCTACCTTTGAGGAGTCATTGCGACAAGCCATCCAGTCGGCGTCCGGGCAGGGCGGTTCGACAAAGGAGATCCGAAGTGCCATAGAGAATACGCCGGTACAGACCCATGAGGCGGAAGAGAGCACCCGGTTGGATGGAAATGGCGTGAACATCACCGAGCAGATGGTGGAGTTGGCACGAAACGGCTACCAAATGCAGTATGTGATGGATGCCATCAGCAGTGACTTCTCTTTGTTGCGTACGGCGATCAAAGGATAAGGGGACGTAAGTTATGGCATTTTTGAGTTCGATGAACGTGGTGGGCTCCGGCCTGACCGCCCAGCAGCTGCGCCTGGATGTGATCTCTGAAAATATCACCAATCAGAACACCACCCGTACCGAGGCAGGGGGTCCCTACCGCCGGAAGTTTGTGGTACTGGAGTCCCAGGGCGGCCAGACCCCGTTCCAGCAGGCCCTGGCCCGGGCCCGGGGGGAGGCTGTTGCCACCCAGGGCGGTGTGCAGGTGACTGAAATTGCGGAGGACCCCTCCGACTTCAAGCTGGTCTATGATCCCACAAATCCCGACGCCAACGCCGACGGCTATGTGGAGATGCCCAATGTGGACCTGGTAAAAGAAATTGCCGATGCGATGGCCGCTTCCCAGGCCTATTCCGCCAATGTTACCGCCTTTAATGTACTCAAGCAGGTGGCGGCCAAGGGACTGGAGATCGGCAAGTAATTGTAAGCAAGAAAGCTGCTCCCGGCTTCCGGCAGGGCAGACAGGGAAAGGAAGAACAAAATATGGCGAATATTCAGACGATCGCTCCGATCCAGTCGATTTCGGCCGCAGCCTCTTCCGCAGCGGCCAGTGTCGGCGTAGGTAATTCGGGGCCTTCGATGTTTTCACAGATTTTTCAGTCGATGATCGACAATGTGAAGCAGACCGACGCGGCCAAGAACCAGGCCTACTACGCCCTGGCCACCGGTCAGCTGGATAACCCGGCCGAGGCTACCATTGCGGCCACTCAGGCCTCCCTGGCCACCGAGCTGCTGGTCCAGATGCGTGACCGGGCTTTGGATGCGTACAGCGAGTTAATGCGGATCAGCCTGTAAAGCAAGAAAAGATACCTGATCCGAGGGAGTTACTATGGGCGAGAAAGTAAAGAAGATCGCCGCTGCGGCCAAGCAGCGGTTGGCATCCATCTCCCGAAAGGTGAAAATTCTTTTTGGGATTGGGATACTGGCAGTGGTGGTTGCGCTGGCCATCGTGCTTGCCGTGGTGAGCAATCAGCCCTATGCTACGCTGTTTGCCGACTTGAGCCAGACGGATATGTCCGCCATTTTGACCTATCTGTCTGACAATGGAATTACACAATATAAAGTAGAGGACGACACCATTCTGGTGCCCGAAAGCCAGGAGGCCGCGCTGAAGGCCCAGGTGCTCCAGGCGGGGTATCCCTCCTCCGGTTATGGTTACGACACCTATTTTGACCATGTGGGCAGCCTGACCACCGAGTCGGAGCGCAACCAGTTGGTTCTCTATGCGCTTCAGGACCGTATGCAGGCCGTTATCCGGAACTTTGACGGGGTCAAGGATGCGGCGGTGCTTCTCACACCGGGCGAGGATCACACCTATGTGCTGGACAGCAGCAACAAGGTGGACGCCACCGCCTCGGTGACGGTGACCATGGAGAGCGGCAAGACCCTCACCGACAGCCAGGTGAAGGCCATCCGCAACCTGGTCAGCAGCGGTATGGCGGGGCTGAACGTGGAGAATGTAACGATCGGCGACACCTACGGCAATAGCTACTCCGCCGGGGATGACTTTACCGACCTGCAGGATGCCTCCGCCCTGAAGCTGAAGCTGGAGGAGCAGTGCAACAACAGCATCCGCACCCGGGTCATGCAGGCCCTGACCCCCATCTTCGGGGAGGACAACGTCCAGGTCAGCGTAAACACCGTGGTGGATGTGGACCGCACCACCACCGACTCCACCGACTATAGCCTGGAGGACTGGGCCCAGGGCAACGACGACGGTATCATCGGCTCCCGGATCTGGGATAATGAGATCGTCCGGGGGGACAATCAGACCACCGGAGGCGCGGCGGGTACCACCACCAACGCCGATCTGAATACATATGTTGAGAACCAACTGCAGCCCAACGGCGACGAGCAGGCCATCACCAGTTCCGGTCAGGAGGACCACCTGGTGGACACCCAGAAGCAGCAGGTGGAGCACGTGGCCGGGTACATCAGCGATGTGATGGTTTCGGTGACCATCAACCAGAACGCGGCGGGCAGCACCAACACCGCCGATCTCTATGACCATGTGGGCCGGGCCGCGGGTATCTCCCAAGCGGATCAGCAGCAGAAGATCTCCATCCTGGTGGCGCCCTTCTATCAGCCTGAGAGCGAGGCCCCCGCTGACACGACGATGCAGCTGCCAGGCTGGGCCATCTACGCGGCCATTGGCGGCGGCGTACTGTTCCTGGTGTTGCTGTTGGTGATCCTGCTGCTCTTCCGCGTCCGCGCCAAGAAGCGCCGCAAGAAGGCGGAAGAAGAGGCGATGGCTGAGGGCGCAGGCGCACTGCAGGCGGTGGCCGCCGCCCCCGAGGCAAAGCCCGATATTATGGAGCTGCAGACCGAGAAAAGTATGGAGCTGCGGCAGGATGTGCGGAAGTTTGCCGAGGATAATCCTGAGATCGCGGCCCAGATGGTGAAGAATTGGCTGCGGGAAGGGGAAGGTACAAAATGAGTGAAATAGCAGCGCCTCCGGCTCAGGGCACAGCCGCCCCGGCAAAACCGGTATCAACCCAGCCGAAAAAGGAACTGACCCGCCAACAGAAGGCGGCGGCGGTGATTATTTCCCTGGGAACCGAGAAGGCCTCCCAGCTCTACCAGTACATGGACCCGGAGGACGTAGAACAGATCACCCTGGAGGTTGCCAAGCTGGGCTATGTGGACGCGGCCACCACCGAGGACGTGCTCAACGAGTACTACCAGATGTGCATGACCAACAAGGCGGTGACCGAGGGCGGACTGGAGTATGCCCGGGCCGTCCTGGAGCGGGCCTTTGGAAGTCAGACAGCAAGTATGCTGCTGGAAAAGGTGACCAAGTCCCTGAAGAACCGGGAGTTTTCCTTCCTGAACAAGGCGGACGAGAAATCCCTGTACGCCGCTCTGCAGCATGAGCGGCCCCAGACCATCGCCCTGGTGCTGTCCTATGTGGACCCGGAAAAATCGGCGGCCGTTATTGACGAGCTGGACCCGGAGCGCCAGGTGAAGGTGGTGGAGAACATCGCCAACATGGAGAGCGCCTCTCCCACAGCGGTGAAGGCCATTGAGGCGGAGATGGAGAAGCGCTTCTCCAACATCATGACCACCAACAACGTGAAGGTGGGCGGTGTGGACTTCGTGGCCGACGTGATGAACAATCTGGACCGGGCCAGCGAGAAGAGCATCTTCGACCGCCTGTCCACCCACAACTCCGAGTTGGCCGACGAGATCCGCAAGCGGATGTTCGTCTTCGAGGATATTGTCACCATGGACGACCGCTCCGTGCAGCGCTTCATCCGGGACTGCGATCCCAAGGATCTGGTGCTGGCCCTCAAGGGCGCCAACAGCGAGGTGGCCAACAAGATCTTCACCAATGTCTCCGCCCGTATGGCCCAGAGCATCCGGGACGACCTGGAGGTCACGGTCAACGTGCGGATCCGGGACGTGGAGGCCGCCCAGCAGCGCATTGTGGGCGTGATCCGCGATTTGGAGGAGAAGAACGAGCTGATTATCCTCAAGGGAGGAAAGGACGATATCATTGCCTAATATCTTTAAACATTTTCTTCGGCCCCAGGTGGAGAAGTTTCAGTTTCCCCAGGTGGACGAGATTGTGGTGGAGCCCGAGCCCCCTCCCGAGCCTGAACCCCCGGAGGAGGCCGAGCCGGTCCGGGAGGATACGGAGCAGCCCGGACCTGACCCGGGACAGGGAGCGGCGGCCATGTTCTCCTATGCCCGGGTCCAGGCGGATGCCATCATGGCCCAGGCCAAACGGGAGGGTGAGTTGCTGCTGGAGCAGTATCGCCAGCAGGCCGAGGAGCAGGCCCAGCGCCTGCGGGAGGAGGCCCGGGAGGAGGGTTACCGCCAGGGATATACGGACGGTATGACCAAGGCCCGGATAGAGAGCCAGGCAAAATTGGAGGAGCAGCGGCAGCAGCAGGCCGATGAGGTAAAACACTTTTTGGATCAGGCCACCCAGGCCAAGGAGGATCTTCTGACTCAGACCCGGGACGAGCTGTGCGACCTGAGTATCGCGGTGGCGGAAAAGGTGATTCACATCAGCCTGAAGAGCAGCCGGGAGGTCATTTTACGCATGGTGCAGATGGCCACTGAGCGGCTGCGGCGGCGGGAGTGGGTCCGCATCTACATCGGGGGCTGCGACAGCCGGGAGCTGGCCCAGATTGCCCCGGAGCTCACCGCCTCCCTGGCCGGCTTGTCCGACAACATCAAGCTCATCCCAATGGCCGACGACGAGTCGGGCACCTGCATCATTGAGATGCCAGACGAGATCATCGACGCCAGCGCCTCCACCCAGCTGGACAATCTGAAGGATATTCTGCGGGGCGGATAAGAGGAGACAGGCTTTGTTTGAAGAGCTGATACAGCGTGTGCAGACGGCGGAAACCGTCAGCTACACGGGAAAAATTGAAAATATCGTGGGTATGTCCATTGAGGCCTCCGGCGGCCGGGCCGCCGTGGGCGACATCTGCCGGATCTATAACGGGGAGTCGGGCGGCCAGGTTATGGCCGAGGTGGTGGGTTTTAAAAACGACCGCATCCTGCTTATGCCCTACTCGGACATGAGCGGCATCTCGGCGGGCAACTTTGTGCGCAACACCGGCCGGCGGCTGAGCCTGAACATGGGACCCTTCCTCAAGGGGCGGGTCATCAACGCCCTGGGACAGCCCATCGACGGCAAGGGCCCCTTCCACGGGGGCACGCCCTTCTGTGTGGATGGCGCCAACTACATCAACCCCATGGCCCGGCCCCCCATCCGGGAGCGGCTGGAGTTCGGGGTGAAAGCCATCGACGGTATGCTCACCGTGGGCAAGGGACAGAGAATTGGCATCTTCGCCGGCTCCGGCGTAGGAAAAAGTACCCTGATGGGCATGATCGCCAAGCACGTCAAGGCGGATATCAACGTGATCGCCCTGGTGGGCGAGCGTGGCCGTGAGGTGCTGGAGTTTATGGAGAAGGACCTGGGACCGGAGGGCATGAGCCGTTCAGTCCTGGTTGTAGCAACATCAGACCAGCCTGCCATGCTGCGTAAGCGCTGTCCCTCGGTGGCCACCGGCGTGGCGGAATACTTCCGGGATCAGGGGTACGATGTGCTGCTGATGATGGACTCCCTCACCCGTTTCGCCATGGCCCAGCGCGAAATCGGCCTGGCGGTGGGCGAGCCGCCGGTGGCCCGGGGCTATACCCCTTCCATCTACGCCGAGCTTCCCAAGCTGCTGGAGCGCAGCGGAAACTTCCAGAAGGGCTCCATCACCGGGGTGTACACCGTGCTGGTGGAGGGGGACGACACCAACGAGCCCATCGCCGACACGGTTCGAGGCATTCTGGACGGACACATCGTTCTGTCCCGGCGCCTGGCCAACAGCAACCATTTCCCCGCCATTGACGTGGGGGCCAGTATCTCCCGTCTGATGACGGATATTGTCTCCCCGGAGCACCGGAAAATGGCGGCCCGTATTCGGGACGTGATGGGGATTTATGAGAAGAATCTGGACCTGGTGTCCATTGGTGCGTACAAGGCGGGGACCAACCCCAAATTGGACTACGCCCTGAGCAAGATCGACGGCATCCAGCAGTTTTTGATGCAGGGTACCCAGGAGGGGTTCTCCTATGAGGAGGACCTGGACATGATGCGGAAATTACTGTGAGGTGAGCTCCCATGAAGAAGTTTCGATTTGGCCTGGACAGCGTGCTGGACTACCGCCAGCAGGTGCTGGAGGGGCGGCAGAACGAGTATGCCAGGACCCTCCAGAAAGCGGCGCAGCAGCAGGAGCGGGTGGATGACGCCCAGGCCCGCTACCAGGATCTGAACCACCGCTTCCGGGAGGAGGCGGCCCAGGGAATTGCCGCCTCCGACGCCATGGGCTTTGAAATGGGCCTGCGGGTGCTGGAGATGGAGATTACCCGGGAGACCAACCGGCTGCGGGAGCTGGAGGCCGAGGCGGAGCAGCAGCGGACCAGGGTGCTCCAGGCCCACCAGGACGCCGCCATTCTGGAGCGTTTGAAGGAAAAGCAGAAGGACGCCTACCAGAAGAAGCTGCAAAAGCAGGACGAGCGCTTTATCGATGAATTGGTTTCAGCCGTCCGGGTAGGGCGAAGCTGAAGAAAGTGCCCATTGAAAGGAGGTGAGAGCAATGAATATGACAGATATGCTGCTGCAGATGACGTTGCAGAGCGTATGGCGGATGTCCCAGACGGCCCAGAGCGCCGGTCAGACAACGACTTCCCGGGATCAGCAGGACGGCACGTCCTTTCAGGATCTGCTGGACCAGCGCCGGGAGGACATGACCCAGTCCGGAAACGAGGACGTCAACCTGAAAGACCCCCAGGACAATCAGAACGTGGCGACTGCCGGAAAGGCGGACGAGGAGCCCCAGAGCGTCGAGCTGGCGGCGGCTGTAATCGCGCCGGCGCTGGTCAACCAGGCGATTCCCACAACCACGGTTGACGCAGGCCAGACCGGTGCGGTGGAGACCCCTGTGGTCCAGGCGGTCAATGTGGAGACGGTGCTGCCCACCGTACAGGAGGGTCAGACCGTCCAGCCCCAAACCCAGGCCCAGCAGGTACCCCGGAGTGAGCAGAGCGTCCAGCAGCCCCAAGCTGCTGTGCCCCAAGCTCAGGCCGCCACGGTTTCCGTCCCCCAGAGCCGTGAGACGGTGCCCCAGAGCGCCGACACCCAGAGCGCAGCCCAGGAGGATCTGGCCCAGACCATGGCCCAGTCCACCCCAGCTCAGAAGGAAAACGACGCGCGCAAGGACGTGAGTGTGGAGCATTTCCAGACCCCGCTGTTCCAGAATGTGGAGGCAACGCCTGTGCGGGTAGGCGATGGGGAGCCGGTGGATATGACCGCCCCCGCGCAAGAGGTGGATCAGTCCCTGGGCGATGTGCTGAAGACCGCCCTGGATCAGGGGGAACAGCATCTGGAGATCAAGCTCAGCCCGGCCAATCTGGGCACGGTGACGGCGGAATTTACCCGCACGTCCGAGGGCGTACTCCATGTGGTGCTGCACGCCCAGACCGAACAGACCGCCCGGCTGCTCAGCGACCACGCCTCTTCCCTGGGCCTGATTCTACAGGACAACACCCACAGCGAGGTGCGGGTTCAGGTGGCCCAGCCCCAGGAGAACCAGTCAGCCTGGCAGCACCCCGATCAGGAGGGCGGCCAGCAGCAACAGCAGCAACAGCAACAACCCCAGCAGCAGCGCAATACACCCCGCCAGGAGGCGGAGAGCTTTCTCCATCAGCTTCGGCTTGGGCTGATACAGAGAGAGACGGACGCCGTGTAAACGGCGGCAGAATAGAGGTGAAACTACCATGTCAAGCAGCGATTTTATGCCCATCTCTCTGGATACGCTCCAGACGTCCAATCCCTATGCCGCCAGTAAGAGCAGCGGGAACATGACCACGGAGGACGTGGAGAAGCTGGGCTATACCGTGGCCGATGAAGACGACGCCTTTGGCCTGGACTTCAATGATTTTCTTCAGCTTATGGTTCAGCAGCTGCAAAACCAGACCATTGATAACACCGCGGATACCTCCGATATGCTAAACCAGATGGTTCAGATGTCCATGGTGCAGATGATGACCAAGGTGGAGACCAGCCTGGAGAACCTGACTGCTGCCAATACCATGACCTATGCCGCCTCCCTGGTGGGCAAAACGGTCACCGTGGGCGTGTATGACGAGCAGGGCAACATTCAGGAATTGGTCGGTGAGGTCACCGGCACCGGCACCTATCAAAATGCGCCGGTCATCTTCGTGAATAATGAGATGTACCCCCTGAACAGCATTATGGCCGTGGGCACCTTGCCTCAGACCGGCAGCGCCGGAGAGGGCGGTACCACCGAGGGGACCCAATCGGTTCCGGAGACGGCCAAGGGCTGATCGCCCGGACGCAACAACATAAGGAGGTGTTCCCGTGGTCGGATCGATCTGTACCCTAGGCAGCGGCGGAGGAGTTGGTCCGGCGAAAACCGGAAAAACTCGGACCTCCCCGCAGAGCGGCAGCAGCTTTGGCGCCGTACTGCAGCAGGAGATGGAGCGCACACAGACCCGGCAGGTGGCTTTTTCCAAGCACGCACTCAGCCGCGCGGAGGAGCGGGGCATTGAAGTGACGCCTACGCTGCTGGAGCGGCTGGGCGATTCTGTGGAGCGGGCCGAGGCCAAGGGAGCGACCAACATCCTGGCACTGGATCAAAGTCTGGCGGCGTTTATCGTGAATGTGCCCAATAACCGGGTCATTACCGCGCTGTCCCAGGCGGAGATGAAAGAAAGCATTTTTACCAACATTGACGGCGCCGTGTTCCTGTAAGGCTACAGAGAGCAGGACCGCAAGGAGGCTCTGGGGGCCGTGTGAATGACGGCTTCCCGGCGGCGCGTCAGCAGAAAAAAGGAGCAAGAGCGAAATGTCTATGTCAGGCGCTATGAGCGCAGCAATTTCCGGACTGAAAACACATATGCAGGCCCTGAACGTGGTGGGCAACAACATTGCCAACGTCAACACCAACGGCTATAAGGCCCAGCGATTTACCTTCAAAGAGAGTGTCTACAATACCCTGAATGCCGGCTCCGAGGGCACCGATACGGTGGGCAGCACCAATCCCCAGCAGATCGGCTACGGCTGTAGCGTGGGAACCATCGATCTGGATATGTCCAGCGGCGACCTGGTTGCCACTGGCAAGGATATGGACTGCACCATCAGCGGCGACGGCTTTTTCCTGGTGGGCCCCAAGGACATCGACGTAAACAGCGCCAATGCGCTCAAGAGCCTCACCCTCACCCGCGTGGGCGACTTTGAATTCCGGGACGGCTATCTCACCGATGGTCAGGGCAACGTGGTGTATGGCTTTGTGAATACCACCGGCACCGATACCCCTGGAATGCTTGGTGCAACCGATACGGGAATGATCAGCACGGACCTGGTGCCCATCCGTCTGCCTATGCGAGATATGGGCAGCGGGAATCCGGAAGATGCGGACTATGTGGCCCCGGGCGGGACTACATATCCGGGTGTCGCCGCCGATACGGGAATCAACGTAGAGGCCGACGCTGCCGACGACGCCAACGTACAGGGCTACATCAACTACACCAACATGAGCATCGACGCCAACGGCAAGATCACCTGCACCAACTCCGACACCAAGGAGGTAGTGGTGGTGGGCTACATCGCCCTGGGCAATGTGGAGAACCCCAACGGCGTGCTCCATACCCAGGGACCTTACTACAACGCCGGCGATGCGGCGGGCGCTATCACCGTCAGCACCCCCGGCAGCGCGGTAACCGGCTCTCTGCGAAACGGCATGATTCAAGTAGATGGGGCCACTGATCCCGCCACCAATCTGCTGGGCGGCAGCACCGTCAAGCTGATGACCTCCTTCCTGGAGGGCTCCAGCACCGACCTGGCCACCGAGTTCACCAACATGATCCTCTACCAGCGGGGCTATCAGGCCAACACCCGGATTGTCACCGTGACCGACACCATGCTGGAAGAGCTGGTCAACATGAAGCGCTGATGATTTGATCCACCGGATTGAATACGCTCCGCCGTCTGGGGCAGCCCCCCAGGCGGCGGAAGACGAGAAAAGAGGGCGAGTTTTGTGATCGAATTACAGAAAATGAATAAGGAGCGGTTCCTGGTCAACCATAACCAGATCGAGTGCATCGAGTTGATCCCCGAATGCAAGGTTGTGATGATGAACCACGACTACTATCTGGTGCGGGACACCGTGGAGGAGATTATCCAAAAGATCGCGGACTACAACGCGAAGGTTCAGGACATCCACCGGGAAATTTCTGTAATCGACCGGCGCTGACCTTGCGCTTTTCCGTACATCGGCGGGATATAAACAGAAGGGATCGACGTTATGAATGTAGTGTATTTGCTCGGCATTGTGCTGGCTGTATTCTTTACTCTGTTCGGTATTGCGTTTGACGCGGGCGGAACCCCACCGGTTGATGTATTGAAGATTCAAAACTTTTTTGACATCTCCAGTATCCTCATCGTGGTGGGCGGCACCCTGGCGGTGGTCATCGCCTGCTATCCCAAGCTGGCCAAATCCTTCCCCTCGCACATCAAGATCATGCTGCGGGCCAAGGCCTTTGACCCCACGACCTATGTGGAACAGCTGGTGGAGCTGGCGCAGATCGCCCGGAAGAACGGCCTTCTGGCACTGGAGGAGAAGGCCAATGAACAGACCGATCCCTTCTTCAAGCAGGCCATTATGCTTATCGTGGACGCCAATGACCCCGACCGGGTCCGCAGCATCCTGGAAAACGACATCGAACAGACCTCCGCCCGCCACCAGGAGGTGGTGGCCATGTATGAACGGGGCTCCAACGCCGCCCCCGCCTTCGGTATGATCGGTACCCTGATCGGCCTTATCAATATGCTGAAGGGCTTGGACGGCGCGGACATGGACGCCCTGGGCCCCAATATGTCGGTGGCCCTGGTCACGACCTTTTACGGCTCTTTCCTGGCCCATGTGATCTTCAACCCCATTGCCGCCAACCTCACCGCCCGAGATGAGGAAGAGGTGCTCTGCCGGCAGATCGTGGTGGAGGGAATCATGGCCATTCAATCGGGCGAAAACCCCAAGTTCCTGCGGGAGCGGCTGCTCACCTTTATGAATCAGAACCAGCGAGACGAAGGGGAAGAGGGCGGCGGCCAGTCCGGCGGAAAGAAGGGCCGCAAGAAGGGGAAATAATCTCCCTTTACCATAGGGAGAGGAGGTTTGGATATGCGAAAAAAACGCGGCGGGAGCGGCGGAGCCAACTGGATGGACACTTACGGCGATATGGTTACGCTGCTACTGTGCTTTTTTGTCATGCTCTATTCCATGTCCACCATGGACAAGTCGAAATGGATCGCCCTGGTGGAGTCCTTTAATCCCGACGCGGTCACGGAGCAGAACCCCGGCGGACACGAAGTCAGCAACGTGACCCAGGAGCAGGTGGACGCGGACATTGAGGAACTCTATCAGTCCATGAAGGACTATGTGGAGCAAGAGAATCTGTCTGCCCAGATCAGCATCACCAAGGGCAGCGGATATGTCTTCGTATCCTTTGACAACACGGTCTTTTTTGACGGCGACAGCTACACCCTGCGGGATGACGGCAAAGCGGTGCTGGATCAGGTGGCCAATTCCATCGCCCAGGTCAGTGATTCCATCGATGAGATCCGGGTGCTGGGACATACGGCCCAGGAAGTGCCTGACTCTCCCAATGATCCCGCCGTGGACCGATTCCTTGCAACCAACCGGGCCGCGGTGGTAACCGTTTATCTTCAGGAAAAAAACATCATTGATCCGTCCCGCCTGGTGAGCGTGGGCTACGGCCAGTGGCGCCCCGTGGCGGAAAATAACGACGCGGCGGGCCGCGCGCAGAACCGGCGGGTGGAGTTGTTGGTGACGGGTCTGGATGTGGAGAACAGTATGGGGGATGACATTACCCAGTACTACACCATGCGTTCCGGCGAGGACGGAACCTCAGGCGGGATGGAGGAGAGCACCGGAACCTCCGCCCAGCAGGCTCAAACGCAAACCGGTTCCAGCCAGGAGGGATAGCATGGCGGAAGTATTGTCTCAAAGCCAGATCGACGCGCTGCTGAATGCGGCACGCAGCGGCGAGATGGATCTGAACCATTCCGACCAGGATACGGAAAAAAAGTATCGGAAATACGACTTCTATAGCCCAAGAAAGTTTACCAAAGACCGGCTGAAGATGATTAGCGGCGTCTTTGAAAACTATACCCGGATCATCAACTCCAGGCTCAATGGCCTTCTGCATACGACCAGCGAAATCTCAGTGGAGTCGGTGGAGGAGCAGCGCTACTACGAGTTTTCCAACGCCCTGTCCGATGGAGATGTGCTTACCTTGGCGGATGTGGACGTGGAGGGTGTGCGGGAGAGCGATGAGACGCCGATTTTAATCCATCTAAGCACCGGGCTGGTCCTGAACATGATGGACCGCCTGATGGGCGGCGAGGGGGATGACGCGGCCGACGTCCCCGCTGGATACAGCTTCACCCCCCTGGAGCTCAAGCTCTATGAGAGCATCGTAAGGGATCTGATCTCCATTCTGGGCGGCAGTTGGGAGAACTACATCAACCTTAACTTTACCTTCCGAAGAGTGGAATCCAACCCCACCCTGGTGCAGTTGATCGGACTGGATGAAACCGTGGTCATCATCGGGATCAGCATCAAATTTCCCAACGCTTCCGGACGGATGAATATCTGTCTGCCCGGCATGATGCTGACCAACATTTTTACCAAGATCTCCGCCATGAATCAGGTGGGCCGGGGAACCGGGGAGAACAACTCCCAGGAGATTATGGATATCCTGCGGGATTCTCAACTGCAGGTCACAGCGGAGCTGGGCCGCACCCAGCTTACTCTGCGGGATATTTACAGCTTGAATGTGGGAGATGTGATCGATTTGGGACACCCGACCAAAGAGCCGGTCAGTTTGTATATTGGCGGACAGCCCTGGTTCAGCGGAAAACTGGGCACGCAAAACGGCAGTATGGCCGTTAAAATCTGTGAGACCTATCACGTTGAGACAAGAGAGGAGGAGTGAGGAGCATGGCTCAGAACATCTTTAATTCGATGGAACTGGATGCCATCGGCGAAATCATGAATATCAGCCTGGGGTCCTCGGCAACCGCAGTATCCAATATGCTGGACCACCGGGTGGATATTACCACCCCCTCGGTGAGCGTGGTCTCCGTGGAGGACTTCAGCATCGGGGATCTGGAGCCGGCCATCGGCATCGAGATCAAATATGTTTCCGGTCTGGAGGGCAGCAACATCATGCTGCTGCGCAGGCGGGATGTCAAGGTGATTGTGGACATCCTCATGGGCAGCGAGACGCCCGACGATGAGTTTGAGCTCAACGATCTGACCATCAGCGCCGTGTGCGAGGTCATGAACCAGATGATGGGCGCGGCCTCTACCGCCCTGTCCGACTTTTTGGGGCATCCGGTCAATATCTCCACGCCCACGTCCTTTGCGCTGGACGATATGGAGAAGTTTAAGCGGGAACATATCAACTCCGGGGACGGCACCCTGGTGGTGGTCCGCTTCATGCTGAGCATTGAGGATATGCTCAAAAGTGAATTCGTCAACGTGATGCCGGTTAACCTGGCCCGGGAGTTGTTGGCGGGCTTTGAGATGAACTTTGGCAGCGTCTCCTCCGAGGAGCCCGCCCAGGCCTCTCAGCTGGAGCCGCAGCCCGAGCCCCAGCCAGCCCCTCAGCCAGCGGCCCAGCCCGAACCTCAGCAGCCCACACAGTCCGCCTCCGGCAGTTCTGCCGGCGGCGGCGCGGTGATGAGCCAGGAGGAGATCGAGCGGCTGCTCAACGCCCATACCGGGCAGCCCGCCGCCCAGGAGGAGCAGCCCGCCCAACAGGCGGCCCCGCAGGCTCCGGTTCAGCCCCAGCAGCCGGTACAACAACCCATGCAGCAGCCCATGCAGCCCGGGTGGTCCCAGCAGATGCCCATGCAGCAGCCTATGCAGACTGGTTGGACCATGCAGGAGCCCAAACGAATCAACGCCAACCCCATTCAGCTCCCGGTCCTGGACGCGGAGGAGCGGCTGGGCAAGGAGCAGGCGGACAATCTGGAGCTTATCATGTCCGTCCCGCTGGAGATTTCGGTGGAAATTGGCCGGACCCGGCGGAAGGTGGAGGATATTCTCTCCTTCTCCAAGGGATCTTTGGTCGTGCTGGATAAGCTGGCCGGAGATCAGGTAGATCTGTTTGTCAACGGCCTTTGTGTGGCGCGGGGCGACGTGGTGGTCATTGATGACAACTTCGGCGTACGCATCACCGAGGTCCTCAAGCAAAGCGAGCTTTTGAAGCAGCAGCCCTGACCCGGCCGGAGCGCAAAATCCGACACGGGCACACTAAAAAGAAGTAAAGGATGAATATCATGGCTAAGATTCTGATTGTAGACGATGCTGCGTTTATGCGAAAAGTAATTCGTGACACCCTCACCAAAGAGGGCTACACCGACATCCACGAGGCCGTGGACGGCCAGGACGCGGTGGAAAAGTATTTTGAGCTCAAGCCCGATCTGGTGCTCATGGACATCACCATGCCGAACATGGACGGCCTGGAGGCCCTGAAGGCCATCCGTGCCAAGGACAGCAACGCCAACGTGGTGATGTGCTCCGCCATGGGTCAGGAGGCCATGGTGGTGGAGGCCGTGCAGGCGGGTATCAAGGACTTTATCGTCAAACCCTTTAAGAGCGACCGCCTTCTTAAGACCGTCAGCTCCATTGTGGGCAAGCCCTAAACCGGCATGAAGGAACTGGGGCCCTTACTTTGGGCGTTATTGGTCACCTGCCTGATTCTGGCCTTGGCCTATTGGTTCACCCGGCACGTGGTAGGCTCCATGGCGGGGGGAAAGCTGGCCCGGGGTAGGCGCATCACGGTGCTGGAGCAGGTATCCGTTGGAAAGGATCAGCGGCTGCTGCTGGTGCGCGTGGGTGAGCGGCTGTATCTGTTTGGGGCCGCCCCGGGAGGCTTTACCAACCTGGGGGAGGTCCCCAAGGAATTGCTGGATGACGATGAAACCACAACGGGCGGCAATTCAAACGGAACCATGTCGGAAAACTTTGCCCAGGCTCTGCGCCGGATACTGGAGCAGCGAAAGAGATAGGAGGCGCGAAGTTGGACGCACTAATCAATGTAAACGGAGAGAATGTCCAGACCCTCCAGATTCTCTTTATGACCACCATGGTGACGCTGTTGCCCTCCATGGTGGTGATGATGACCTCCTTTACCCGGTACATCATCTCGTTTTCTTTTCTGCGCTCCGCCATGGGCCTGCAGCAGAATCCCCCCAACATGGTGCTTGTGGGCATGGCGTTGTTTCTCACCCTGTTTACCATGTCCCCGGTGGTCACCCAGATTCAGACGACCGCCTATGAGCCCTATATCGCGGAGGAGATCACCCAGGATGAGTTCCTCCAGCGGGCGGAGATTCCTCTGAAGGAGTTTATGGCGCGCAACACGGAGCAGAGCGCCCTGGACCTGTTCTGCGATTTGTCGGGTACCCAGACGCCGGAGGACGCTCAGGACGCACAGAGCCTGCCCCTGCGCATCCTGGTCCCCGCCTTTATGACCACGGAGCTCAAGCGGGCCTTCCTCATTGGATTTTATCTCTACATCCCCTTCGTGCTCATTGATGTGGTGGTATCCTCCGCTCTGATGGCCATGGGTATGATTATGCTGCCGCCATCCATGATCTCCATGCCCTTCAAACTGCTGCTGTTTATCTTCCTGGACGGGTGGCAGCTGCTGTTTTCCACTCTGGTGCAGGGATTCAATTAGATGATACATAGGGGGTTCAGACATGGAGCCTGTGGATATTCTACGGGAAGGCGTGGGGGTGGCGCTGAAGATCGGCGCGCCCATGCTGCTGCTGAGTATGCTGGTGGGTATCCTGGTGGCCATCTTTCAGGCTGTGACCCAGATTCATGAGCAGTCTCTCTCCTTTATCCTCAAGCTGATTGTAATCATAGTGATCCTGCTGGCGGGCGGAGGCTGGATGCTGGAGGTCCTGATGGATTACACCCGCTACCTGTTTACCCTGATGTGAGGGCTGAAGGATGGATTGGTCACAACTGTACCTATTTACGTTGATTTTTATGCGGGTGAGCGGCTTTGTGCTGTTCAGCCCCATTTTGGGCAGGAACAACCTGCCCAACCTGGCCAAGGCGGGAATTATCATGGTGTTCTCCGCCTTTTTGCTGGGGATCGCGGGGGAGGCCCCCACGGTTCCGGGTTCGGTCCTGGAATTTGCCCTTCGGCTGCTGCTGGAGCTGGGCATCGGCTTTGTGCTTGGTTTTATCATGCAGCTGTTCTTTATGATTATTCAGGTGGGGGGCGAGGTCATTGACGCTCAGATGGGCTTGACCATGGCTCAGGTCTATGACGCCAGCAGTCAGGTCAACATGACCGTCACCGCCTCACTGCTCAATGTGCTGTTCGTTTTGAACTTTTTCGCGGAGAACGGACACTATACCATGTTAAGCATCTTCCTTACGTCCCAGCAGGTGGTCCCCTTGGGGCAGGCCAGCTTTGGTCAGGCGGTGGCCTCGGGGGTGGCGGAGGTGTTTCTATCCTGCATGGTGCTGGCCATCAAACTGGCCTTCCCCATTCTGGCCGCCGAATTGTTGGGCGAGCTGAGCATGGGAATTTTGATGAAAGCCATCCCCCAGATCAACGCTTTTGTCATCAACATCGAGCTGAAGGTGATTATCGGCCTGGTGCTGCTGTTCCTGTTCCTGACCCCGATCAGTGAGTTTTTGCTGGGGGCGGAGTCGGAGATGCTGGACAGCATGAGCCGGATGTTGCAGATTATCGCCGCGCCGGGATAGTCCACGGGAGGTGACGCGGCATGGCGGACGGTCAGAAAACCGAAAAAGCAACCCCGAAACGACGGCGAGACGAACGGAAGAAGGGTAACATCTTCTTCAGTAACGACGTGGTGTCGGCGGTTGTGCTGGTGGTGGGACTGGCAGTCTTTTTCCTCACCGCCACAGCAACGGCGTCAGCCATTGAGGAGTTTTTTTACCTGTGTTTCTCCCTGACCCGGACGGAAGTTACCACCCCAACGGTGGGGGATATGAACCAGCTGTTCAGGCAGATGCTGTGGGCCTTTGTACGGGCTGTGGGGCCGCTGATCGCCGCCGCCGTGGTGGCGGGGATCGCCGCCACCTTTTTTCAGACCAAGCTGCTGGTCTCCGGGGAGTCCCTGCGCCCCAAGTTCAGCCGGATCAACCCCCTCCAGGGATTCAAGCGATTGTTTTCCATGCGCAGCATCGTTGAGGCGCTGAAAGGCCTTTTGAAGATTATTATTCTGCTCTACCTGATCTACCAGTTTCTGGCCGGTATGGTGGATCTGTTTACCAAGTACCTGTTCACCGATCTTCCCGCAGCCTGCGCCCATCTGATGAACCTGGCCTTCCAGCTGTCCATGCAGATCGCCGTGGCCTTCGCCGTGCTGGCCGCCGCCGACGTGTTTTACCAGTGGTGGGACTATGAGCGGCAGATCCGTATGTCCAAGCAGGAGATCAAGGAAGAGTTCAAACAGACCGAAGGCGATCCCCAGATCAAGGGCAGGATCAAAGAGATGCAGCGGAAGATGGCCCAGTCCCGCATGATGCAGAAGGTGCCCCAGGCCGACGTGGTGATCCGAAACCCAACCCACTATGCGGTGGCCCTGCGCTACAAGGAGGACCAGGATAAGGCCCCCGTGGTGCTGGCCAAGGGGCAGGATTCCCTGGCCCTGCGCATTGTTCAGGTGGCGGAGGAAAACGGCGTGGCTGTGGTGGAGAACGTGACCCTTGCCCGAGCCCTGTATGGCTCCACCGACTTGGGGCGGGAGATTCCCCCGGAGCTGTACGGCGCGGTGGCGGAGGTGTTGGTGTACCTCTATCAGCTGGACAAAAAAGGCAGTTAAGAGAAAGCAAACGGCAAGGATGTTATGATGAGACGTATTTTCAACAATGCCATATCGCTGATGGTGGTCATCATCGTTCTGTTTCTGGTGATCCCCCTGTCGGCGCCGGTGTTGGATGTGCTTATTGTAGTCAACATTTCATTGTCCATTATGATTTTGATGATTACCATGAGCATCTCCGAGCCGCTGGAGTTTTCCATTTTTCCCTCCCTGCTGCTGGTAACCACGCTGTTCCGGCTGGGACTGAACGTGTCGTCCACCCGGCTGATCCTGAGCAACGGCGGTCAGGCCGGCGTAGTCATCAAATCCTTCGGCAATTTGATTACACAAGGTAATATTGTTATCGGTGTTTTGATTTTTATAATCATTGTACTGGTGCAGTTTATCGTGATTACCAAGGGCGCCGAGCGTGTATCCGAGGTGGCCGCCCGCTTCACGCTGGACGCCATGCCCGGCAAGCAGATGGCCATTGACGCGGATTTGAGCTCCGGACTGATCGACGAGAAGCAGGCGCGGCTGCGCCGCTATAAGATCCAGAAGGAAGCGGACTTTTACGGCGCAATGGACGGCGCCACCAAGATCGTCAAGGGCGACGCCGTCATGTCTCTCATCATTACGGTCATCAACTTTGTGGCCGGCCTGATTATCGGCGTTGTTCAGGGCGGCGGCGATATTCAGACGGTATTGAATGTCTACTCCATCGCCACCATCGGCGACGGCCTGATCTCTCAGCTGCCCGCCCTGATGATTTCCACCGCCACCGGCATGATTGTCACCCGTTCGGTGTCCGACGGCAGCCTGAACACCGACGTGGTCAGCCAGTTCAAGGCCCAGCCCCGGGCCATCATGGCCACCGGCGTGATCCTGCTGCTGTTGGGCATTTTTCCGGGCACCCCCACCCTGCCTCTGCTGCTGGTGGGCGCCGCCCTGACGGCGGGCGGAGTGATAGGGTCCCGGCGGATGGAGAAGGAAGCGGTTCATCAGGCCCAGGAGGCCGCACCCCCGGCCGAGCAGCCGCCGCCCGAGGTGGCGGCCGGCGGCGAGGCGGACTACTTCAAGGATATCAACAACGTCTACTCCCTGCTCACCGTGGAGCCCATCGAGATGGAGTTTGGCTACAGCCTCATCCCCCTGGTGGACGAGAACAGCGGCGGCAAACTCATCAGCCGCATCGTCATTTTCCGCCGCCAGTACGCCCAGGATATGGGCTTTGTAATCCCCTCCATCCGCCTGCACGACGGCGCGAGCCTGGGCACCAACCAGTACATTATCCGCATCCGGGGCGAGGAAGTGGCCCGGGGCGAGGTGCTGGTGGACTACTACCTGGCGCTGGAGCCCCCCAACCCCAGCGGCGAGATCGACGGCATCGAGGCCATCGAGCCCGCCTACGGCATTCCCTCCCGGTGGATTCTGCCGGAGAATAAGGAGATGGCGGAAATCTATGGCTACACCGTCATCACGCCCCTTACCGTCATGCTCACCCACCTGTCCGAGACCATCAAGCGCCACGCCTACGAGCTGTTGAGCCGCTCCGAGGTCATGCAGCTGGTGGAGCACCTGAAAAAGACCGACGCCGACCTGGTGGCCGACGCCATCCCCAACGTGATTACCTACGCGGGGCTGGAGAAGATTCTGCGCAATCTTCTCAAGGAGGGGGTCCCGATCCGGGATCTGGGGCTGATTTTGGAGGCCATTGTGGACGCTGGGCCCAACCGGGACGCGGACGCGGTCACCGAGCAGGTCCGTACCCGACTCAGCCGCACCATCACCCGCCGGTTCTGCGAGAACGGCCAGCTGCGGGTGGTTACGCTGGACGCCGAGGTGGAAAAGAAGATCCTCTCCGCGCTGACCAAGAACGAGCAGGGCGTCTACCTGGCCCTCACCCCGGATGTGATGCAGCAGATCATGAGCCAGCTTGGGGAGCTGCGCAAGAAGTTCCAGGAGCTGTCCCAGACTCCGGTGGTGCTTACCAGCCAGGTGATCCGGGTCTATCTCAGCCGCCTGATCGCTCAGTTTTACCCCGATGTGTATGTGCTCTCCTTCCATGAGATCACCAACAACATTCAGATCCAGGCCATCGGCAACATCACGCTGCAAACCCAGGCGGCGGCGGTGTAACGGAAAAATTACCGCGAGAGGAGGCGGGAGAGAGATGGAGCAGACCACAAGCACACCGACGCAGACCGGCACCGCTCTCCTGTCTGCCGTTTCCAAACAAGAGGCGGAGCGGCTGGATGACCGCAGCCTGCTGGAGCTGTATCAGCGCACCGGCGACCAGGAGCTCAAGTGGATGCTGGTGCTGCGCTACACCCAGCTGGTGCGCCGCATTGCCTTACAGGCCGGCGGGCTGTACAGCAGCTTTGCCCAGCTGGATGACATCATTCAGGAGGGACTGCTGGTGCTGCTCAACGCGGTGGATAAATTCGACTTGTCGAAGAATGTAAAGTTTGAGACCTATGTGTCCACCCGCCTGCGGGGGATGATCGTGGATCTGGCCCGGCGGCAGGACTGGCTGCCGCGCCAGGTGCGGCAGAAGGCGGTCAAGCTCAACCGGGCCACCGACGAGCTGGCCGGAAAGCTGGGCCGGGTCCCAAGCAGCGACGAGGTGGCGGAATATATGGGGCTGACCCGGGAGCAGTACGACGCCCTGCTCTCCGAGACGGCGGTGTCCAGCCTGGTCTCCTTTGAGGCGGTGCTGGACAGCTGCGGAAACGCCACGGAGAAGTTCCTCAGCCAGGGGGAGCGGAGCAACCCCACCGAGGAAGAATTTCAGAATCAGGAGCTCCACCAGGTGTTGGAGCAGGGGATTGCCGCCCTGCGGGAAAACGAGCGCATGGTGCTCTCCCTCTACTATGAGAAGGAACTGAACATGAAAGAGATCTCCCAGGTGTTGGGTGTAAGCGCGGCCCGGGTTTCCCAGATCCACAGCCGGGCGCTGCAGCACCTGCGGGTTTATATGAAGCAATATATGCAGGCCTAACAGACCTGGAAAGAGGGAACGATCTATGACCAAGGGATTTTATCAGCTGACTTCGGGCATCTTGTCCCAGGGCAGACGGCTGGACGTGGTGGGCAACAACATGACCAACCTGAGCACCGCCGGCTACAAGGCGGAGACCTACACCGACAGAACCTTCCAGGAGGTACTCATCAGCCGGGTGGGCAACAAGGACAAGCGCGGCGCGACCCCTATCGGCCAGGAGAGCTATATTTTGGCCCCGGACCAGCTGTACGTCAACTACAGCCAGGGAACCTTGAAGGAGACGGGGCTGACCTTGGATTTTGCCATTCAGGGGGACGGCTTTTTCGCCATCCAGACCGACAACGGCGTGGAGTACACCCGCTCGGGCAGCTTCATGCTCAACGAGCAGGGACAGCTGACCCTGGCGGGCCAGGGGACGGTGCTGGGTGTGGACGGGCAGCCCATCACCCTCTCCACCGATCAGATCCGGGCCGACGAGGCGGGACGGATCTTCACCCAGGACGGGGCCTATCAGGGACAGCTCGGGGTGTATACCTTCGCCGACAACGCCCAGCTGGCCAAGGGGACCAGCGGCCTCTTCCAGGCCAATGGCCAGCAGGCCCAACTGCAGGGACAGCCCCAGGTGATGTGGAAGTATGTGGAGGAATCCAATGTGGATATGCTCCAGGAGATGAGCAGGATGCTCACCGCCCAGCGCGCCCTCCAGAGCGGGGCGCAGGTGCTCAAGCTGTACGATGGCGTGCTGACCAAGGCCACCAGCCAGATCGGCCAGCTGTAACGCAGAGAAAGGGGTCGGGGTTATGCTTCAAGCATTTTACAGCGCCACAGTAGGCGCACAGCAGCAGATGCTGCGTATGGACGTACAGGCCAATAACATCTCCAACGTGAATACCAACGGCTACAAGGCCCAGGTTCCCGCCTTTCAGGCTCTGATGTACGGGATGCTGGGCGGGATTGACAATTCCCAGCTGCCCCGGGGCAGCGGCGCCTATCTGTCCGGCACTGCCACCAACTGGGAGGCGGGGGCCTATCAGGAGACCGGCCGGAATCTGGATTTTGCCATCCTGGGGGACGGCTACTTTGCGGTGTACGATCCGGATACCGACGAGGTATCCTTTACCCGGGACGGGACCTTTACGCTGTCCGCCTTCCAGGGGAACCAGACCGGCGCGAACGGACAGCAGCTCTACTACCTCTCTGACGGGGAGGGGCGGCAGGTGCTGGGCCAGGACGGCTATCCCATTCAGGTCAGCGACCCGGATGCCGAGCTGACGGTGGGTGTGTTTACCCTTCAGTATAAAGATGGCCTGGAGCGGATGGGCAGCAGCCGCTTTCTGGCAGGGGATAAGAACGGCCTGGTGTGGGTGAGTGACGCCAAGGTGCAGCGGGGAATGCTGGAGACCTCCAACACCGATCTGGCCACCGAGCTCAGCCAGGTGATCGAGGCTCAGCGCTCCTATAGCTATGTGCTGAAAATGATGCAGACCGCCGATGAGGTGGAGACCACCATCAACGGCCTGCCCAACGGATAAACTGGGGGATGGGTATGAAGAATTATGAAGATCTGAATGGCATGGAGCTGGACACCATCCGAGAGATTGGCAGCATCGGCACGGGCAACGCTGCCACCGCTCTGTCCAGTATGCTGGGCTGCGAGGTGCGCATCGATATGCCCGAGGTGCGCATTATGGGATACAACGAGGCCATCGACTGGATCGGCGGGCCGGAGGTCATCACCGCCGGTGTTCTGGTCCATATGTCGGGGGAGCTCAACGGAATCATGCTCTCGGTGCAGCAGATGGAGTTTGTCAATCTGGTGCTGGAGCGCATGATGGGCCGGACGGTGCAGGATTATGAGCAGCTGGACGAGCTGGATCGCTCCGCCCTGGTGGAGGTGGGAAACATTATGATCTCCACCTTCATCAACGCCCTGTCCAGCTTGGCCGAGATCACCACCCACCTGACGGTGCCCGCCTTTGCTGTGGATATGCAGGGGGCGATTTTGACCGTGCCCATGGCAGAGTTTGGCGGGCAGTCAGATTACATTATGACCATCGGGGCGAACTTTATTTGTAACGGCAAAGCAGTGCCCTGCCGGCTGCTGCTGTCACCAGATATCCGATCCCTGAATTTTTTGTTAAAGAAGCTGGGTGTTTTGGATGAATGATAAGCTGGTAGTGGGAATCGCGGATATGAAGATGGCCCGCCAGAATGGGATGCTCATCACCTACGCCTTGGGATCTTGCATCGGGATCTGCTTGTATGATCCGCTGATCCAGTTGGCGGCACTGGTCCATATCATGCTGCCGCTGAATATGGAAACTGGTCGGAAATCCCCTTTGAAATATGCGGACACCGGTATCTGCGAGACGTTGCGGCAGATGGAGCTCCAGGGCGGGGCGCGCTCCCGTATTGTGGCCAAGATCGCCGGGGGCGCCCGTATGTTTGAGACGCCCGGCGGCGGCAATCTGGGCAACATCGGTCAGCGCAATATTGAAAGTACACACATGGTCCTCCGGCGTGAGGGCATCCGTCTGCTGCGGGAGGATGTGGGAGGAACGACGGCAAGAACGCTGCTGTTTGACGCGGCCTCCGGCCAGGCGTGTATACGCAGTTATGGGAAACCGGAACTGATTTTTTAACATTAACTTGCAGAAAGTGGGGAACGGCATGGCGGAGGAAAGTAGAAGCGGAATTTT
This sequence comes from uncultured Flavonifractor sp., assembly GCA_944385625.1. Lineage (GTDB taxonomy): Bacteria > Bacillota > Clostridia > Oscillospirales > Oscillospiraceae > Flavonifractor. Next base: position 10,622 of record CALWXZ010000001.1, on the reverse strand, counting down.
GCTGGAGACTGGTACCAACGAGATTGAGATCATGGAATTTACCATCGACGGAAACCTCTATGGAATCAATGTGGCCAAGGTGCGGGAAATCATGATGTCCGCGCCGGTAAAGCCCATGCCCCATACGCACCCGGCGGTAGAGGGCATCTTTAAGCCCAGAGACACGGTGATTACCGTGGTGGACCTGCCCAAATACCTCACCGGGCAGGCGCATGAGCACAAGGAGAAGGACCTGTTCATCGTTACCAACTTCAATCAGATGCACGTGGCCTTCCGTGTGGACACCGTGGTGGGCATCAGCCGCATCTCCTGGAAGGACATCCAGAAGCCGGACAGCACCATCTCCGGCGGCGCGGACGGCGTGGCTACCGGCATTGCCCAGTGCGGCGAGGACCTGGTCAACATCCTGGACTTTGAGCGCATCGTGGCCGAGATTGCCCCGGAGACCAGCATCCAGATCAGTGAGGTGGAGGCGCTGGGCAAACGGGGCCGCAATACCAGCCCCATCTGGGTGGCGGAGGACTCCATCCTCCTGTCCCGGATGATCCGGGAATCCCTGGAGAAGGCGGGCTATGCCAACCTGCGGATGTTCCCCAACGGGGCGGAGCTCTGGCAGGCCCTGGAGGACTGCGGGCAGCAGGGGGATGTGGATGGTCAGGTGGCCCTCATTATCACGGACCTGGAGATGCCCCAGATGGACGGCCACCGGCTGACCAAGCTCATCAAAAGCAGCAAACAGTTCCAGCACATCCCGGTAATCATCTTCTCCTCTCTGATTACGGAGGAAATGCGCCGCAAAGGTCAGGAGGTGGGGGCCGACGAACAGCTGAGCAAGCCGGAAATCGGTCATCTGATCGGCATTATCGACGAACTGTTGGAACGCAGCCAGAAGAAGTAGAAGGGAGCGCGGCTTTATGAGCAGCAAATACATCGTACGCCAGCCCATCAAGGATCGGGAGAACCGTATTATTGGCTATGAGATCCAGTACTATGGGGAAAACAGCGCCTTTGGCGGAGACAACGCTCCGGAAAATGATTTTGCGGCGGCGGATACGATCTATAATTTCCTGACCCTGAACACAGATAAACTGCTGCGGGGCACCCTCAATTTTATGACCTTTACCACCACTCTGCTGATGAAGAAAACGCCCCGGCTCTTCGATAAAAATGAGCTGGTCATCCAGATTGACGACAGCGTTATCATTCATCCCCTGGCTATGCACATGATCCAGCAGTATGCCCGGGAAGGGTACAAAATTGCGGTCAACGAGTTCCAGTTTGCCCCCCGCTACCTGGCCATGCTGGACAGCATCGACTACATCAAGGTGAACTTCCAGGCCATGCAGGAGCTGACCTTGAAGAACATCATTGAAATTGCCCACAGCATGAATAAAAAGTGCATCGCCGTGGGAATCGACAAGGAGGAGCTGTATCAGCGGGCGCAGAAGCTCCAGGTGGACGCTATGGAGGGAACCTTTGTGGCCGAGAAGATGGCCCAAAAGACCCACAACAGCGGCTATATGCAGAGCAACTTCTTCCGCCTGATGGTGGCGGTCATCAAGGACGAGCCGGACATTGAGGAGATCGAGCGCATCATCTCGGTGGACGCCACGTTGACCTATGGACTGCTGCGCATCGCAAACTCCCGCTACTTCTCCCTGCGCAGCAAGGTGACCAACGTGCGCCAGGCCATTATGACCATCGGCCTGAACGAGCTCAAGCAGTGGGTCTATCTGCTCAGCGCCAGCAACGCCGAGAATCAGATGGACGAGGGCGCGGAGGAGTTCCTGCGTCTTTCCCTCATGCGGGCCAACTTCTGCAGCAGCCTGATGAACTACGCCAAGAATATGCCCGTCAGCAAGTCGGATGCGTATTTGATGGGAATGTTCTCCACCTTGAATTACCTCATCGATGCCCCCCTGGAGGAGATTTTGCAGCAGATTCCCCTGTGCCAGGAGGTAAAGGAGGCCCTGCTGCAGCACAAGGGCCGGTGTGGGATGCTCTACGACCTGGCTTTGAGCTATGAACGGGCGGACTGGGCCCAGATTGACCGGTTGGCAGGGGAACTGGGCATCCAGACCAATCTGCTTACCAGCCTGTACTTCAGCTGCATGGAAGAGGTAAATCGCATCTGGGCTGAAATCACGCAGGCAGCCAACAGCCAGCAGATGCCGGAGCCGTCTGCCACCAAGTAACCAAATTACAGCGAGTATCTGGCACAGGATGCGACTCAGATGCTCCCTCTGTAAGAGACAGTGAACTGCGTCACTGGGATCTTATACGAGGGAGTATCTCTTTTTGAAACACAATGGTGGCAGCAGGAGAAGGTGCGGCTTGTGAGAGAGATCCGCACGGTGCAGAAAGGAAGTGAGTGCCGTTGAGTGCAGAGGAAAATGAAGTGATGCAGGCCCAGCTGGAGACGCTGGGCATCCTGGGCGAGAACGGGAACGACTACCTGTTTTTATGGGAACTGGAGACGGGACACCTGCATCTTTTTGGGGACATCAGCAAGCGCTATCCGATCCTGGAAGATGGAACGGGCTGGTGTACCATAGAGGATTGGTTTGGCATTGTATATGAAAAGGACCGCGCCGCCCTTCGCAGCACAATGGAGCAGGTGATACAGGGGAAAATCATCCGGTATAACACGGATTACCGCCTGATCGACCGGGAGGGGAACCGGGTCTGGGTCAACAGCCGAGGACAGTGCCAGACGGATGCAGAGGGCAAGCGTGTCATCATGGTGGGACGGATGTCCGACACCGTCCTGGAACAGAAGGTAGATCCGCTGACCGGCGCCTTCAACGGCAGCAAGCTGGCCGATGACATGAAACGCATCCTGGACACCGATCTCCCATGTTACCTGCTGCTTATCGGAATTGACAACCTCAAGCCCATCAACCTTCGTTACGGACGAGAGTACGGCAACCAGATCCTGTGTACCATGGCAGATAGCTTGGAGGGACTGGTGGGGGCCGGACTGCGGATCTATCGGATAAACGGGGACTGCTTTGCGGTGAACCTGCCCGTATCCGAGCCGGAGGAGGTGGAGCGGGTCTATCAGCAGATCCGCGCCAGTATGTCGGGCTACTGCACCATCTCTGCCGGCGTGGTCTCCTACCACGGCCACAAGAACGTGGACAGCAACACCCTGTATCAATATGCGGAGGAGACGCTGGACAAGGCCAAGCGGATGGGAAAGGACACGCTGTCCTTCTTTTCCCAGAAAGACTATGAGGAGAAGCTGTCAACGGTGGAGCTGCAGGAGGAACTGCATCAGAGCATTCAGGTCGGTTTTTACGGCTTCTCCCTGTGCTATCAGCCCCAGATCCGGAGCGGAAGCTACGACCTGTTCGGCGCGGAGGCTCTGCTGCGGTACAACTCCCCGTCCCGGGGCCCCATCGGCCCCGGAGAGTTCATCCCGGTGCTGGAGAAGACGGGAATGATCTGCGAGGTAGGACTGTGGGTGCTGAAGACTGCGTTAGAGCAGTGCCGGGTGTGGCGGAAATTCCTGCCCCAGATGCACATCAGCGTCAATGTTTCCTACACCCAGCTCAGCCAGAAACGGATTGCCCGCCAGGTGCTGGAACTGCTGGAGGAGAGCGGGCTGCCTGGGGACGCCCTGACCCTGGAGGTCACCGAGAGTATGCAGCTGCAGGACTATACCTATTTTAACCGCCTGTTTTACCAGTGGAAGCAGGCGGGCATTGAGATCTCAGTGGACGACTTCGGCACCGGCTACTCCAGCCTGGCTTATCTGAAAAACCTGGATATCGATGAGATCAAAATTGACCGCTGCTTTGTCAGCGGCATCCAATACAGCGCCTACAACTACCGTTTGCTGAAAAATATGATCGAACTGGCCCGCTCCTCCCAGATCCGGGTGTGCTGCGAGGGTGTGGAGACCAAGGGCGAGCTGGCGGCGCTGGAGGAGTTGGGGCCCGATTTGCTCCAGGGATTTTTATTTCATCAGCCCCTGACCAGCGAAGCGTTTGAGAGAAGCTATATCCAGCAGTCCGCACAGGAGTATCAGGCCCGGGTGGAGCAGGTCCAGGAGTTTCATCACCTGAAGTGGAGCAAAGAACAGCTGCCTAAGAGTATGACGCCCACCTCTGAGGCGCTGGAGAACATTGTGGAGTCGTTGGACGATCTGGTGTATGTCAGCGACCCCATGACCTACGAGCTCTACTACCTCAGCCCGGTGGGACGTCGTTTAACAGGGGCCTATGACTACAAGGGGCGCAAGTGTTATAAGGTCATTCAGGGGAAGGACAGCCCGTGTGAGTTTTGTACCAACAACAAACTCCAGAAAGAGCAGTCCTATACCTGGGAATGGGACAACAAGGAGCTCAAGCGGCATTTTATTGTAAGAGATAAGCTGATCCCCTGGCACGGAAAGATGGCCCGGATGGAGCAGGCGGTGGATATCTCAGACCGGGCAATCCTCAGCCGGACGGTGCAGGATAAGCTGGACTTTGCAGAAAACATTCTGGACTGCGTCAAGGTCCTGGCCGAGGAGAAGAATACGAGGCAGGCCGTGTGGCATATGCTGGCCAGCGTGGTGAACTTTTACCAGGCCGACCGGGCCTATATCTTTGAGCCGGATGAGACCCGGGAGGGGTATTGGAACAATACCTACGAGTGGTACCGAGAGGGGCTGCCGCCCCGGAAAGAAAAGCTGCAGGGGGTTCCGGCCTCCGACATAGAGCGGTGGATGGAGCGGCTGTCCCGCAACGATTCGGTCGTCATTTCCGATCTGGAGGAGGTGCGGGAGACAAGCCTCCGGGAGTGGGAGATCCTCCAGGCCTACGGAATCCGCCGCCTGATCGTAACGCCCATCTATCGGAGAGGACGTCTGGCCGGCTACTTGGGAGTAAACAACCCACGGCACTGCATCATGGATGACGCCCTGATGCGAATGCTGGCCGTGTTTGTGGCCCGGAGGTTCAACAAAAATGAGACGGAGGAGCGGTTGAGCGAGCTGCTGAACCTCCACTACCAGGATGTGCTCAAGGATACGGACCTGGGCCTTTGGTTCATACGCATCGACCCCAAGAGCGGCCGCCGGGAGATGTTTGCCGACGAGACCATGCGCAAGGTGCTGGGCCTGGAGCGGGAGCTTCCGCCCGAGGAGTGCTATCAGCATTGGTACAGCCGTATTCCCGACGGGTACTACCAGTATGTGAGCCTGACGGTGGAGAGTATGATCCGCTCCAGGCGGGTGGTGCAGCTGGAGTACCCCTGGCAGCACCCCATTCAAGGGGAGGTCATGGTACGATGTATCGGAATCCGGGGCGCGGACACGGATGGGATGATCTGTCTGGAGGGCTACCACCGGATTATCTCCGACATGGACCGTCCGCAATTTTTGCCTGACACGCCCACGGGAGAGGTATTTGAGTTCAACGGGCGCAAGGGGAGCATCTATTTTCACACCGGCAGGACGCTGCTGGCGGGCAAGGCCAAGCATGAGGGGAGGTTCCCCCAGTGCTGGCTGGAGAATGATATGGTGCATCCCCACTTTGTAAAGCGTTTCTCCGAGCTGTTCCGGAATGTGCGGGACTCGGAGGACGTGGATGGAGAAGAGATCCTGCTGCGATCCCCCAGGGGGACCTATGACTGGTTCCGGATGCGCATCCGCCATTTGGGCACGGATGTGAAGGACCGGGACACCGTCCTGGTGCTGCTGGACGCAGCCGACCAGGAGAGGGTACTCCAGCTGGAAAATATGCGTATCCGGGATTTCTACCATGCCAGTCTGGGAGAAGCCATTGCCTATGCCGAAGTGGACCTGGAAAGCGGACAGATGAAGGAGGTAGGAGGCCTGTGGGCGGACTACGAGCGGGAGCGTAACCGAAGTCAGGAGACCTTGCTACAGTTTGTGCGCCGTCAAGTGGAGAAAAATGTGCAGTCCGATCAGAAAACGAAACTCCTATGGGAAATTACTGCCTGGGCGGAGGGCCTCTCCCGGAATCAGTCCATCCAGCGCTTTCGTTATCAGCGGATAATTTGCGGCCAGTGGCATTGGGTGGAGCTGGTGGCCCACAGCTTCCGGGAACAGTTTACAGAAAATACCTATGCGCTGCTCTACCTGAAGGATATCGACGCCCAGGTGCGCAAGGAAAATGCCCAGCAGGAGGCCGCCAGCCGGGATCCTCTGACCGGCATTTATAACCGCAACGCCTTTGAGCGGATTGTGCTGGGGTATATGGGCGACGCCACGGAGGAGAAAACAGGAACCCTGATCCTCTTGGACATCGACAATTTCAAGGTCATTAACGACCAGTTGGGCCATCTGGAGGGGGACGCGGCGCTGTGTTACGTCACCAAGCTGCTCAAGGAGACCTTCCGGCAGGGGGATGTGTTGGGCCGGCTGGGCGGCGATGAGTTCATGGTGTTCCTGAAAGGGACGGTCCGCCGGGATATTTTGGATCAGCGCATGGATCGCTTTTATTGCGCCCTGCGCACGCACCCTCAAGTTCCCATTACCTGCAGCGCCGGGATCACGTTTGTGCAGGGTAAGAATTTTTCCTATCAGGAGAGTATCCTGCGGGCGGACAAGGCACTCTATCAGAGTAAGCAGGACGGCAAGTGTCACTATACCTACGCGGAAGAGACTTCCCAACAAGAAAACGGCGAAATATAAAAAATACGGCCTCGGAAAACTGCGTAACCGCATTTTCCGAGGCCGTGCATCAGGAAAAACAGGGAAGATATCAATGCTCCTGAACAAAGCGCGCCATACGCTTATCCTCTGTACGGATATGGGTGACGAGTACGGCCACCGCCCGGTTCAGGTCGCCCAGAGTTTTGACGCTGGAGCCCTCCTGAAGCAGCATTTGGGCCGTCTGGGCCAGCTGTCTGCGGTAGCCGTCATGGAACTGCTTATGGCCGGCATAGTTAGGATAGTTGCTTTTGGTCTGCAGGCGCTCCTCGTCGGCAAAGTGCTTGGTTACATAGTCGCTTAAAAACTGCACCGTGCTCTGGATCTGCTCCCGGCCCTTTCCCTGAGAGCAGGCGTCCATCAGGCGGTTAACCGCGACAAATAATTGCTGGTGCTGGGAATCAATGAGCTTATTTCCGGTCATCAGATCAGCAGTCAATTCGTACTTCATTTCCTTTGTCTCCTTTTTTCGTTTCGGTTGGAAGGCGGCCCCTTCTCTTATCCTATATATCGACTGGGAACCAGGGAAAAATAATAGTAATTATTATTAAAATTATTTTCAAACAGAGATTTAAAAGAGGGAGCAAAATGGGACATTATGCAGATTACTTTGAAGAATTTGATGAATTGGTCTACATTTCTGATGTGGATACCCACGAGTTATTATATATGAATCGCCATTTGCGCGATTCTCTTGGCTATGGGGAAGACGATGAATATGTAGGGAAAAAGTGTTATCAAGTACTTCAGGGCAGAAAAACCCCCTGTTCCTTTTGTACGAATCAGGCGCTGCAGGAGGGGAAATTTATCTCCTGGACACATAAGAATCCGGTTTTGAACAAGCGATATCTCATCAAGGACACCACCCAAGTCATTGACGGCAGACGGTGCCGGATTGAAATCGCCATTGATATTGACTCGGAGGTTGTCTGCAAAACGCCCTACTACTATGCCCGCAGCGAGACGATATTGAATGACTGCCTACAGCGGATCTTTTCCACCACAGATCCCGAGCACGGGATAGCCCTGGTGCTGGAGTACCTGGGGCAGACCTTTGAGTGCGACCGGGCGTATATCTTTGAGGTGGACGAAACGCAGGGCCGAAACAGCTATGAGTGGTGCAGGGAGGGCGTTACGCCTCAGAAAGAGAATCTGCAGAATATCGCGCTTGCAAACCTTGACTGGTGGATGCAGATTTTCAAGAAAAATCGGGTGGTGCTCCTTGAAAATCTGGATGACATCCAGGAGCAGCACCCGGAGGCCTATGCCCTTTTAAAGGTACAGGATATTTCCAGTCTGGCGGCGGGCCCCATCAGCTTTGAGGAGCGGGTGGTGGGTTTTGTGGGGGTGGACAATCCCAATTCGGAGATGCTGACCGTCATTACGCCAGTTTTAAATGTGATCGGCTACTTTATGGCGGCCCTGCTTCGCCAGCGGGATTTGCTCAGCCGCCTCAATACACTGAGCTTTCATGATCCGCTGACCGGAGGCTTTAACCGCAACGCCATGTTTGAGCATGGAAAACAAAGCCTGTCCTGTTCCAGCATCGGTGTGATTTACTGCGATATCACCGGCTTGAAGCAGACCAACGACTCCAAGGGCCACAGCGCCGGCGACAAACTGATCCGGTACTGTTATCACCTGCTGGAAGATATTCTGGAGACAAAGTGGATCTACCGCACCGGCGGAGACGAATTTGTGGCTGTATTCCGGGATTGCGGGAAGGAAGAACTGGAACGGAACGTGCGGGCGCTCCACACCCGGATCAACCAGGACCAGCATCACATCGCGGTGGGTTATGCCTGGTCCGACCAGCGGCCATTCAGCCTGGAGGCGCTGATCTCTCAGGCGGATAAAGTCATGTATCAGGATAAGCGGGATTACTATCTTATCAATGAGAATAACCCCAAGGTGGACCGCAGGCGCTGTCAGAACGGGGACGGGCGGCGGCGGAGAGAGGACAGCCCATTTTACCGCTTTCTGCTGGCAACCTACCATGACCTGGATTTTCTGTTCCGGGCGGTTTCACAGCAAAATTCCGATGGCTATTTCTATTTTGGAGATATGCAGAAGGATCTGTTTTATCTCTCGGATAATATGCGGGATGATTTCGGCTATGAGAGCAATGTGGTGCCCGGGCTGTTGAGAGAGTGGGCCGGCCACATCAGTACAAAACAATTCCAGGATATTTATTGGAAGACCATAGAGGAGACGCTGAGAGAAAAACAGAGCGTACACGACCTGCGCTATCAGGTGCGCAAGGCCGATGGGAAAAATATGTGGATTCGCAGCTACAGCATGATTAAGTGGGACACGGGGCGGGGAATCCCTCTTTTTTTGGCAGGGCGCGTCACGCATCAGGACGAGGATTTTGTGGTAGACCCGGTGACTAATTTTCCCAGAGAGTCGGCGGTATTCCACTGGATGGAGGAACTGCAGGAGAATAAGCAGACCTGCGTGGCCATTGGCTTTCGATTCAACAACATCTCCGAACTGAACAGCACCAGGGGGCGTACCTTCAGCGACCGCCTGATCCAGTCTATTGCCAATAAGATGATGATTACCTTAACGGGTAAAATGTCGTTTTATCGTCTGGAAGGGATGCGCTGTCTGGCCATGGTGGACCCTGCCTGTGAAGAGAGCAAGGAGGTGCTGGTATGGCAGCTGCGCAATATCATAGAGGCTGAATATCACTCCGTGGGACTCTCCGTACCGCATCCCTGCTCCTTTGCGGTGATGGAGTTGCCGCAGGAAAACCTGACCCTGGAGGACTTTTTTGAAAATATGAACGCGCTGCTGAAGCAGGCCAAGCAGGATAAAAGCCGGCTCTATGTGGAAAATTCGGAGGATAGCATCCGAAAGGTCCGAAAGATCCGGAAGATGTCCAACATGGCGTTGGCTCTGAGCCAGGATGTGCTGCAGGGAATGGAACATTTCCGCGTGGTGATCCAGCCGGTGGTGTCCACTGGAGACGGTGTCGTGATAGGAGGAGAGGTGCTGCTGCGGTGGCAATTTGAGGGGGAGGACGTGTCGCCGGCCATCTTTATCCCCATACTGGAAAAGGAAAATCTGATCCAAAAGGTGGGACGCTGGGTCTTTGAGCAGGCGGTCCGCAGCTGTGTGCGCCTGGTGACGTACGTCCCCCAATTTTACCTTGCCTTCAACGTAAGCCTGTATCAGCTCTCTGACATCCTGTTTACCGACTTCATGCGGCGCACCATGGAGAAGTACCACCTGGACGGCTCCCATCTGATTGCGGAGATGACGGAGAGCTGTATGGATGAGCAGCCGGAGAGGCTGTTCCACTTTGTGGACGCCTGCAAGGCCATGGGTCTGCGCATCGCTTTGGATGACTTCGGAAGTGGATACTCCTCGCTGCGGATGCTGCTGCAGTATCCCTCCAGCATGATTAAGCTGGACAGGTCCCTGCTCCGGGAGATTACAGAGTCGGAAGATAAGATGAACTTCATTTCCAGTATCGTCTACGCCTGCCACCGCTTTGGAAAAAAGGTATGTATGGAGGGAGTGGAGACGGTCACGCAAGATACCCTGATTAAGGAATGCGGCTGCGATATGATCCAGGGCTATTACTACTACCATCCCATGGAAGTGAACGACTTATGTGATCTGGTGGGTAAAACGCCCCAAGCGAACGGGTGATCCGCTCAGTAAAAACCGACCGTGACGAGGACCCGCCCTGCTGTAAGATCATTGATATGCTCCCTTCATGGGAGACAGTGAAAAGCAAAGACACTGTCAAACATGGGGGGAGCATTGCAGCGCCCGCATTCTACCCGATATCGTTTTGAAAAAGGCTTGAATTTGAAAGGGAGTTGAATGGAAGTTGAATTCCCCATCTTTAAAAAAGCAAAATAATAAAAAGCACCTGATTCACGTGGAATCAGGTGCTTTTTCTGGTTGCGGGGGGAGGATTTGAACCTCCGACCTTCGGGTTATG